>NZ_SMKT01000005.1 GCF_004348735.1 Actinomadura sp. KC06
CCCGGCAACCCCCGCCGGTACCCGGACCGGCGAGCGTCGGCTGGGGAGCTTCTTCGATTGTGCGTGAGCGGCCATCGCCGTGGCGATGCTCACACCGGGCGGGAATGTATGACGTGGCACACTGGTTGCCAAGCATGAACGCGTGCTCCGGGGTCGGTGAAATTCCGAACCGGCGGTGACAGTCCGCGACCCGGCCGAAGCCATCGGCCGGTTGACCTGGTGGAACTCCAGGACCGACGGTGAAAGTCCGGATGGGAGGCAGCGCGCGGCACGTCCCTGCCCAGGGGCGTGCGCCGGCGTATCGACGTCCCCCGGAGCCTGAACTAGGAGGCCCGGGAGATGTTCACAGGCATCGTCGAGGAACTCGGCGAGATCGTGCAGATCGAGCCGTCGGAGGGCTCGGTCGCGCTCACGGTCCGTGGCGCGCTCGTCACGCAGGACGCCGCGCACGGCGCGTCGATCGCCGTCAACGGCGTCTGTCTCACCGTCGTGGACGTCAAGGACGAGGTCTTCACCGCCGACGTCATCAAGGAGACCCTCGACAAGTCGAGCCTGGGGGCGCTGACGCCCGGCTCCAAGGTCAACCTGGAACGGCCCGTCCGCCTCTCCGACCGGCTCGGCGGGCATCTCGTCCAGGGCCACGTGGACGGCGTCGGCGAGATCATCTCCCGCGAGCCGGGGGAGCGGTGGGACGTCGTCACCGTCTCCCTGCCGCCCGAGCTGGGACGTTACGTCGTGGACAAGGGCTCGATCACCGTCGACGGCATCAGCCTCACCGTCGTCGAGGCCGCAGCCGACCGGTTCAGCGTCGCGCTCATCCCGACCACGCTCGCGCTCACCACGCTCGGCCACAAGAAGCCGGGCGACCCGGTGAACCTCGAAGTGGACGTCGTCGCCAAATACGTCGAACGCATGCTGGGCGACCGGCGATGAACTGGCTCGGCGCCGGATTCGAGGTTTTCGGCGAGCACATCCTCTGGACCGACCTCACCGGCAACGTCCTCTCGCTCGCCGTGGTGTGGCTCGCCATGCGCAAGACCCTCTGGACGTGGCCGGTGCAGCTCGCCGGTGCCTCACTTCTGCTCGCCGCGTCGCTGCATGCGCACGTCCCAGGGAACGCTCTAAAACAAGTGCTCTTCTGCGGGCTCGCCGTCTACGGGTGGGCCATGTGGACTCGTGGACGGCGAGAAGCCCACGGGCTGATCGTCCGGCAGGCGACGCTCAAGGAACGCGCCATTCTGGCCGGTGCGCTCCTGGTCGGCACGGCGGTGGTCGCGCAACTGTTCATGCATCTGGAGTGGCTGAAGATCGCCTGGTCGCCGTGGGCGAACGCCTACATCTTCGTCGGCAGCGCGGTGGCGACCTTCGCGCAGAGCCGCGCGCTCGTCGACTTCTGGGTCGTCTGGGTGCTGGTCGACCTGGTCGGGGTGCCGCTGGCGCTCAAGTCCGGGCTGTACGTCTCCGGCGCCGTCTACGGGATCTTCTTCGTGATGGTGCTGGTCGGGTTCAGGAACTGGCTCCGGGAGTCCCGGGCCGTGCAGGGGGCGGCGGGCCCCAGAGAGAAGGCGGTGACCGCATCATGAGCGGTAAGGACGGCGACGGGATCTTCGACTCCATCGAATCGGCCGTGGCCGACATCGCGGCGGGGCTTCCCGTCGTGGTCGTCGACGACGAGGACCGCGAGAACGAGGGCGACATCATCTTCGCGGCGGCCAAGGCGACGCCCGAGCTGCTGACGTTCACGATCCGCTACACCAGCGGCGTCATCTGCGTCCCGATGGAGGGCGCCGAGCTCGACCGGCTGCAGATCCCCCTGATGACGGCGCAGAACACCGAGCGCATGCGCACCGCGTACACGATCAGCGTGGACGCGCGGCTCGGCGTCACCACCGGCATCTCCGCCGCCGACCGGGCCCGGACGATCAAGACGCTGTGCGACTCGGCGTCAGAGCCGCGCGACCTCGTCCGTCCGGGGCACATCTTCCCGCTGCGCTACCACGAGGGCGGGGTGCTGCGCAGGCGCGGGCACACCGAGGCCGCCGTCGACCTCGCCAGGCTGGCCGGGCTCGCCCCGGCGGGCGTCCTCGCCGAAGTGGTGAACGAGGACGGCACCATGGCGCGCCTGCCGGAACTCCAGATCTTCGCCAAGGAGCACGGGCTCAAGCTCATCTCCATCGAACAGCTCGCCGAACACCGCAGGCGCCACGAGGCGATGGTCACCCGCGTTGTCGAGACCCGCCTGCCCAACAGGTACGGGACGTGGCGCGCGATCGGCTTCTCCAGCGCCATCGACGGCGGCGAGCACGTCGCGCTGGTCCTCGGGGAGATCGGCGACGGCGAGGACGTCCTGGTCAGGGCCCATTCGGAATGCCTCACCGGCGACGTCCTGCACTCCGACCGCTGCGACTGCGGCACCCAGCTCGACGCCGCCATGGAGCGCATCGCGGAAGAGGGACGCGGCGTCGTCCTGTACCTGCGCGGGCACGAGGGACGCGGCATCGGCCTGCTCGCCAAGCTGCAGGCGTACGCGCTGCAGGACAACGGGTCCGACACCGTCGACGCCAACCTGGAGCTGGGGCTCCCCGCCGACGCGCGCGAGTACTCCAACGCCGCGCACATGCTGCGCGACCTCGGCGTACGCTCGGTCCGGGTGCTGACCAACAACCCGGACAAGCTCAAGGGCCTGGACGGGTTCGGCGTGGACGTGCGGGGACGCGAGTCCATGCCCGTCGTCGTCACCGAGCACAACCGGCGCTATCTGACGGTCAAGCGGGACCGTCTCGGACACCAGATCGAGGGACTCTGATGAGCGGCGCGGGACGCCCCGAGGACATCACCGTCGACGCCGCCGGCGTCACGCTCGGCATCGTCTGCACCCGCTGGCACGAGCCGATCACCGACCGGCTCCTGGAGCGGGCGCTCGCGGCGGCGAAGGCGTGCGGCGTCGACCAGCCCGTCGTCGCCCGCGTCGCCGGCGCGCTGGAACTGCCCGTGATCGCCCAGCAGCTCGCCCGCGACCTGGACGCGGTCGTCTGCCTCGGCGCGGTCATCCGGGGCGCGACCGCCCATTTCGACTACGTGTGCGACTCCGTGACCGCCGGTGTGACCCGCGTCGCGCTCGACGAGTCGACTCCGGTGGGCAACGGGGTCCTCACGTGTGACACCATTGAACAGGCGATGGAACGCAGCGGGCTGCCCGGCAGCCCCGAGGACAAGGGATGGGAGGCGACTGTGGCCGCACTCGACACGGCACTGACCCTGCGAGGTCTGCGGCATCACGGTCACGCCGGGCACGGCCTGGAGCATATGTAGGGGTCTCAGGGGCCTTCGTCCCTGACCGGCTCGCACTCGGCTCTTGATCGTCCCGGGTTTTCACTCTCGTCCCATCGAAAGGCATATTCCGTGCTGTCACTCGTCCTGCCCAAGGGGTCGCTGGAGAAGGCGACCATGCAGCTGTTCGACGCCGCGGACCTCACCGTCCAGCGGACGTCGGACCGCGACTACCGCGCGTCCATCGACGACCCGCGGATCGAGCGCGTCCGGGTGCTGCGGCCGCAGGAGATCCCGACCTACCTCGAACAGGGCCTGTTCGACCTCGGCATCACCGGCCGCGACTGGATCACCGAGACCGACGCCGACGTGGTCAGCCTCGGCGAGCTGAAGTACTCCAAGGCGACGTCCAACCCCGTCCGCGTGATCATGGCGGTGCCGGACGGCGCGCCCTGGCAGAAGGTGTCCGACCTGCCGGAGGGCGTCCGGATCTCCACCGAGTTCCCCGCGATGACGCGGCGGTTCCTGGAGAAGCACGGCGTCAAGGCGACGGTCGTCCCGTCCTACGGTGCGACCGAGGCGAAGGTCCCCGACATCGTGGACGCGATCGTCGACCTCACCGAGACCGGCTCGTCGCTGCGCAAGAACGGCCTGCGCATCCTCGACACGCTCCTGACCAGCTACACCGAGCTGGTCGCCAACCGCGACGCCTACGAGAACCCCGAGAAGCGCGCCGCGATGGAGGACATCTCGCTGCTTCTCCAGGGCGCGATCCGCGCGCGCGGCAACGTCCTGCTGAAGCTGAACGTCGCGCAGGCCGACCTGCAGAAGGTCCTGGACATCATGCCCTCGATGTCGTCGCCGACCGTCACCTCGCTGGCGGGCGGAGAGTCGAACGCGGTGGAGTCGGTGGTCGCCAAGCGCGGCGTGAACACGCTGATCCCGGCGCTCAAGGCCGCCGGCGCTCACGACATCCTCGAAATCCCGATCTCGAAGATCGTTGACTGAGCCTCCGGCGCTGCCGACCGTGTGGCGTCCCCGCACCACCCGGATCGTCGCCTACCTCACGGCGGGCGTGATCATGCTCGGCCTGATCGCGCTCGCCGTGGTGGTGGCGCCCCAGTTCAAGACGTTCGACCGCGTCCTGATCGTCGGGTTCGGCGCCTTCATGGCCTGGATCCTGCACATGCTGGCCCGCTGCCGCGTCGCGGCCGACGAGTCGGGCCTCACGGTCGTCAACGCGTTCCGCACCCGCCGCCTCGAATGGCCCGAGGTCGTGGACGTCTCCATGACGACCGGCGACCCGTGGCCCACCCTCGACCTGGCGGACGGCACGTCCCTCAGCGCGATGGGCATCAACGGCGCCGAGAAGACCCTCGCCGCCCGCCAGCTCGCCGAACTCCAGTCCCTCCTCCACACCCGAGGCGAGGCCCCCGACCCCCGCTGACGGCGGGCGGCTCAGAGGGCGGTGATGAGGGTGAGGGTGCCGGCGGTGATGAGGGCGGCGGCCCAGAGGCGGTCGAGGTTGAACCAGGCGCGGCGCAGGACGGTCAGGCCGACGATCTCGTAGACGACGACGGCGATCGCGCCCGCGACGGCGAACATCGACAGGGTGTGCACGGCGGTGACGAACACGCCCGTCGAGACCGCGCTGCCGGACGCCGACGCCAGCCCGTGGTCGTGGCCCGCCGGAGCCGTCCCGGACGAGGTCAGCACGGGCAGCAGCATCAGGCCCGCGCCGTGCGCCGACGACATCAGGAACGACCACCCGGCGAGCTGCCACAGCGAGATCCGCATGCCGACCCAGCGGAAATGGCGCTTCGACAGCAGCCGCCACAGGCCGAACCCGGCCAGGACGGCGCCGCCGCCGATCGCGAGCGCCTGCGTCGCGACGACGGAGCGGGTGAGCGCGACGAGGATCGCGACCGCCCCGACGGACGCGGCGTGGCCCGCGGCGATGGCCGGGAGCGACTGCAGCACGAGGGTCCGGCTGCGCTCCTGGAAGCCGCGGGCCACGGCGAACAGCCAGCCCATGGCGGGGTTGACGCCGTGGAACGCGCCGAGCGCCACGAGGGCGGCGAGGGATCCTTCGGTCACGGGTCAGGGGTAGCAGTAGGAATCGGAGGAGGCGTCGCCGCCTTGCAGGCGCGTCTGGTGCGGGCGGAGCCCGCGGAACGCTTCGCCGTTCGGGAAGAAGCGCCGGTCGAAGGTGAAAGCGTCGGGAGTGGAGTCGAGTTTCGCCATCCACGCGCCGACCCCGTCGGGGAAGAACTGGTCGTCCCAGGAGCCGTAGAGCGAGTTGGTGATGTAGACGCGTTCTCCGTCGCGGCTTACCTCCACCATCTGCGGGCCGCCTGCGAGGGGCCGGTCAGGATCGGCGGGATGGGGTGTCCTGTTGACGATGCCGCCGATGCGGACGGAGCCTGCCTCTACCGGGTTGAACGGGTCGCTGACGTTGTAGCGCTTCAGCTCGCCGGTGCCCCAGCACGACACGTACAGCCACTGGTCGTCGACGGAGAGGTCGATGTCGGTGATGAGTGGCGGGACTGCGCCGAAGGGCTGGATGACTGGGGGAAGGGATGAGGCGTCTGCGGGCTCTGCAGGAATGGTGATGACCTTCTTGGCCGCCCAGGCGTCGCCGTCGTGGTGCCAGAGCCAGACGGACGCCGACAAGTCCTCGACGTTGACGACCACTCCCGCGAACCCGTACAGCTTGGTCGGATCGTGCGCGGGACGCAGTTCCAGCACCATCTGGTGTTCGTCGCCCAGGTCCACGGTCTGGACGTGCTTGCGCTTGCGCAGGTCGAAGAAGTTCAGCGAGTGCCCGTACTTGCGGCCGAGGAGCAGTTCGGCGACGACGCCGTCCTCCACCATGGACGGCGTGCCCCACTCGGACGTGACGAGGACGTCGTGCGCGATGTGCCACCAGGCGTCGTAGGCGAAGTACTGCGGTCCGCGGTCGACCTCCCAGCGGCCGAGCACGTCGAAGGAGGTGTGGTCGAGGAGGGCGATGCCGCCGGGCCCGTCCTCGCCGTTCGCGCCGCCGAGCGCCGTCAAGTACAAGCCCTCGGGCCCGCAGTGGACGGTGTGCGGACGCGAATACCCGGCACGTTTGGCCAGCTCGTCCGGCTCAAGAACCTTGACGATCTTCGGTGCGACAGGGTCGTCCTTGGTGTCGATGACGTACACCCGCGACGACCGCAGCCCCGGGACGATCAGGTAGCGGCGTTCGACGTGTGGATGCGGCGACCCGGGGCACAAGGCGCTGCTGCACGCGTTCCATCCGAAATGGTGCAGCTCGTCGCCGAGGAAGGGCAGGTCCGTCCAGCCGACGACGGAGCCGTAGGAGGCGGAGCCCGGGTCGACGTCCAGCACGGCGATCGCGTCCGGTTTCGCGGCGGTCCGGTCGAACGCGGCCACGTAGGCGAGCTTCTCGGCCGGCGCGGACGCGGCGTCGCGCGGGGAGGCGTAGAAGGTCGGGTCTGGCGTCCACAAAGCCATGATCGTCCTTTCAGATGACGGTGACCGGGTGCCGTACCACGGCGCCGAAGAGGTAGCCGAGCGTGTTGTGGGGGACGGTCGCGGGCTGGGTCGCGCCGGTCTCGTCGGTGGCGCGCGCAAGCAGCTCGTACGATCCCGGGCGCTGGGGCCGCCAGGGGAACTCCCAGCGCGTCCATCCGCGCGGGTCCGGGCGGCGGTCGCGGAGGCGGGCGGCGCGCCAGGTCGCGCCGCCGTCCGCGCTGACCTCGACCCGCCGGATCCGGCCGCCGCCCGACCAGGACCGGCCGCGCAGGGCGAGCGGCCGCGCCGCGGGCAGCGTCGCGTCCCAGGGCAGCTCGAACGCGGACTTGACGTTCATCGTGGTCAGCGGGGCCGACCCGTCCGGCGGGTACTCGGGGCCGAAGAGCCGGTAGTAGCGGGTGTTCCAGGGTGAGAACAGCGGCTCGTCCGCCACCTGGATGTCGCCGAGCCATTTCACGGACGCGATGCCGACCCACGACGGCACGGCCAGGCGGACCGGATGGCCGTGGTCGGGCGGCAGGGGCGCGCCGTTCATGCGGTAGGCGAGCAGGACGTCCTTCATCGCCTTCGCGACGGGGAGGGGGCGCCGCACGCGGCCGAGGTTCTCGCCCTTGTCCACGTAGTCAGCGTCCAGTCCGCGCGGCATGATGTCCACGGCCTCGCGGGTTATACCTGCGCGCCTCAGCACCGTCGACAGCCGGACGCCGTGCCACCGCGCCACGCCCACCGCGCCCAGCCTCCACGGGGTGCCCGAGGCCCCCTGCCCCTGCTGGGACGCGAAGAAGCCGCGCCCGTTGCCCGTGCACTCGATGGACGCCGTGAGGGTCTCGGCGGGGAGGCCGAGCAGGTCTTCGTAGGTGAGCTCGATCGGACGGTCTTCGGTCGGGCGCCCGGCCAGGCCGGTGCCCCACAGTTTGAGGCGCCAGGTGCGCGGGTCGATGAGCGGCGTGGCGGTGTGGTTGCGGACAAAGAACCGGTCGGCGGGCGTCAGGTAGCCCTGCCGGTGCATGGCCTCCCAGCGCATCTCGGCGTTGGTCCCGTGCTGGATGAACAGCTCCGGCGGGAGCGGCTTGACGATCCCGCCGGAAGCGGTGCCCGCCCGTGCGGCGCCGGCCCGCGCGGCGGTCGCCGCCGCCGCGGGAGGGCCGAGCGCGGTCAGCAGGCCGCCGCCGAGCCCGGCGGTCAGTCCCGCGCCGGCGGAGAGGCGCAGCAGCGCGCGCCGGGAGGGGGAGCGGAGGCGTTCGTAGGTCGCTTCGTCGGTCAGGTCGGGGTCGTCCCGGTCACCGGTTCGCATGGCTCCGATGCTGCTCAGCGACCGTCGGAAAGTCAACTTTCCATACCGATTTACTTGGATTAATGCGGGGATGTCCGGGCATGTGCGTCGTCCGTCCGGCTGAGTAGCCTGAGACCCGTGGGGAGACGGCGGCGATGACCCTGGACCTGGTCGGATCGCCCGCGGAGCTCGCGGGCCTGCTCGACAGGCACGCCTACCTGTGCGACGACGGGCTCGCGACCGCGTGCTTCCTCGCGCTGCGCATGGGGCGGCCGCTGTTCCTGGAGGGCGAGGCCGGCGTCGGCAAGACCGAGCTGGCCAAGACGCTCGCGCGGGCGCTCGGCGCGCCGCTGATCCGGCTGCAGTGCTACGAGGGGCTGGACGCGTCCCAGGCCCTGTACGACTGGGACTTCCCGCGCCAGCTCCTGCACCTGCGCGCCGCCGAGGCCGCGGGCGTCGGCGATGTCGCACGGCTGGAGGGCGAGCTGTACGACCGGCGCTTCCTGCTGGCCAGGCCGCTGCTCCAGGCGCTGGAGACGTCGCCCTGCGTCCTGCTCGTGGACGAATTGGACCGTGCCGACGACGAGTTCGAGGCGTTCCTCCTGGAGGTCCTCAGCGACTTCACGATCACGGTCCCGGAGCTGGGGACGATCAGCGCGGAGCGCCCGCCGGTCGTCGTGGTCACGTCCAACCGCACCCGCGAGGTCCACGACGCGCTGAAGCGGCGCTGCCTGTACCACTGGCTGGAGCACCCGTCGTTCGACCGCGAGGTCGCGATCATCAGGCGGCGGCTGCCGGGCGCGGCGGAGCGGCTCGCCGCCCAGGTCGCGCGGGCCGCGCAGCGGATGCGCGAGACCGGCCTGCTGAAACCGCCCGGCGTGGCGGAGACCCTCGACTGGACGGAGGCGCTCGTCGCGCTCGGCGTCCGCGACCTGGACCCGGCGGCCGCGGCGGTGACGCTCGGCGCGGTCCTCAAGTACCGCGAGGACCAGCAGCGCGTGCTCGGCGGGGGCCTGGAGGCCCTGCTCAACGGTGGCGGCGGGGGGTGAGCCGGACGTGGAGCGGGACGTCACCGAGACGATGGTCGGGTTCGCCAGGACGCTGCGCGCGGCGGGCGGCGCCGCCGATCCCGAGCGGGTGCAGGCGATGCTGGCGGCGCTCGACCATCTCGACGTCCTCGACCCGTCCGACGTGTACTGGGCCGGACGCCTGACGATGTGCGCCGACCCCGACGACCTCGCCCGCTACGACCGGTGCTTCGCCGCGTACTTCTCCGGAGCGACGGCCCGTCCGGGGCGCAGGCCGCCGCCGCCCGTGGTCGTCCGCCGGACGACGATGCCCGACCCGGGCACGGCCGACGGCGGTGAGCGGAACGACGGGCTGAAGGCGGCGACCGCCAGCGCCGTCGAGGTGCTGCGCGACCGGGACATGGCGCGGCTGACGGCCGCCGAGCGCGCCGAGGTCGCCCGCCTCATCGCGGCGCTTGACGCGGGCGCCGAGCGGCGCAGGTCGCGCAGGTTCGCGCCCGCGCCCACCGGACGGCTCGACCCCGCGCGGACCATCCGGGAGACGCTGCGCCGCGGCGGCGAGACGTCCCTGCTGAAACGCCGGACGCACCGCACCCGCCCCCGCCGCGTCGTGCTGATCGTGGACGTCAGCGGATCGATGAGCCCGTACGCCGACGCCCTGCTGCGCTTCGCCCACGCCCTGTCGATTTCCAGCGGGGCACGCTCCGGCGGGCGCGGCGTGGAGGTGTTCAGCGCCGGGACGCGCCTGACCCGCCTCACCCGCGAGCTGCGGCACCGCGACGCGGACGCGGCGATGGCGGCGGCGTCCGCGGCGATCCCGGACTGGAGCGGCGGCACCCGGCTCGGCGAGGAGCTCAAGGAGTTCCTCGACCGGTTCGGGCAGCGCGGCCTGGCCCGCGGCGCGGTCGTGGTGATCGCCTCGGACGGCTGGGAGCGCGGCGACGCCGGCCTGCTCGGCGAGCAGATGGCGCGGCTGCACCGGCTGGCGCACCGGGTGGTGTGGGCGAACCCGCATAAGGCGCGTCCCGGGTACGAGCCGCTGACGGCGGGGATGGCGGCGGCGCTGCCGCACGTCGACGACTTCACGTCCGGGCACAGCCTCGCGGCGCTGGAAGAGCTGGCCCGCCTCGTCGGCGGCGGCTCAGGGAAGGGGAGCGCACATGCGTGACGTGCTGGACGACATCGCCCGCTGGTACGCGTCCGGGGAGACGTTCGGGCTCGCGACCGTCGTGAACACCTTCCGCAGCGCGCCGCGCCCGCCGGGCGCGGCGATGGCGGTGTCGGCCTCCGGCGAGGTGGCGGGCAGCGTGTCCGGCGGCTGTGTCGAGGGCGCCGTCTACGAGCTGGCGCAGTCGGTGATGGAGAGCGGCGAGCCCGTCGTCCAGCGGTACGGGGTGAGCGACGACGACGCGTTCGCGGTCGGCCTGACCTGCGGCGGGATCCTCGACGTGCTCGTGGAGCCGGTCGGCCGGGCGACGTTCCCCGAGTTCGCGGGCGTGGCCGCGTCCATCGGGGCGCGCGAGCCGGTCGCGGTCGCCACCGTCGTCGCGGGGCCGGGGACGATCGGCGCGCGCCGCGTGATCTGGGCCGACCGCGCGTCCGGGTCGCTCGCGCCGGACGCGCCCCACGCCGCCCGCCTCGACGCCGCCGTCGACGACGACGCGCGCGGCATGCTCGCGCAGGGCCTCACCGGCCAGCGCCACTACGGCCGCGAGGGGGAGCGGCGGCTGGACGAGCTGGCCGTCTTCGTCCACTCGTTCGCGCCGCCGCCCCGCCTGCTGGTGTTCGGCGCGATCGACTTCGCCGCCGCCGTGGCCCGGATCGGCAAGTTCCTCGGCTACCACGTGACCGTGTGCGACGCGCGCCCCGTGTTCGCGACGCCCAAGCGGTTCCCGGAGGCGGACGAGGTCGTGGTCAAGTGGCCGCACAAGTACCTGCAGGAGACGGGCGCCGACGTCGACGCGCGGACGGCGATCTGCGTCCTGACCCACGACCCCAAGTTCGACGTGCCGCTGCTGGAGGTGGCGCTGCGCACCGATGCCGGGTACGTCGGCGCGATGGGGTCGCGCCGCACCCACGACGACCGCCTCGCCCGGCTCCGGGAGGCGGGCCTGTCCGAGACCGAGCTGGCGCGGCTGCGCTCGCCGATCGGGCTGGACCTCGGCGCCCGCACGCCGGAGGAGACCGCGGTGTCGATCGCGGCGGAGCTCGTCCAGCTCCGATGGGGCGGGTCGGGGCGCCCGCTCACCGACACCACCGGCAGGATCCACGCCGACGCGCCCTGACCGCACTACCCTCGCGGAATGACTCTGCACGGTGCGGAACCGCCGGCGGGCCTGCTGCTCGCGGCCGGAGAGGGCAGCCGGCTCGGACGGCCCAAGGCGACGCTCGAACTGGACGGTGAGCGCCTCGTCGACCGCGGCGTCCGGATGCTGCGGGACGCGGGCTGCTCACCGGCCATCGTCGTGGTGGGGGCCGAGCCGGTCGAGGTGATCGGCGCGGTCGTCGTCCCGAACCCGCGGTGGCGGGACGGCATGGGCTCCTCGCTGCGCGCCGGGCTCGCCGCGCTGCCGCCCGCCTGCCCCGCCGCCGTCGTCGCGCTCGTCGACCAGCCGCTGATCACCGCCGCCGCGGTCGGACGCCTGATCGCCGCCTACGAGGCCGGCGCCGAGATCGCCATCGCGACGTACGGGGGAGAGCGGCGCAATCCCGTCCTGCTGCGGGCGGCGCATTTCGGCGCCGCGGCCGAGGCGGCGGTCGGCGACACGGGCGCGCGCGACTTCCTGCGCGCCCATCCCGACCTGGTCACGCCCGTCCCGTGCGACGATGTCGCAGCGCCCGACGACATCGACACACCCGACGACCTGACCGCGCTCAGGCGCCGCGGGCACGAGCCCGGGTGACGGCGCGCCCGCGGGCGGACGGGGTCAGGACGCGGGAAGGACGCTCTCGTCCAGGGCGCCGCAGTCGACGGCGCGGCGGAGCCGGGAGGTCAGCGCCTTGATGGTGGCGGGCTCGTCCAGGACGCCGCTCGCCTCGCCCGACGCCTGCTCGTGCCACGCGCGGACCCGTCCGATGACGTCGTCGACGCCGCTCAGGTGGAACGCGTACACGGCCGCGTACCGGCTCGGCAGGTGCGCGGGATGCAGGTCCCAGCCCTGGTAGAAGCCGTGCGAGAGCGAATGCCTGACGTGCGCCGCGTGCGTCGCCCAGGCCGCGTTGACCTCGTCGGGGCCGTCGTTGCGCGGGATGACGTTGGTGGAGCCGTCCGACAGCCGCACGCCGGTGCCCGCGAACGACACCTGCATGACGTGCCGGGCGAAGTCGCAGGCGGGATGGTCGAGGCGCTGCTCGTGCGGCGGCAGCCCCAGCGCGGCCGTGTAGTCGTAGACGCCGAAGTGCGCGGCGGTGAGGCGGCCCGCGGCGGCGGTCGCGATGGCGCGCAGCCCGGTCCGGCCGTCGCCGTCCAGGATCGCGTCGGGCGTCTCGATCTGCACCTCGAACCGCAGGATGCCTGACGGCAGCCCGAGCGCCGTCTCCAGCCGGTCCAGCCACTCGGCGAACAGGGCGACGTGCTCGGCCGCGACGACCTTCGGGAACGTGATCGTGAACCCGCCGGGCAGCCGGCCGAGCCGGTCGCGCAGCGCGGTGAGGAACCCGTCGAGCGTCCGCATCGAGCGCTCGTGCCCGCCGTCGGCGAACGACTTCACCCGCACGCCCCAGTAGTGGGGGAGGCCCTTGACCTGGTACGCGGCGGCGACGGCCTCGACCACCTGCTCGATGTGGCCGTCCTCCTCGGCGTCGGGGCGCACGCCGTAGCCGTCCTCGAAGTCGATCCGCACGTCCTCGACCGGCTCGGCGGAAAGCTTCGCCGCGACCCGCTCGCGGACCAGCCCGGCGATCTCCGGGTCGAGCCCGAACGCCGCGCCGAACGACCCGGCGCCCGGCGTGTGCGTGTTCAGCAGCCGCAGCGCCTCCGCGCCGAAGTCGGCGGGGGTCGAGCGGGAGAACCGGTCGGCCGGGACGTACACCGTGTGCACCGGCTGGCGGCCGTCGGCGCCGCCGGGCCGGCGCTCGCCGTGCTCGTCGCGGACGGCGGCGATGCGATCGGACAGGTCGTCGTACGAGGAGACGCTGAGATTCACTCCGATATGATCCCTCACCCCGCGCCCGCTAGGGAACCAGGGCCGCTTAGGTGACCGCCTGGATTCCCCAGGTTCCGGTGAACTCGGTGCCCGGTTCGAGGTGCCGCAGGCCCTCGCCGGACGCGAACGCGTTCGGCGGGCACGTCATCGGCTCGACGCCTAGCCCTTCGCGAGGGTTCGGGGCGTTGTCGGCGGTGTAGATCTCCATCCATGGGTGTGACTCGTCCGCCCAGAGCCCCACCGTGCGGGCGGCGCTAGCGAGGGTCACCCAGGCGCGGCCCTCGCCGTCGCGGTTCAGGCCGGTGAACGCGTTGTCGATGCGCCGGTCGCTGAGCAGCGGGCCCTTGCGCAGGTCGTACTTCGTGCCGGTGACGTCGAGGGACGGCCCGGACGGGATCATCCGCTCGTCCACCGGCAGGTAGCGGTCGGCGCCGAGCGTGACCGAGCAGGAGTCGATCGGCTCCCCGGCCGTGAGGTACGGGTGCGCGCCGTGGCCGTACGGGGCCGTCACCGTGCCCGCGTTCCGTGCCGTGATCCGGACGTGCAGGCCGTCCGCCTCATTCAGGACGTACTCGGCTTCCAGGTCGAGGCGGAACGGGTAACCCGCCGTACCGAGGAGCCGGTGGGTCAGCCGCACCCGGTCGGGCCGCTGCTCGGCGGCCCGCCACGGCGCCCACCGGACGAGCCCGTGGATCGCGCAGTCCCGCTCCGGCTCGGACACGTCGAGCTGATGCGCCGCGCCGCCGTACGCGTAGCGGCCCCGGTCGACGCGGTTCGGCCACGGGATCAGCAGCTGCCCGAACGCGGCCGGCGCCGGTTCGTCGGCGCCGTAGGTCAGGATCAGCGGCCGTCCGTCGTGCGTCAGCTCGCGCAGGCCCGCGCCCGCCTCGGTGACGACGGCCTGGTACGGGCCCGCGCTCAGCGCGTACTGCTCCCCGGTGATCAGCTCGCTCATGGCGGCACGCTACCCCCGCACGCAGGGGTTACGCGGTCTCCGCGAGGGCGTGCAGGGCGTCGGCGAACACGTTCGCCGGCGGCTCGACGAGCCCGGCGCCGACCTGGCCCGTCCCGGCCTCGCGTCCGGCGATGCCGGTGTCGATGACCGGCAGGATCCCGGTGCGGACGACGCGGGTCACGTCCACGCCGACGGGGGTGCCGCGGAACGACAGCAGCGGGATCTGCAGCGCGGGATGCTCGGCGAGGGTGATCTCGTACATCCGCTGGGTCGCGGCGATCGCGTCCGGGACCTCGCCGCCGACGAACCGGACGATCGCGGGCGCGGCGGCGAGCGCGAACCCGCCCATCCCGGCCGTCTCGGTGATCGCCGAGTCGCCGATGTCGGGGTTGGCGTCGTCCGGGCCGTAATCGCCCAGGTAGAGGCCGTCGGGGACGCCCGCGGGGCCGGTGAACCAGCGGTCGCCCGTCCCCGACACCTGGACGCCGAAGTCCGTGCCGTTGCGGGCCATCGCCACGACCAGGCTGGACCCGGGGACGTTCCGCGCCGCGTCCGCGCACACCTTCGCCGCGGCCATCCCCGCGTTCAGGAAGAAATGGTCGTTGCCCGCCGCGAACCGCAGCGCCTCGGCGGCCCGGCCGCGCGGCACGTCCTCGGCGGCGAGCAGGCCGGGCGCCAGCTCGCGCAGCAGCAGCGACGTCGCCGCCCGGTTCCGGTTGTGCAGCTCGTCGCCCATCTGCAGCGCCTGCGCCATGACCGACATCAGGTCGAGCGGACCGTGGCGGCGGACGGCCGCCTGCAGCGCGGGCCCGAGCACCTCGCCCATCCACGTCAGCCGGTCGATCACCTCCGGCCCGTACGCCCCGTACCGCAGCACCTTCCCGAGGCCCTCGTTGAGCGAGCAGTACGCGGTGCCGCCGTGCTCGGCGTCCTCCACGACCAGCATCCACATGGACCGGCTGACGACGCCCGCCATCGGCCCGACCGCGGCGTAGTGGTGGCACGGTTCGAGCGTCGCCGCGCCGCGCTCCAGCGCGTGCTCGGCGCCGAGCGGCGTCTCCGCGAGCCCTTCGAGGAGCATCGCGCCGATGAGCGCGCCGCGCATCGGACCGGACGCGCGCTCCCATTCCAGCGGCGGGCCCGCGTGCAGGAACGTCGCCTCGTCCAGGCCGAGGACCTCGCGGGCGGGACGTACGTCCACCAGATGCGGGCGGGACGAGACCATCCGCTGCACGGCGCGGGCGTTGGCGTCCGCGTGGCCGGGGTCGCCGAGCACCGCCGCGAGCGCCGCCTCCGTCCCGGCGGGCGGCGGCCGCCAGCCGACCCTCTCCACCGGGACGGCCTGCTCCGCGAGCGCGTCCGCGAGGACCTCCACCCCGGTCGCGACCACCCGGGGGTCGCGGGCGAGGAGACCGCCGAGCGGGTGCCGCTGGTCGGTCATCAGCGCACCTTGCGGGGGGACGACCCCCCGCACCCCCCGGTTCGCTGCGCTCATCCTGACATCCCTTCGACCATCGATAGAGCGTGCCGGGCGGCCTGCGCGTTGGACGCGAACACGTCCGCGCCCGCCTCGCACAGGGCCGCCGCCTGCCGGTCGCGGTCCTGCGGGTCGGCGGGCGTCCCGCACAGCGACACGACGACGCCCAGGTCGGGACGGTCCCGCACCGCGTCCGCGATCGCCGGGGCGAGGGAGGCGGCCGGGTCGGGCTCCGCGCCGTGGCCGAGCACCACGTCCAGCAGCAGGACGCCGCAGCCGGCGTCGCCCGCCTCCGCCCGGACGGCCTCCAGCCGCAGCGCCGGGTCGATCATCGGGTGGGCGCGGCCCCGCGTGTAGGCGTCGTCGCCGAAGTCGGTGAAGCGGTGGCCGCCCGCCGCGTCCGCGCCCCGCGCCGCCAGATCCCAGCCGAGCGCGTCGCGCGCGATCGACTCGGCCTCGTCGCGGAGCGTCCCGCCGGCGAACAGCCCGCGCAGCGCCCGCCCCGCCACCGGCGCCGGACGCCGCGCCGCCTTCCAGCGGGGCCACTCGGGAACCGTCCGGCGCAGCGCCTTCAAGGTCTTCTCCGCCGCCGCCGTCAGGTCGTCCTCGCCCGCGGCCGGGAGCGCGAACACGACCGGGGTGTCGAGGCGGCGGGCCGCCTCCCGGATCAGGTCCGCGACCTGCGGCGCGGGCGGCTTGGACACCAGCACGATCAGCTCGGTGGCCGGGTCGGCGTCGAGCGCCGCCAGCGCCGCCAGCGCCGACCGGCCGCTGACCTCGGGCGACAGGTCCCGCCCGCCGACGCCGAGGACGTGGCTGACGCCGACGTCCGCCTCGTCCAGCAGGCACATCAGCTGCTGCGCGCCCGTCCCGGACGCCGCGACCATGCCGACCGGGCCCGGACGGACGGCGTTCGCGAACCCGAGCCCCGCGCCGCCGATCACCGCCGTCCCGCAGTCGGGCCCCATCACGATCAGCCCGCGGCGGGCGGCGGCCTCCTTCAGCAGGATCTCCTGGGCGAGCGGCACGTTGTCGCTGAAGATCATGACGTTGAGGCCGGCGTCCAGCGCGTCCATGGCCTCGGGGAACACGTGCGGGCCCGGCACCGACAGCAGCGCCACGGTCGCGTCCGCGCGGGCGGCGGCGGACGCGGTCGTCCGCGGCGGCGCCATCGTGCCCGGCACTCCCGTATCGGCCGGGCGGGATGCCTCGCGGAGCAGCCCGTCCAGCGCGTCCCGCGCCCGGTCGAGCGCCTCGCTCTCCGCCCGGACGGCCACCACCAGGTCGTCCGGTCCGGTGTCCGCCGGGACGCCGAAGCCCATCCGCGCCAGCATCTCGCGGTTCAACTCGGTGCCCATCGCCACCATCGCTGCAGCCACGTCCGGCCGCTCAGACAGCGAACGGCTGACCCGCATCAGCGTGACCGAATCGTGGTAGCTCCCAGGGCGCACCTCGACCCAATCGCTCATGCGGACCTCCGGTGGGGGGCGACCCCCCACACCCCCCGGTTCGCTTCGCTCATGCGGTGACCCTGGAAGCTTGACGCACAGCACTCAGGGCGAGGGCGGCGCGGCAGCCCGCGAGGATGCCCTGGGCGAGGTCCGCGCCGGACGTGTGGCCCACCGCCAGCAGGCGCCGGACGGCCTGGCCGGTCACCAGCGCGTCCTGCGGCTCGTGGCCCGCGACGCAGCGCAGCACCGCCGCGACCTCCGCGCCCGCGCCGCCCGCCGCCGCGCAGTGCAGCAGCGTCGCGGCCAGCGCGGTCGTGCGGGTGCCGGCGTCGGCGGTGACCGCCGCGCCTAGCCAGTCCGCGAGCCATACGGCCGTCCGGCCGTGCCGGAGGGCGTCGCCGACGCTGCGCAGCGACACCAGCAGGCCGCACAGGATGTCGTCGCCGCTCGGCGTCAGGCCGGGGCCGAGCCCCACGATCCGCTCCGCCGCCTCCACCGCGCCCGCGAGGTCGCCCTCGGCACAGCATTCGGCGAGCGCGGCCGGGTCCGGATGGTCGCCGAGGCCGCCGCCCGCCGTCCCCGCGCCGGTCAGCATCCCGGCGTCGGCCAGCTCGGCCTCCAGGCACCGGACGCCGTAGGCGAGCGCGGACGCCTGCACCGGCCCGAGCACCGGCGCCGGGTCCCACCAGCGGCGGACGCGCACGTGCAGCGGACCAGCCTCCACCCGCCCGTCGCCGACCCACGCATCGCCGCCTTCCCGGATCGACCGGAAGGGCTGCTCCTTGCGCGTCGCCACGACGACCACCGAGTTCGGCAGCCGGTGCGCGTCGGACGTGACGACCGCGAGCACCCGCGGCTCCGGGCCGCCCCGCATCTCCAGGTACAGCGCCGCCGGGAACACGGCGATGACCCGCGCCGCGCGGCGCGGCGGATCGAGCAGCGGCCGCAGCGCCAGGCTCGCGGCGCCGGCGGCGGGCGGCCGCCGTCCGGGCCGGGCCGGAAGCGGGATCGGGTCGCGGACGAGTGCGGTCACGGAACCTCCCGAGGCCGGCGTCGGTCGCCGTCCGGCCTGCGGACGGCCCGGCCTCTGCCGAGACGGTAGAACGGCCCCCGCACCGGACGTATGGAGAAAGCTGCCAAGGATGCTTGTCATCGTTCGTCTTAGTTGTCAGTGTTGATCAGGAAGCGGTAGCGATCACGCCGTAACGGGCGATGTACGCACCAAATAGCGAGGTGACCCCTGGCATGAGCTACACCACCACAGCGGACCCGGGCCCACCGGCCCTGCGGCTCGCGAGCACCGGAACACTGACCTATGGCCTGTCGGTCGGAGAGGTCCTCGGCGTCAGCACCCTGAACGGCGCCCGCCTCATCGCCGGACGGGCCGGTCTCGAACGGATCGTCCAGCGTCTCAACGTGATGGAGGTCCCCGACATCCTGTCGTGGGTGAAGCCGAACGAGCTCCTCCTCACCACCGGCTACCCCCTGCGCAACACTCCCCAGTCGCTCGACAACCTGGTCTCCGACCTGGACGAGCGCGGACTCGCGGCCCTCGCCATCAAACTCGGCCGCTACCTGGACTCGCTCCCCGCCGAAATGATCGCGCAGGCCGACCGCCGCGGCTTCCCCCTGATCCTGCTCCCCAACGACGTCGGCTTCGACGACATCCTGAACCAGGTCCTGACCGACATCCTGAACCGGCAGGCGTCCGTACTCGCCCGCACCGAGGAGGTCCACCGCGCGCTCGTGCAGATCGTGCTGTGCGGCGGCGGCCTCCAGGAGGTCGTCGACGAGGTCGCGACGCTGCTGGACGTCGCCGTCGTCGTCGTGGACGGCGAGCAGCGCGTCCTCGCCGGCGCCGGCCCGGACGAGCACGTCCAGGCCATGCGGGCGTTCGACGCGGGCCGGCACGCGGCCTGCGGGCGCGGCGGCTGCGGCATCATCGGCGCGCACGGCACCGGCGACCACCTGGTCGTGCCGGTGATGGCGGGCGGCTTCGACCACGGCCGGATCATCGCGTTCAGCCCCGGCGGCACGCTGCGCGGCACCGACCTCGGCATCCTGGAGCGGGCCGCGACCGTCGCCGCGCTCGTGGTGACGAAGCAGCAGGCCGTCGCCGCCGTCGAGAGCAAGTACCGGGCCGACTTCCTGCGCGACATCCTCGCCGGACGCGCCGGCGACGATGACAGGGTCATCGCGCACTGCGCCGGCTTCGGCTGGGACCTCGACCGTCCCGTGATGGTCGTCGTCGCCGAGCTCGACGGCCGCCCGCGCGGCAACCCGTCCGCCCCCGAGACGGACGGGAAGGCCCGCGGCAAGGGCGCCGAGCCCGAGGCCGGCACCCGCGGCGGCGGCCGCGGCGTGGAGGAGCGGTCCGCGCAGGAACGCCTCGCCGCCGCGTGGACGACGGCGGTCCGGCGGCACGACCGCGGCGCCGCCGTCGCGAGCTTCGCGCACGAGGTCGTCGCGGTGATCGGCGCGGACGGCGGCGATCCCGCCGAGCTGACCGCCGGGCCCGTCCAGGCGATGCTCAAGGAGGCGTCGTCGATCTTCGCCGAGCACCTGCCGGTGCGCCGGACGTTCTCCACCGGCGTCAGCCGGACGGTGACGTCCCCGGCCGCGCTGCCCGAGGCCTACGAGCAGGCCGTCAAGGCCGTGCGGGTCGGGCGGCAGCTGAACGGCGCGAGCGCGCGGGCGCACTTCGACCAGCTCGGCGTGTACCGGCTGCTGAGCCTCGTGTCCGACCCGGAGGAGCTGCACGCGTTCGTCCGGGAGACGCTCGGCGACCTGGCCTCCGACGACGAGCCGGAGCTGGTCGACCTGCGCCGCACCCTGCAGGTGCTGCTGGAGACCAACCTCAACGTCGCCGAGACCGCCCGCCGCCTCCACTTCCACTACAACACGCTGCGGTACCGCATCGGGAAACTGGAGCGGATGCTCGGAGCGTTCACGGAGGACGCCCATCTCCGTCTCAACCTCACCCTCGCCCTTCACGTGCTGCGCATGCGCGGTATCTGAGAGTAACTGAGGGTAGTGACCCCGCCTCGGTGATCTTTCGGTGACGCGCCGCTCCTGCCGAACCGGCGCGTGGGCTTTGGCAGATGTCGCCGATGCCCGCCGACCGGGGTAGATCTACCGTGCCCGCATGAACGCGGACGGTTGAGCGGGGAGGGGCCTCGATGGTGTTCGGCTGGAAGCTGCACGGGGACGGGCGCACCCCGCCGCCCGGCGAGGTCGTCAGACCGGACGAGCGGCTGTCGTGGCCGCGCACCGCCGGGATCGGCGCCCAGCACGTGGTGGCGATGTTCGGCGCGACGTTCGTGTTCCCCGTCGTGATGGGCTTGGACCCGAACCTGGCGATCATGATGTCCGGGATCGCGACGATCCTGTTCCTGTTGATCGTCGGCGGCCGGGTGCCGAGCTACCTCGGCACCAGCGCGTCGTTCGTCGGCGCGGTCGCCGCGATCCGCGCGGCGGGCGGCGACAGCGCGACGGTGACCGGCGCGATCCTCGTCGCGGGCGCCGTGCTGGCGGCGGTCGGCCTGCTCATCCACTTCGTCGGCGGCGACGTCATCCACCGGGTGTTCCCGCCGGTGGTGACCGGCGCCGTCGTGATGCTGATCGGGTTCAACCTGGCGCCGGTGGTCGCGACCGTCTACTGGCCGCAGGACCAGTGGGTCGCGCTGGCGACGCTGGGCTTCGCGGTGCTCTGCGCGGTGCTGCTGCGCGGGTTCTGGGCGCGGATCGCGGTGCTGCTTGCGCTGGTGTTCGGGTTCCTGCTGTCGTGGCTTCTCGACAACACCGTCGGGACGATCACGTCAGTTCTCCCCGGCCAGAATCTTCTGGACGCGTCCGGCAAGCCCTGCGCGACCGAAGGCACGTACTGCGTCGCGACCGCGTTCCCGCATGACCGGGTCAACTTCTCCAGCGTGGACGCGGCCGACTGGTTCGGGTTCCCCAGCCTGCACGGCCCCGACTTCAAGACCTCGGCGATCCTGCTGGCGCTGCCGGCGGTCATCGCGCTGATCGCGGAGAACACCGGGCACGTCAAGGCCGTCGCCGCGATGACCGGCGACGACCTCGACCCCGTCCTCGGCCGGGCCATCACCGCCGACGGCGTCGGCACGGCGCTCGCCTCCGCGGTCGGGGGCTCCCCGACCACCACCTACGCCGAGAACATCGGCGTCATGGCCGCCACCCGGATCTACTCGACCGCCGCCTACTACGTCGCCGCCGCCGTCGCGATCCTGTTCGGGCTGTGCCCCAAGTTCGGCGCGCTGGTCGCCGCGACGCCCGGCGGCGTCCTCGGCGGCATCACCGTCGTGCTGTACGGGATGATCGGGCTGCTCGGCGCGAAGATCTGGATCGAGAGCCGGGTGGACTTCGCCGATCCGGTCAACCTCGTCCCCGTCGCGGCGGGCATCATCCTCGCGATCGGGAACGTGACACTGGACATCACCGACGACTTCCCGCTGCAGGGCATCGCGCTCGGGACGATCGCCGTCCTCGTCGGCTACCACGTCCTGAACGCGGTCCGCGGACCGAGCGGCCAGGGCGGCGGCGTCATCGCGCCCACCGACCGGGCGGCGGGATGAAGCCGCCGCCGTTCGGCTACCGCGCCCCGGCCACCGTTCGCGAGGCGCTGGACGCGCTGGACGCGGAGCCGTCCGGCAAGGTCCTGGCGGGCGGGCAGAGCCTCATCCCGCTGCTGAACATGCGGCTGGCCGCGCCGCCGGAACTGGTCGACATCAACCGCGTCGCCGAACTCGACACCCTGCACGTGGGGGACGACGGCGTCCGGGCCGGCGCGCTCGCCCGGCACGCGCGGGTGGAACGCTCACCGGAGGCCGCGGCCGTCCAGCCGCTGCTCGGGCAGGCGCTCCGGCACGTCGCGCATCCCGTCATCCGCAACCGCGGCACGGTCGTCGGGAGCCTCGTGCACGCCGATCCGGCCGCCGAGCTGCCCGCCGTCCTGGCCCTCCTCGGCGGGACGGTCGAGGCCGCGTCCGCGCGCGGGCGCCGCACCATCCCCGCCGAGGAGTTCTTCCTCGGGCCGATGGAATCGGCGCTGGAACCCGGCGAGCTGGCCGTCTCGGCGTTCTTCCCGGCCGCGCCGCCCCGCACCGGCACCGCGTTCACGGAGACGGCGCGGCGGCACGGCGACTACGCGCTCGCGGGCGTCGCCGCCGTCGTCACCCTGGACGAGGACCTGCGCGTCTCCGCGGCCCGCGCCGGGTACCTCGGGATCTCCGCGACGCCGCTCGTCCTCGACCTGACCGGCGCCGCCGGGCCGCACGGCGACTGGACGGCCGCGGCCGCGCACGTCCGCGAGCGGATCGACCCGGAGACCGACATCCACGCGGGCGCCGCCTACCGGCGGCACCTGACCGGCGTGCTCACCGAGCGCGCGTTCAAGTCCGCGGCGGCCCGAGCACTGTGGAAAGACGGGGCGCTGCGGAAGGCGGGGGACTGACATGAAGGCGGGGGAGTGACGTGGAGGAGAGCTTCGAGGTCGGGCTGACCGTCAACGGGACGCACCGCACCGCCCGCGTCCCGGCGCGCCGGCTGCTGTCGGACCTGCTCCGGCACGACCTCGGGCTCACCGGCACGCACGTCGGCTGCGAGCACGGCGTCTGCGGCTGCTGCACCGTCCTGCTGGACGGGGCACCGGTGCGGTCGTGCCTGATGCTCGCCGTCACCGCCTCCGGCCACGAGATCACCACCGTGGAGGGCCTCGCCGGCGAGGACGGGACGCCGTCGCCGGTGCAGCGCGCGTTCCGCGAATGCCACGGCCTGCAATGCGGTTTCTGCACGCCCGGGTTCCTCTGCACGGTGACGGCGCTGCTGCGCGAGACGCCGCGCCCGACCGAAGACCAGGTCCTTGAGGGCATCTCCGGGAACCTGTGCCGCTGCACCGGCTACCAGAACATCGTCAAATCGGTGCACCGCGCCGCCGACATTCTGGCTCTGTCCGCCGATGAAGGGGAGTCGTAGATGGGGACGCGGGTGTTCGGCGAGCCGGTCAAGCGCCGCGAGGACGCGCGCCTCCTCACCGGCCGCGGCCGCTACCTCGACGACCTGGGACGGGACGCGCTCGCGGCGGCGTTCGTCCGGTCGCCGCACGCGCATGCCCGGATCACCGACATCGACGTGGCCGGCGCCCTGGACGTCGACGGCCTCGTCGCCGTCTACACCTGGGAGGACCTTCCCGGACGGGTCGGCGAGCCGCTGCCGCTGCTGATCCCGCACCCCGCGCTCACGCACGGCCGCACCGGGTATCCGCTGGCGCGCGACGTCGTCCGGCACGTCGGAGAGCCCGTGGTGATGGTCGTCGCCCGCGACCGGTACCTGGCCGAGGACGCCGCCGAACGCATCCGCGTGGAGTACGAGCCGCTCCCGCCCGTCGTCGGCATCGAGGCCGCGACGCGGGCGGAACACCTCGTCCACGACGACGTGCCGGGCAATGTCGGGGCGGTGCTCGTCCAGGAGAACGGGGACGCCGCCGCCGCGATCGCCGCCGCCCCGCACGTGCTGGAGTTCAGCCTCGCGATCGAGCGCAGCGCGTCCATGCCGCTGGAGGGACGCGGCGTCTACGCGCGGTGGGACGCCGACGACGGGTCGCTGCGCGTGTACTCGTCCACGCAGGCGTCCACGAGCGTCCGCGCCGCGATCGCCGCGCGGCTCGGGCTGCCGAACGGCAAGGTCGAGGTCGTCGCCCCGGACGTCGGCGGCGGGTTCGGCGTGAAGATCGTCCACCCGTGGCCGGAGGAGGTCCTCGTCCCGTGGGCCGCGCGGCTCCTCGACCGCGAGCTGAAATGGACCGAGGACCGCCGCGAGCACTTCGTGTCCGCCGCGCACGAGCGGGGGCAGCTCCAGGACGTCCGCGTCGGGTTCGACGACGCGGGCCGCATCCTCGGCCTGGACGTGAAGATCCGGCACGACCACGGCGCCTACACCCCGTACGGGATCATCATCCCGATCGTCACGTCCACGCAGCTCCTCGGCCCGTACAAGATCGGCGCCTACCGGGCGGAGGTCACGAGCCTCTACACCAACACGCTGATCGTCACCCCGTACCGGGGCGCGGGACGCCCGCAGGGCGTGTTCTGCATGGAGCGGACCATGGACCGCGTCGCCCGCCACCTCGGCCTCGACCGCGCCGACGTCCGCGCCGCGAACCTCATCCAGCCCGACGAGTTCCCCTACGACCAGGGCCTCACCTTCCAGGACGGCCGCCCGCTGATCTACGACTCGGGCGACTACCCGGAGCTGCTCCGCAAGGCGCGCGAGCTGATCGGCTGGGACGGCTTCGACGCCGAGCGCGCCGCCGCCGCGTCCCGGGGCCGCCGCCTCGGCATCGGCCTCGGCGTCTACGTGGAGGGGACGGGCGTCGGCCCGTACGAGGGCGGGCACGTCGAGATCGACACGGCCGGGCGGGTGCACGTCTCGACCGGGCTGACGTCGCAGGGCCAGGGCCACGAGACCGTGTTCGCGCAGATCGCGGCCGCGGAGCTGGGCGTCCCGATCGGGGACGTGCACGTCACGACGGGCGACACCCGCCGGTTCGGGTACGCGGTCGGGACGTTCGCGTCCCGCGCCGCCGTGATGAGCGGCAACGCGATCGCGCTGGCATGCCGGAAGGTCCGCGGCAAGGCGCTGCGGATCGCGGGCGAGGCGCTGGAGGCCGACCCGCGCGACCTGGAGATCACCGACGGGGTCGTGCACGTCAAGGGCGACCCGTCGGCGTCGGTGCCGCTGCGGACGGTCGCCGTCCTGTCGAACCCGCTGCGGTACGCGTTCGACCAGGAGGCTGCCGCGGCGACGCAGTTCGCGGTCGGCCGCCCCGTCACCGAGCCGCCCGTCGCGGCGGGGGACGAGCCGGGCCTGGAGGGGCGCGACTACTACTCGCCCGTCCGGTCCACGTTCGCCGCCGGGGCGCACGCCGCGATCGTGGAGGTCGACCCGGACACGGCGGAGATCGCGATCCTGCGGTACGCGGTCGTCCACGACTGCGGGCGGCTCATCAACCCGATGGTGGTGGAGGGGCAGATCCACGGCGGTGTCGCGCAGGGCATCGCCGGCGCGCTGTACGAGCGGATGGTGTACGACGAGTCGGGCCAGCTGCTGAACGCGTCGTTCATGGACTTCCTCATGCCGTACGCGACGGAGATCCCGCGCATCGAGACCGATCATCTGGAGACGCCGTCGCCGCTGAACCCGCTGGGCATCAAGGGCGCGGGGGAGGCGGGCGTCATCCCGGTGTCGGCGGTGATCGCCTCTGCGGTGGAGGACGCGGAGGGCGTCCGCGTGGACGCGATGCCGCTCTCCCCGGACACCCTCTACGAGCTGCGCGAACGGGCGGCGAACGACCCGACGTTGGTCGTCCGGGAAAACGCGAGGACGTTGTAGTGCTGGCGGGGTCGGCTCGGGTGCGGGGGACCTCAACCCCGCCAGCGTGTTGACCCTAGTGAACGGGGGTGCGGGCTCTCGGCGTAACCGGGATTCCTCCGGGAAGGTCGGCTTTCAGCCGCCCGTGGGCGCGGGCTTGTCGGGGGCGTTGCCGCCGAGCGACTTCGGCAGGTAGTTCTGGACGGCGGCGGGACGGAACCCGGCCTGCTGGATCCAGCCGAGGATCGTCAGGAGGTCCTTGGCGAGCCCCTTGCGGTAGTGCATGAGGATGATGTCGCCGGGCCTGAACCCCTTGCCGCCGTCGCCGCGCGCGAAGCCGTTGAACCCGACGCCCGGTCCGGTGGTGCCGTTGTAGAACTCCGCCGACCACAGCAGCACCGACTTGATGCCGCACTCCTTGGCGACCTGCCGCGTGGTCTGGTTGAAGCTGCCGAACGGCGGACGGAAGATCTCGGGACGGCGCCCGTACTGCTTCTGGATCTGGTCGGAGGCTTCGCAGATCTGCTTCTTCTGCCTGTCGGCGGGGAGCGTCCCCATGTTGGGGTGGCTGACGGTGTGGTTCTCCATGCGCGAGCCCGCGTTGCGCATGGCCCAGAAGTACTGTCCCTGGCCCTTGATGTAGGTGGAGGTCAGGAACGTCATGATGGGAACCTTCCGCGTGCGGACGAGGTTCACGAACTCCGAGTCGTACTCGTAGCCGTCGTCGATGGTGAGGAAGACGACGCGCTCCTGCGTCTCGATGCTTCTGATGACCGGGGGCAGACCGTCCTGGGACGGCGGCGGAGGCGTCCAGGAGCCGGGCTTCGGCGTCGCCCACTTCTGGTCGCCGAGGACGGCGGCGAGCTGCGTCCGCATCGACGGCCCCGAGTCGCCCGCCCGCGCGGTGAGGACGGGCCAGCCGCCCGCGGCCACGCCGACCACGGCGGCGGCAACCATGCTGATCACGGGCGTCGTACCTCGCATCGGCCGCGTACTCCGTTCGGTTCGGCTGGGGGTTCGCATCGGTTGACGCGCGGGTGGCGAGGGGAGTTCGCACCCGGCGGAACCTGCCGGACATATCTGACCATTTCCCAGGATCGGGCGGGCGCATCTGCCCAATCCTCGGCGTGTACTCGGCAGATGTTGCCGTTCGGCGCGGCGGCGCCATTCCCTAAAGTCGGGTCCATGCAGCTCACCGGCAGTGCCACCGTCGCCGCGCCGCTCGCCCGGGTGTGGGACGCGCTCCAGGATCCGGCGGTCCTGGCGAGGACGATCCCCGGATGCCGCTCCCTGGAGGAGACGGGCCCGGACACCTACCGCATGACCGTCACCGCGGGCGTCGCCTCGATCCAGGGGACGTACGTGGGGCGGGTCGAGCTCGCCGATCCCGACCCGCCGCGCTCGTTCGTCCTGCGGGCGCGCGGCCAGGGGGCGCCCGGCACGGTGGACGCGACCGTCCGCGTCCGGCTCACCGGCGGCGACGGCTCGACCCGGATCGACTACGACGCGGACGCGGTCGTCGGCGGGATGGTCGGCGGCGTCGGCCAGCGGATGCTCGGCGGCGTCGCCAAGCGCACCGCGGGCGAGTTCTTCGCCGCGGTCGAACGCGACCTCACCGCGCCCCCGCCCGCACCCGCTGAACCCGAGGCCGCGGCTCCGGACGCGCAGGCCGGGACGGGCGCCGTCTACGCGGGACGCGCGGCGGCCGTCCCGGAGCGCGCGACCACCGGCTGGCCGATGATCGTCGCGTTCGGCTCCGGCGGCCTCGTCGCACTCATCGGCGTGCTGATCGGCTACCTGCTGGGGCGCCGCTCCCGCCGCTGAACTGCCAGCCGTCGAGGGGCAGGGAGCGTCAGCTCACCCCGACGAGGTCGACGACGAAGATGAGCGTCTCGCCCGGCTTGATGGCCGGGCTCGGGCTGCGGTCGCCGTAGGCGAGGTGCGGCGGGATGACGAGCTTGCGGCGCCCGCCCACCTTCATCCCGGCGATGCCCATGTCCCAGCCCTTGATGACGCGGCCGGAGCCGAGCTCGAAGTCGAGCGTGCCGCCCCGGTTCCAGGACGCGTCGAACTCCTCGCCGGTCGACCACGACACGCCGACGTAGTGCATCGAGACGTTCGAGCCCTTCGCGGCCTCCGGCCCGTCGCCCTCGGTGATGTCGGTGATGTCGAGGTACGCGGGCGGCTGTCCCTCGGGGAAGTCGATCTCGGGGCGTTCCAGGGCCATGAACGGGCTCCAGCGTCTCGTCGGAAATCGGAACTGCTCAGCCTAGCCCTAACGCGCCCTCACGAAACACGATCCCGTCCGTTGGCAGATTGCGACGGTTTCGCAGGTGGGCGGCGTCCGGTAGACCCGTGTTCATGAGGCGGCTGCGGATCGGGATCGACACGGGCGGGACGTTCACCGACGTCGTCGCGCTGGACGAGGACGGCGGCGGGCTCGTCACCACGAAGACGCCCTCGACGCCCGCCGACCCCGCGGAGGGGTTCGCGGACGGCGTCGCGAAGATCCTCGCCCTCCTCGGCGCGGAACCGGCGGACGTGGCCGCGCTGTCGCACGGCACGACGGTCGCGACGAACCGCCTCCTGGAGGACCGGATCGACGACCTCGGCTTCATCACCACCGAGGGCTTCGAGTCGATCCTGGAGATCGCGCGGCAGAGCGTCCCGGACGGCTACGGCAACAGCTACTTCTGGGTGAAGCCGCCGCGGATCGTCCCGGCGCACCGGGTCCGGACGGTCGGCGGGCGGCTCGACCACACCGGCGCCGAGCTGCGCCCCTTCGACGAGGCGTCGGCGGTCGCGGCGGCCCGCTGGTTCCGCGAGGAGGGGATCCTCGCGATCGGGGTGTGCTTCCTGCACTCCTACGCCGACCCGTCCCACGAGCTCGCGATGCGGGACGTGCTGGCCCACGAGCACCCGGACGCGGTGGTGTCGCTGTCGTGCGAGGTGCTGCGCGAGTACCGCGAGTACGAGCGGTCGGTGACGACGCTCGTGGACGCCGCCGTCAAGCCCGCCATGAACGGCTACCTCGCGCGGATCGCGGAACGGCTCGCTGGGCGGGTCGCGTCCCGGCTGCTGGTGATGAAGAGCAACGGCGGCGTGCTGTCGGCGGACGAGGTCGCCCGCCAGCCGATCACGACCGTCCTGTCGGGCCCGGCCGCCGGAGCGCTCGGCGCGGCGTTCGTGGTGTCGCACAGCGGGCACGGCTCGGTCGTGACGCTGGACGGGGGCGGGACGTCCACCGACGTCGCGGTCGTCCTGGACGGCGAGCCGACCCTCACCACCGAGGGCTCGATCGGCCGCCACCCCGTCAAGATCCCGATGATCGACATCGTGACGGTCGGGGCGGGCGGCGGGTCGGTCGCGTGGCGGTCGCCGGACGGCGCGCTGAAGGTCGGGCCGCGCAGCGCGGGCGCCGACCCCGGCCCGCTCTGCTACGGCCGCGGCGGCACCGAGGTGACGGTGACCGACGCGCACGCCGTCCTCGGCCGCATCCCGCCGCACCTGCTCGGCGGCGAGGTGCCCCTGGACGTGGCCGCCGCCCGCGCGGGCCTCGACGCGCTCGCGGACCGGCTCGGCCTGCCCGTCGAGCGGGCCGCCGCCGGCATCCTGGAGATCTCGGCGTGGAACCAGGCCAACGCGATCCGGCAGATCACCGTCAAGCGGGGCCTGGACGTCCGCGACTACCCGCTGGTGGCGTTCGGCGGGTCCGGTCCGCTGCTGGCCTGCCGCCTGCTGGACGTGCTCGGCCTGCCCGCCGCCGTGATCCCGGATAACCCCGGCAACCTGTCGGCGTTCGGGCTGCTCACGGTGGACGTGAAGAACGACCACGTCCGGACGCGCGTCGTCCGCGACGCCGAACTCGACCCCGCCCTCCTGGACGAGATCTACACCGACCTGGAGTCGGAGGCCGCGCAGGCGCTCGCCCGCGAAGGCTTCCCGGACGATCGCCGCCGCTTCGCCCGCTCCGCCGACCTGCGCTACTACGGGCAGGCGTTCGAGGTGCGCGTCCCCGCCCCCGCCGGGCACCAGGACGAGGCGTTCCGCGCCGAGGTGGTCAGCCGGTTCCACGACGCCCACGAGGCCCTCTACGGGTACTGCTACCGGGACGACCCGCGGCATCCCGTCGAGTGGGTCAACCTCCGCGTCTCCGGCATCGGCCCGATCGCCCGCCCGCGCCTCACCGAGCGTCCGCCGGGAGACGGCGACCCCTCACGCGCCCTGACCGGCACGCGGACGGTCCACTTCGACAAGTGGGAGGAGACGGCCGTCTACCGCCGCGAGAAACTCGCCCCGGGCGACACCGTGACGGGCCCGGCCGTCATCGAGGAGTTCGGCTCGACGCTGCCGCTGCACCCCGGCTTCACCGCGGAACTCGACGGCTTCGGCAACCTGGTGGTGACCCGATGATCATCGACCCGATGACCGTCGATCCGATCCTGCTGGAGATCGTCGAGGGGACGCTCGCGTCCGTCGAGCGGGAGGTCGAGACGGCCATCGCGCGGACGGCCCGCTCCCCGATGATCCGCGACGCGCACGACTTCCGCGCCGGGATCCACGACCGGCGGCTCCGCAAGCTGACCGGCCGCTCGTACTCCGCGCTCGTCCAGCCGATCGCCCGCGACTTCCCGCCCGAGGAGATGCGTCCGGGCGACGTGTTCTTCCACAACGACGTGTACCTGTCGGAGGGCGGCATCGGGCATCTGCCGGACCTGTGCGTGACCGTCCCGGTGTTCCACGAAGGCGAGGTGGTCGCGTTCGTGCAGGCGTTCGGGCACCACGACGACATCGGCGGCGCCGTCCCGGGATCGATGCCGAGCCATGCCCGCAGCGCGTTCGAGGAGGGCCTGATGGTCCCGCCGATCAAGCTGTGGGACCAGGGCGTCCCGAACGAGGCGGCGCTGACGATCATGACCCGCAACTCGCGGATGCCCGACTCGCTCGCCGGCGACCTGGACGCCGAGTGCTCCGCCTGCCTGATGGGCGCCCGCCGCCTCGGCGACCTGTTCGCCCGCTACGGCCGCGCCGCCGTCGAGGCGTGCTTCGACGCGATCATCGACCGGACGACGGAGACGTTCCGCCGCGAGCTGCTCGCCAAGATCCCGGACGGCGTGTTCGTCTGGGAGGACTACGCCGAGCACGACGGCGTCGACCCGCCCCGCCTGCACGCCCAGCGCATCACGCTGACGGTCGACAAGGCGGCGGACGTCCCGCTCGTCATCGACTTCGCCGGGACGTCCCCGCAGGCCAAGGGTCCGATCAACCACGCGGGCGACTACTCCGGCGGCGTGTTCCTGAAGAAGTGGCTGGCGCCCGTCCTGCGGAACCTGGCCGACACGCCGGAGCGGGCCGCCGAGCTGGACGTCAACGAGGGCGTCGTGCCGCTCATCGAGATGCGGTTCCCGGAGAAGGGCACGCTGCTCACGCCCGTCTTCCCGGCCCCGACGAACGCCCGGACGTTCGTGATCCTGCGGCTGCTCGGCGTCCTCGCGGGCGTCCTGGCGAAGGCGACCGGCGGGCGGATGCCCGCCGACCAGGAGACGATCCGCTACACCGGCGTCTACGGGGAGGACGACCGCGGCCCCTACCTGATGCGGGAGGTGCTCGGCGGCGGCTCCGGCGGCCGCTACTACGCCGACGGCGAGGACACCATCCACGTCGTGCCCGACTCCCGCAACATCCCCGCCGAGTTCGCCGAGGCCCGCTGGCCGTTCATCGTCGAGCGCCTCGGCCTCGCCGCCGACTCCGGCGGGCCGGGGGAGTACCGGGGCGGGCTTGGCTACGACAAGCACATCCGGATGCTCCGCGACGCCCACTACATGTCGATCGCCGACCGGTCGATCCTGTCGTGCTGGGGCGTCAACGGCGGCCGCGCGGGACGTCCCTTCCGCGTGGACATCGACGGCGAGGAGATGGACGGCCTCGTGGACGACCACCCCGTCAAGGCCGGGCAGGTCATCCGCATCCGCACGACCGGTGGAGGCGGCTGGGGCGACCCGCTGAAGCGCGACCCGTCCCGCGTGGCCGCCGACGTCCGCGACGGCAAGGTGTCGGTGGACGGCGCCCGCGACGACTACGGCGTCGTCCTGACCGGCGGCGTCGTCGACGAGGAAGCGACCACGGCCCTGCGGGAACGCCTGCGCGCCGAACGCGGGCCCGCGCCGTTCTTCGACAGAGGCCCGGGCTATGCCGAGCTGTCGGGCGGGTCGCCGTCCGCCGACGTCGACGCCGTCGAGTAGGTCCGGAAGCGATGGGACGTGAACGTGGTGCCGTCCACGAGGAGGTCGGAGCGGGCGCGAGTGCCGTCGGCGGCGAAGAACGCCGTCTCGCGGGTGCTCCACGCGTCCCAGGCTCCGGCGTACTCGGGGCCGTCGCGGTCGATGGCGCGGGCGCGGCGCAGGTCGTGCGGCGCGTCGATCCAGACGCGGAACGCGGCGGGCGACCCCGCCCACGCGGCCCCGACGCCCTCGACGATCAGGACGGGCCCGGCCGGGATCTCCTCCTCCCGCCCGTACAGGTCGTGGTGCCAGTCGTAGCGGCGCAGGTGAGCGGGCCGCCCGTCGCGGAGCGGGTCGAGGACGGCCGCGCGGAGCGGCCCCCACCAGGTGAGCGGGTCGGCGTCCCACGGGACGCGGAAGTCGTCCGACCGCACCACCGGCGCGCCGACCAGCACCTCGGCGAGATGATCGGCGAACGTCGACTTCCCCGCGCCGCTCGGCCCGTCGATCGCGACGACGCGCGCCACGCCGCACGACGGCGGCAGGACCAGCAGCCGGGCGGCGAGCGCGGGATAGGTCAGGGCTGCACCCTGCGGGAACGACACGGAAGGCATACTTCCAGGACGAGACGGAGAGGGGCGACCATGGACCTGCTCGGCGCGACGGGCGGCCCGGTGCGGATCGCGGGACGCGGCCTGCCGCGCGACGAGCTGCTCGGCTGGGCGTCGGCCGTGGCCGCGGAGATCCGGGGCGCGGACGCCGTCGCGGTCCACGCCACGGCGTCCCTGGAGACGGTCGCGGCGGTCGTCGGCGGCCTCCTCGCGGGCGTCCCTGTCGTCCCCGTGCCGCCCGACTCCGGCCCCGCCGAACGCGCGCACATCCTCGGCGACTCCGGCGCGAGCCTCCTCCTCGCCGCCCGCGACGCGACCCCTCCGGCGGAAGGCGAACCGCCCCTCATCCCGGTCGACGCGCTCCCGCACGACGGGAGCACGAAGGCCGAGGCCGACGCCGACGCGACCGCGCTGATCCTCTACACCAGCGGGACGACGGGCGCGCCGAAGGGCGTGCTGATCTCGCGCGGCGCGATCGCCGCCGGGCTGGACGCGCTCGCCGAAGCCTGGGCCTGGACCCCGGACGACGTCCTCGTCCACGGCCTGCCCCTGTTCCACGTGCACGGGCTCGTCCTCGGCGTTCTCGGGGCGCTGCGGGTCGGCTCGCCGCTGGTGCACACCGGACGTCCGAAGCCCGGCGCCTACGCCGGCGCGGCTCAGAACGACGGCGGGAGCCTGTTCTTCGGCGTCCCCACCGTCTGGTCGAGGACGGCCGCCGACCCGTCCGCCGCGCGTGCGCTCAGCAGCGCGCGGCTGCTCGTCTCCGGCAGCGCGCCGCTCCCCGTGCCCGTCTTCGAGCGGCTCGCGCGGCTGACCGGGCACCGGCCGGTCGAGCGGTACGGCATGACCGAGACGCTCATCACGATCAGCGCCCGCGCCGGCGGCGACCGGCGTCCCGGATACGTCGGCACGCCGCTGACCGGCGTCGAGACCCGCCTCGCCGCCGAGGACGGCGGTCCCGTCCCGGCGGACGGCGAGACGCCCGGCGAGCTGCACGTCCGCGCCCCGCTGCTGTTCAAGGGATACCTCAACCGCCCCGACGCCACCGCCGAGTCGTTCGCCGCGGACGGCTGGTTCCGCACCGGCGACATCGCGACCATCGGACCGGACGGCTGGCACCGCATCGTCGGCCGCGCGTCCACCGACCTGATCAAGAGCGGCGGCTACCGGATCGGCGCGGGCGAGATCGAGAACGCGCTGCTCGCCCATCCCGCCGTCCGGGAGGCCGCCGTCGTCGGCACCCCGCACGACGACCTCGGCGAGCAGGTCACCGCGTACGTCGTCGCCGACGGCGTCGCCGAACGGCAGCTGATCGACTTCGTGGCGGAGCGGCTGTCGGCCCACAAGCGGCCCCGGGTGGTGCACCTGGTGGAGTCGCTGCCGCGCAACGCCATGGGCAAGGTCGTCAAGACCCGCCTGGACGACATGACGCCGTAGGAAAGGCTCCCCCAATGCGCCTCGTGACCAACGCCCGCCTCACCGGACGCGACGGCCCGCACGACATCGAGATCGACGGCGGCCGCATCGGCCGCATCGCGCCCGCCGGGCGGCTCGCGGGCGAGGAGTGGATCGACGCGACCGGCTGCTTCGTGAGCCCGCCGTTCGTCGAGCCGCACGTCCACCTCGACACGGCGCTCACCGCCGGGGAGCCGCGCTGGAACGCGTCCGGGTCGCTGTGGGAGGGCATCGCCGTGTGGAGCGAGCGCAAGGCGGCGCTCACCCGCGACGACGTCGTGGCCCGCGCGTCGGAGGTGCTGCGCTGGTACGCGGCGAACGGCGTCCTGCACGTCCGCAGCCACGTGGACGTCACCGACCCCGGCCTCGTCGCGCTGGACGCGATGCTCGCCGTCCGCGACCAGGTCGCCGACGTCATCGGGCTGCAGCTCGTCGCGTTCCCGCAGGAGGGCGTCCGCTCGTTCGACCAGGGCGCCGAGCTGCTGGAAGAGGCCGCCCGCCGCGGCGTGGACGCGATCGGCGCCATCCCGCACTACGAGGACACCCGCGAGGACGGCGTCCGCTCCCTGGAGATCGCGTTCGACATCGCGCAGCGCCACGGCCTGGCCCTCGACGCCCACTGCGACGAGATCGACGACGACCAGTCCCGTTTCGTGGAGGTCCTGGCGGCGCTCGCCCGGCGCGGCGGCCTCCGCGAACGCGCCACCGCGTCGCACACCACGGCGATGGGCTCCTACGGCGGCGCCTACTCCGGCAAGCTCCAGCGCATCATCGCCCGCTCCGGAGCCAACCTCGTCTGCAACCCCCTCGCCAACCTCGCGCTGCAGGGCAGGTTCGACGGCTATCCGAAGCGGCGCGGCCTCACCCAGGTCAAGGAGATGCTCGCCGCCGGGGTGAACGTCGCGTTCGGGCACGACGACGTCATGGACCCGTTCTTCCCGCTCGGCACCGCGTTCCCGCTCCAGGTCGCGCTCGTCGGCGCCGCCGCCGCGCAGCTGACCGCGCCCGCCGAGATCGACGAGGCGTTCGCGATGGTCACCGGACGGGCCGCGCGCGTCCTCGGGCTCGGCGACCGGTACGGCGTCGAGACCGGCCGCCCCGCGAGCCTCGTCGTGCTGCCCGCCGCGTCGCCGCACGACGCCGTCCGGCGGCAGACCCGGCCGAGCCACGTCGTCGCGCACGGCCGCCTGGTCGCCGAGACCCCGGCCGCCGCGACCCGCCTGACCTGGCCCGGACGGCGCCCGGAGACCGTCGACTTCGCCCGTCCCCGGACCGAGGCCCGCGTCCCGCGCGGCGCCGCCGGGAACGGCGCATGACACCTGTCATGCCGATCGGCTGACAGCCGCCGCCGGAACCGGTGATACGCGCTTCTACCGGCGGACGCGCCCCGATCGCGACGCTGGGGGCATGGATACCAGCACACCCATCCGCGTCGAGGGACTCCGCCAGCGGTACGGCGACTTCGAGGCCGTCGCCGGGATCTCCTTCGAGGTCAGGACCGGCGAGCTGTTCGCGCTCCTCGGCACCAACGGCGCCGGGAAGACGACGACACTCGAAGCACTGGAGGGGTACCGGGACGTCCACGAGGGGACGGTCCGTGTCCTCGGCCGCGACCCGCACCGCGAGCGTCGCGCCGTCCGCCCCCGGATCGGCATCATGCTGCAGGAGGGCGGCTTCTTCGCCGACCTCACCGTCGCCGAGACCGTCGATCACTGGCGCGGCTTCACCCCGGAGCCCCGCGACCGCGACGAGGCCATCGCCCTCGCCGGCCTCACCGAGAAGGCGGACGTGCGGGTGCGGCAGCTGTCCGGCGGCCAGAAACGGCGCCTCGACCTCGCGCTCGCGCTGCTCGGCCGTCCCGCCGTGCTGTTCCTCGACGAGCCCACGACCGGCATGGACCCCGAGGCCCGGCACACCACCTGGAAGATCGTCCGGGACGTCGTCGCGGGCGGCGCCACCGTCCTGCTGACCACCCACTACCTGGAGGAGGCCGAGCAGCTCGCCGACCGGCTCGCCATCCTGCACCGCGGCCGGATCGAGACGTCCGGGACGGTCGCCGACGTCGTCGCCGGGCACGGCGACCGCATCAGCTTCCAGATGCCCGACCGCGTCCGGGTCGCCGAACTCCCCGCCCTGCGCGGCGCCCGCGCCGACATCACCGTCGACGGCGGCCGCACCGTCGCCTCGTACACCGTCACGGGCCCCGGGCTCCAGGCGGGCCTGTACGACCTGCTGCGCTGGGCCGACGAGGAACGCGTCCGGCTGGACGGCCTGGAAGCCCGCAGCGCGTCGCTCGAAGACGTCTTCCTCCGCACCGCCGCCGAGGGAGCCTCCCGATGAACCTCACCGCGATGCTCCGCGTCTCACACCTGGACCTCACCCTTCTGTGGCGCAACAAGACGTCCCTGTTCACGGTCTTCGGCATGCCGGTGGTGTTCGCGGGGATGCTCGTCCCGATGAAGGGCGTCGACATGGACGGCGTGGACGGCGCGCTCCTGCAGGGCACCGGCCACCTCGCCTTCTTCCTCGTGTTCGCCGTCCACATGAACCTCGTCACCGTGTTCACCGCCCGCCGCGAGGACCTCACCCTCAAACGGCTCCGCGGCACCGCCCTGTCGGACGCGGAGATCACCGGCGGCAGCGTCCTCACCGCGACCGCGATGTACGCCGTCCAGGTGCTGGCGCTGCTCGTCGTGCTCGGCGTCGCTCTCGGCGGCCGGTTCCCAGCCGACCCGGTGCTCGTCCTGGCGGGCCTCGCGGGCGGCGTCGCCGTCTTCGCGGCGCTGGCGTTCGCGCTCTCCGGCGTCAGCCCGAGCGCCGAGCTGGCGCAGCTCATCGTCCTGCCGATCACGTTCGGCTGCATGCTCGGCGCCGGGGTCATGTTCCCGCTGGACGACCTGCCGGGATGGCTCGCCCAGATCAGCCGCCTCACCCCGCTCAGCCCCGTCGTGGAGATCACCAGGACCGGGTACTTCGGGCAGGACTTCCACGCCCACTCCGCGCACCCGCCCGTCGGGATCCTGGAGGGCTGGCGGACATGCCTGCCGTCGTTCGCCGTCCTCGCCCTCTGGGGAGTGCTCGGCCGGATGCTCGCGGCCCGCTGGTTCCGCTGGGAGCCCCGGCATGCCTGATCGGCCGCGCGGAGCCGATTACAGTGCGGGACGGGAAGGAGGCGGGACATGACGGTCGCGACCACGGCGGACCTCGAAGCGCGCGACACCCGCAGGCTCGAACGCTACCGGCGGATCACCTACCGCTCGTTCCTGTGCGCCGCCGTCGGCTTCCTTGGGCCGAGCCTCGCCGGGCTGAGCATCGCCTACACCGACGGCCACGTCGGCGCCCCCCTCGCCGTCCTGGTCCTCGTGGGACTGGCCCTGCTCACCTGGTACTACGCGCGGCTCGTCAAGACCGGCCTGGCGGGCAGGGCGTCGCGCCGCGACGTCGTGCTCAGCGGCGCGCTGGCGGCCGCGCTGAGCGTGATGATCCTGACCGGCCCGCTGTTCAACGTCATCCCGGCCTTCTGGGTGTCCGCGGTGGTGCTGTCACCGCTCAGCCGCAGGCAGATGGCCGCACTGTGCGTCGCCGTCGCGGCGTTCTGCTCGGTCCTCACCACGGTCGCCGCGCAGCGTCTCGCCCCGGACGGAGCCCTTCCCTGGTACGGGCTCCTTCCGCTCATGTTCGGGATCTACGTCGTCGGCTGCGGCGTCACCGTGTTCCTCAACCGGTACCAGCGCCGCATGTGGGAGATGCACCGGGAGACCCACGCCGCCCGCGACGCCCTCGCGCGGCTCGCGGTCACCGAGGAGCGGCTCCGCTTCTCCCGCGACCTGCACGACCTCCTCGGCCACAGCCTCTCCCTCATCGCGGTGAAGAGCGAGCTGGCGATGCGGATGGCGGGCACCGACCCCGACCGCGCGGGCGCCGAGATGGCCGACGTCCGGCGCACCGCGCGGGAGGCGCTGCGCGAGGTGCGGTCCGCCGTCAGCGGGTACCGCGCCGTCGAGCTGGACACCGAGCTGGCCGGGGCCCGGGTCGTGCTGGAGGCCGCCGGGATCCGCTGCGAGATCGGCGACCCGCCGGACACGCTGCCGTCCGAGGTCCGCTCGGTGCTGGCCTGGGTCATCCGGGAGGGCGCCACCAACGTGATCAAGCACAGCGAGGCCCGGCGCTGCGCGGTCGCGCTGACCGCCTACGACGGGTCCGTGGTGCTGGAGATGCGCAACGACGGCGTCCGCGGCCCGGCCGCCGGGCGGGACGACGGGAGCGGATCCGGCCTCACCGGGCTCGCCGAGCGCGTCGCCGTCGTCGGCGGCGAGATCACCTCAGGCCGCCACGGCCGCGACGGCTTCCTCCTGCGCGCCGCCGTCCCGCTCCCCGCCCCCGGCGAGGACGGCGCCCGCACCGGCGCGGTCACCGGGAGGACGGCGTGATCCGCGTCCTGCTCGCCGACGACGAGCACCTCATCCGCGGCGCCGTCGCCGCGCTGCTCGGCCTGGAGCCCGACCTGGAGGTCGTCGCCGAGGTCGGCCGGGGGGACGAGGTCGCCGCCGCGGTCGCCGAGCACGCCCCGGACGTCGCCGTCCTCGACATCGAGATGCCCGGCGCGGACGGCCTCACCGTCGCCGAGCAGCTCACCGCGACCGGCGCCCGCTGCTCGATCTGCATCCTGACGAGCTTCGGCCGCCCCGGCTACCTGCGCCGCGCGATGGCCGCCGGCGTCCGCGGCTTCGTCGCCAAGGACGCCCCCACCCAGGAGCTCGCCGCCGCCATCCGCAAGATCCACGGCGGCGGCCGCTACTTGGACGCCGAGCTCGCCGCCAGCGCGATGGCCGCGGGCGACAACCCCCTCACCGACCGCGAACGCGAGGTCCTCCGCCTCACCGGCACCGGCGCCGAGACCGCCCGCATCGCGTCCCAGCTGCACCTGTCCGAGGGAACCGTCCGCAACTACCTCTCCACCGCCATGACCAAACTGGGCGAATCCAACCGCCTCGCCGCCGTCCGCGCCGCACGCGACATGGGCTGGATCTGACGCCCGTTAGTCTGGTCGGCGTGAGCGAGCCTCTCGTAGCGCGGATGCAGGGATTCGGCGAGACGATCTTCGCCGAGATGTCGGCCCTCGCCGTCCGGACCGGCGCCATCAACCTCGGCCAGGGCTTCCCGGACGAGGAGGGCCCGGAGGCCGTCCTGGACGCGGCCGTCGAGGCGATCCGGACCGGCGCGAACCAGTACCCGCCCGGCCCGGGCCTGCCGCGACTCCGTGAGGCGGTGTCGGCGCAGCGGCTCGCGCGGTACGGGCTGTCGTACGACCCGGCGACCGAGGTGTTCGTCACCGTGGGCGCCACCGAAGGCATCGCGGCATCGGTGCTGGCACTGGCCGGTCCCGGCGACGAGGTCATCGTTTTCGAGCCCTACTACGACTCCTACGCCGCCGTGATCGCGCTCGCCGGGGCGGTGCGCAGGCCCGTCACGCTCCGTCCGGTGGAGGGGCGCTTCACGTTCGACCCCGACGAGCTGCGCGCCGCGGTCGGCCCCCGCACCAAGGCGATCCTGGTGAACTCGCCGCACAACCCGGCCGGGACCGTGTTCACGCGCGCCGAGCTGGAGGCCATCGCCGGCGTCTGCCGCGAGCACGACCTCGTCGCGATCACCGACGAGGTGTACGAGTACCTGACCTTCGACGACGCCGAGCACATCCCCCTCGCCACCCTGGACGGCATGCGCGAGCGGACGGTGGCGGTGTCGTCCGCCGGCAAGTCGTTCTCCGTCACCGGCTGGAAGACCGGCTGGGTGACCGCGCCCGCGCCGTACGTCCGGGCCGTCCAGACGGTGAAGCAGTTCCTCACCTACGCGGTCAGCGCCCCCTACCAGCGCGCCGCCGCGTACGCGCTGGCCAACGAGATCCCCTGGGTCGAGGAGCTGCGCAAGTCGCTGCAGGCCAAGCGCGACCGGCTCATCACCGGCCTGGAGGCCGCCGGGTTCAGCACGTACCGGCCGCAGGGAACCTACTTCGTCCAGGCCGACATCCGGCCGCTGGGCTTCACCGACGGCATGGCCCTGGCCCGGGCGCTGCCGGAGAAGGCGGGCGTCGTCGCGATCCCGACGCAGGTGTTCTACGACGACGCCGCGGCGGGCGCGCACTTCGTCCGCTTCGCGTTCTGCAAGAAGGACGAGGTCATCGACGAGGCCGTGGAACGGCTCGCCCGCCTCCGCTGATCGGCGCGGATTGCCGAAGAAGCGGCGGCCGTTGGGCGGAATTCGCCCATGAGCGGGACGCCCGGCAGGGCTAGCGTTCGGCCTGTGAGCTGGAACGGCGGGGGCGCGCTCGACGGTGAGCGGGTCCTGATCGCGCTCGGCGGCAACGCCATGACCGCGCCGGACGGCAGCGCCGCGCCGGACGCGCAGGCGGCCGCGATCGAGGCGGCGATGGGCCCGGTGGCGGACCTGGTCGCGGCGGGCGCGCGGGTCGCGCTCACGCACGGGAACGGGCCGCAGGTCGGCAACCTGCTGATCAAGAACCGGCTGGCCGCGGGCGTGGTGCCGCCCGTCCCGCTGGACTGGTGCGGCGCGCAGACCCAGGCCACCGTCGGCGTGATGATCATGAACGCGCTGGAGCGGGCGCTGGCCGGGCGGGGCGCGGCGCGTCCGGTGTCCACGGTCGTGACGCGGACGCTCGTGGACGCGTCCGACCCCGGCTTCGCCGCCCCCGCCAAGCCGATCGGCCGCTACTTCCCGGAGGCGGACGCGCGCCGGGCCATGGCACGCGGCGAGGTGTGGCGGCAATTCGGCGAACGGGGCTGGCGCCGGGTCGTCGCGTCGCCGGAGCCGCTGGAGATCCTGGACGCCGGCGCTGCGGCGGCGCTGCTGGACGCCGGGCACGTCGTCGTCGCGGCGGGCGGCGGGGGAGTGCCCGTCGCCCGCGTGGACGGGACGCTGCGCGGCGTCGAGGCCGTCGTCGACAAGGACCTCGCGGCGCAACTGCTGGCGCGGCGGCTCGGCGCGTCCACCCTGGTCATCGCGACCGACGTCGAGTACGCGATGGCCGGGTTCGGGACGCCGGCGGCCCGCCCGCTGCGCCGCACGACCCCCGCCGAGCTGGCGGAGCTGGCCGCCGCCGGGCACTTCGCCGGCGGCAGCATGGGCCCGAAGGTGGAGGCGGTGCGGCGGTTCGTCGCGGCCGGCGGGCGGCGCGCGGCGATCGCGTCGCTGGCCCGGCTCGGCGCGGCGACGCGCGGCGAGGCCGGGACGATCATCGAGGCGTGACCCGGGGTAGAGAGAGTCGAACAGAGCAGCTGAGGAGCGATGACGTGCCCGATCCGATCGAAGTCCGCAAGATCCCCATCGAGAGCGTGACCGACGCGTCCGGGCTGGCCCGGCTGATCGACGACGGCGTCCTGGACGCCGACCGCGTCCTCGCCGTCGTCGGCAAGACCGAGGGCAACGGCGGCGTGAACGACTACACGCGGCTGCTCGCCGACCGGGCGTTCCGCGAGGTGCTGATCGCCAAGGGCACGCGCCCCCCGGACGAGGTCGGACGCGTCCCGCTGGTGTGGTCGGGCGGCACCGACGGCGTCCTCAGCCCGCACGCCACCGTGTTCGCCACCGTCGACCCCGCGACCGCGCCGCGGACGGACGAGCCGCGCCTGTCCGTCGGCGTCGCGATGAGCGAGATCATCCGGCCCGAGGACATCGGCCGTCCCGCGATGGTCGAGACCGTCGCCGCGGGCGTCCGCGAGGCCATGAAGACCGCCGGGATCGACGACCCGGCCGACGTGCACTACGTCCAGACGAAGACGCCGCTGCTGACGCTCGACACCATCAACGACGCCAAGGCGCGCGGACGCGACGTCGTCACCGAGGACACCCTCAAGTCGATGGACATCTCCAACTCCACCACCGCGCTCGGCATCGCCGTCGCGCTCGGCGAGATCGAGCCGCCGTCCGCCGCGCAGATCCACAAGGACCTGTCGCTGTACTCGTCCGTCGCGTCCTGCTCGTCGGGCGTGGAGCTCGACCGGGCGCAGATCGTCGTGGTCGGCAACGTCCGCGGCATCGGCGGCCGCTACCGCGCCGGGCACGGCGTGATGAAGGACGCCCTCGACGCCGACGGCATCTGGGCCGCCATCGCCTCGGCCGGCCTCGACCTGCCCGACCGCCCTCGCACGTCCGACCTGGGGGAGCGGCTCGTCAACGTGTTCATCAAGTGCGAGGCCGACCCGTCCGGCTCGGTCCGGGGCCGCCGCAACATCATGCTGGACGACTCCGACGTGCACTGGCACCGGCAGATCAAGGCGTGCGTCGGCGGGGTCGCGGCGTCCGTCACGGGCGATCCGGCGGTGTTCGTGTCCGTCGCGGCCGTGCATCAGGGGCCGTCCGGCGGCGGCACCGTCGCCGCGATCGCCGACCTCGGCTGACGAAAGCGAAACGGAGAGTATCCGATTCGACACCCACCGCAGTCGCCGGAGGATATAGCCTTCCTGCCGTGTCCGGACTGACCATTCCCGAACCGCAGTTCCCGGAGGACGACGGCGGCGCCGACCCGCGGCTCTGCGAGGCGCTCGCCGGGTACGCCGCCGGCCGCCTCGGCGCGCACGTGGTGCTGCGGCGGCTGCAGGGCGTGCGGCTGCTGGTGCCGATCGTCGCCGTCCTCACCGAGGAGGAGGACGTCGAGCCCGGCGAGCTCCGCCGGGAGAAGTCGAGCGACATGGCGCTCCCGACGCTGATCGGCGACGACGGCCGGCGCGGCGTGCTCGGCTTCACCTGCACCGAGACGATGCAGGCGTGGCGGCACGACGCCCGCCCCGTGCCGATCCGCGCGGGCGACGCGTGCCGCGCCGCCCTGGACGAGGGCGCCGACGCCCTGGTCGTGGACGTCGCGGGCCCCGTCCCGTTCGCCGTGGACGGCCTGCGCCTGCACCTGCTCGCCGAGGGCCGTCCCGTCCCGCCCCCGCACGAGGACCCGGACGTCCTCGCCGCCGTCGAGGCCGCGTTCGGCTCCGACCAGTCCGTCAGCGGCGTCCGCGTCACCGAGGGCGAGTCGACGGAGCTGGCCGTCCGGTTCGCCGTCGTCGAAGGCCACGACGAGCGCCGCACCGTGCAGCGGGTCTCCGACCGCCTCGCCGGACTCCTCCGCGGCCACATCGTCGGCGGCGTCGAACTGAGCGTCACCCGCCGCGCCTGAAACCCCGTCGGCACGCGACCCTGACGGTCGCCTAGAACCAGGTGATCGGTAGGCCGTGCGAGGGGCCTTCGCCGAGGATCCTGCGGTTCCCGTCCGGCCATGTCCGCAGGGTCACGACCTGGACGGAGTCGAGGCGGGAGGCGTCGCGGGCCTCGAACGTCAGGTAGGCGACGGGCGCGTCCTCGGTGGCGGCCGCGCCGGCGTTCTCAACGTGCCGGATGACGCGCGCCGCCTCGTCCGCGGACATGTACGGCTGCATCGACGAGTGCCACACGACCGTCGCGGCGCCCGGCTTCGGGGCGAGGCCGTCCAGGAACTCGGCGGCGCCCGCCCGTACCACCCTCGCCGGGACCCGCGCGGCCACCTCGAACGCGGCCCGCAGCCGCTCGACCCGCGCCGTCTGGTCGGGCCACACGTACGACAGCAGCCGCAGCCGCGCCTCAGGCGAGGCCGGGTCCAGCGGCGCCGGGTCGCAGCCGAGGCGTTCCGCGACGGTGAGCGGAACGTTCGGCGGGAGGGCGCCGTGCCAGGCGTCCGGCAGCACCACCGGCGATTCGGGCCCGTAGCCGCCGTGCTCGTGCAGGATCCGGAAGTGATCGGCGCGCAGGTTGAGGCCCGCGCTCGCGCCGATCTCCAGCAGCCTGACCGGCAGGCCGTGCGCCGCGGCGGCCGTGAGCAGCCCGCCGACCAGCGGGGACGCCCGCCCGACCTCGTTGGTCTGCGGCGGGTCGGCGAGCCCCGCGCGGATCTCCGCCCCGTGCGCGACCAGGACCTTCCGGAACGCCGGCCAGGCGTCCAGCGGGTCCGCGGTCCCGCCCGCGGTCGGGTAGTGGGCGGCGAGGTCCGGCACGCGCCCCTCCAGGACGAGCCGGTGCACCGTCCCCAGCATCCCGATGACGAAGCCGGCCTCCGTCCGCGCGCCGAGCACGTCCCCGACGAGGTCCGCCGCCTCGTCCGCGGCCCGCGTCAGCAGCTCCGCGTACATCGGGGACCCCAGCTCGGCGCACGCCCGGGCCTGCTCCAGCAACTGCTCTCTCATCGCCCTCCCGCCTTCCGCGACGAGCCTCCCAGATGGCGGCCGCCGTCACGGAGGGCGCCGCGGACTCAATAGGATCAGGGCATGCTGCGCTGGTTGACCGCGGGGGAGTCCCATGGCCCGGCCCTGACCGCGATCGTGGAGGGGCTGCCGGCCGGTGTGCGCGTGACCTCGGCGGACATCGCCGAGGAGCTGCGCCGCCGGCGGCTCGGCCACGGGCGGGGCGCCCGGATGAAGTTCGAGCAGGACCAGGTGACGATCGTCGGCGGCGTCCGGCACGGGACGACGCAGGGCGGCCCGGTCGCGATCGAGGTCGGCAACACCGAGTGGCCCAAGTGGGAGACGGTCATGTCGGCCGACCCCGTGGACGCCGCCGTCCTGGAGGCGCAGGCGCGCAACGCTCCGCTGTCGCAGCCGCGGCCAGGCCACGCCGACCTCGTCGGCATGCAGAAGTACGGCTTCGACGACGCGCGGCCCGTCCTGGAGCGGGCGAGCGCGCGGGAGACGGCGGCGCGGGTCGCGCTCGGCACGGTCGCCAAGGCGTTCCTCAAGCAGGCCCTCGGCGTGGACGTCCTCAGCCACGTGATCGCGCTCGGCGAGGTCGAGGCACCCGACGGCGTCCTGCCCGAGCCCGGCGACCTCGCCCGCGTGGACGAGAGCCCGGTGCGCTGCTTCGACGCGGACGCGTCCGCCGCGATGGTCGCGCACATCGACGAGATGAAGCGGGCCGGGGACACCCTCGGCGGCGTCGTCGAGGTCATCGCCTACGGGCTGCCGCCCGGCCTCGGCAGCCACGTCCACTGGGACCGGCGGCTCGACGCGCGGCTCGCCGGGGCGCTGATGGGCATCCAGGCGATCAAGGGCGTGGAGCTCGGCGACGGCTTCACCACCGCGCGCCGCCCCGGGTCCCGGGCGCACGACGAGATCGACGGCACGCCCGAGGGCGTCCGCCGCCGGACGAACCGGGCCGGCGGCGTCGAGGGCGGCATGACGACCGGCGAGGCGCTGCGCGTCCGGGCCGCGATGAAGCCGATCTCGACCGTCCCGCGGCGGCTGGACACCATCGACGTGAAGACCGGCGAGCCCGCCAAGGCGATCAACCAGCGCAGCGACGTCACCGCCGTGCCCGCCGCCGGCGTCGTCGCGGAGGCGATGGCCGCGCTCGTCCTGGCGGACGCGGCCCTGGAGAAGTTCGGCGGCGACTCCGCCGAGGAGACCGCCCGCAACCTGCGGGGATACCTGTCCTCGCTGACGATCAAGTGAACTGGATCCGCTGACCATGCGACCGAAGGCAGTCATCATCGGCCCGCCCGGGTCGGGCAAGACCACGATCGGCGCCGCGCTCGCGGACCGGCTCGGCGTGCCGCTGCGCGACACCGACGCCGACGTCGAGTCCGCGGCGGGCAAGCCGATCGGCGAGATCTTCATCGACGACGGCGAGGAGCGCTTTCGCGAGCTGGAGCGCTCGGCCGTCGCGGCGGCGCTGGCCGAGCACGAGGGCGTCGTCGCGCTCGGCGGCGGCGCCGTCCTGGCGGCGGAGACGCAGGAGCTGCTCGACGGGCACGCCGTCGTGTACCTGCGGGTCGGGCTGTCCGAGGCGATCAAGCGGGTGGGGCTGGCGTCGGCGCGGCCGCTGCTCGTCCTGAACCCGCGCAGCCAGATGCGCAAGCTGCTGGAGGAGCGCCTGCCGATCTACGAGCGGCTCGGCACGATCGAGGTCGACACCGACGGCCGCGACCCGGCCGAGATCGTCGAGGAGATCGCGAAGGCACTGGAAGGCGCGGCGTGACGCAGTCGCGAGTGCACGTGGGCGGCCCCGACCCGTACGACGTGGTCATCGGGACGGGAGTCCTCGGCGAGCTGCCCCGCATGGTCGGCGAGCGCGCGCGGACGGTCGCCGTCGTCCACGCCGAGGGCCTGCCGGAGATCGCCCGCCCGGTGTGCGGCGCGCTGGAGCAGGCCGGGTACACGGTGCACGCGCTGCCGGTCCCGGACGGGGAGGCGGCCAAGGAGACCGGCGTCCTCGCCGGGCTGTGGTCGGCGTTCGCCCGGCACGGCATGACCCGGACGGACGCCGTCGTCGGCGTCGGCGGCGGCGCGACCACCGACCTCGCCGGGTTCGCGGCGGCGTCGTGGCTGCGCGGCGTCCCGGCCGTGCTCGTCCCGACGACGCTGCTCGGCATGGTCGACGCGGCCGTCGGCGGCAAGACCGGCATCAACATCCCCGAGGGCAAGAACCTCGTCGGCGCGTTCCACCCGCCCGCCGGCGTGCTGTGCGAGCTGGCCACGCTGGTCACGATGCCGCGCGAGGACTACATCAGCGGCCTCGCCGAGATCATCAAGGCCGGTTTCATCGCCGACCCGAAGATCCTGGAGCTGGTCGAGGACGACCCGGCGGGCGCCGCGTCCCCGGACGGCCCGCACACCCGCGAGCTGGTCGAACGCGCCGTCCAGGTGAAGGCGGACGTGGTGTCCGCCGACCTGAAGGAGAGCGGCCTCCGGGAGATCCTGAACTACGGCCACACGCTCGCGCACGCCATCGAGAAGGCCGAGGACTACCGCTTCCGGCACGGCCACGCCGTCGCCATCGGCATGGTGTACGCGGCCGAGCTGGCCCGTCTCGCCGGACGGCTGCCCGCCGGGGTCGTCCAGCGGCACCGGGACATCCTCACGTCCGTCGGCCTGCCCGTGTCCTACGCCGCCGACTGGGCGGGGCTGCGCGCCACGATGACCATCGACAAGAAGTCGCGCGGCTCGACGCTGCGGTTCGTCGTCCTGGACGGCGTCGCGGAGCCCGGCCGACTCGAAGGGCCGGACGAGGAGCTGCTCGCCGCCGCCTACCGTGAGGTCTCCCGATGACGACCCGCGTGCTCGTCCTGAACGGGCCGAACCTGCGGCGGCTCGGCGTCCGCGAACCCGACGTGTACGGGACGACGACCCTCGACGACATCGCCGCCCTCTGCCGCGACACCGGCCGCCGCCTGGACCTGGACGTCGAGGTCCGGCAGACCGACGACGAGGCCGAGATGCTGCGCTGGGTCCACGAGGCCGCCGACGGGCGCGTGCCCCTGGTGGTGAACCCGGCCGCGTTCACGCATTACTCGTACTCGCTGCGGGACGCCCTCGCCCAGCGCACCGCGCCGCTCGTCGAGGTCCACATCAGCAACCCGGCCGCGCGCGAGGAGTTCCGCCACACGTCGGTCGTCGCGGGCGTCGCCACCGGCACGATCGCCGGATTCGGCGCGATGTCGTACGTCCTCGCCCTCCAGGCCATCGCCGACCTGATCAACGAGAAGTCCGGAAAGGGCTAGGTCTCCCGGACGGCCTGGCGGGTCAGGTCCTTGAGCTCGGTGACGACGTCGTCCAGCGGGGCGACGTCGCGGTGGGCGCGGCAGAGGATCGTGGCGCCCTCGACGGCGGCGAGGATCAGGCGGGCCAGGCGGGCGGCGCGGTCGTCGGGGACGCCGGCGTTGCCGAGCCCCGTGGCGAGGGTGTCGCGCCAGCGGTCGAACGCCGCCGCCGCGGCCGCGGCGAGCTGCGGGGCGTCGTCGTGGCTCTCCACGGTGACGGCGACGATGGGGCACCCGGCGCGGAACTCGCTCTTGATCAGGACCTGCCGCCACCAGCCGGTGAACGCGTCCACGGCGGACGCGGCGTCCCCGCCCTCGGTGGCGGCGAGGATCCCGGCGTTGAGGTAGTCGCCGGCGTAGCGGACGGCCTCCTCGGCGAGCTGCGCCTTGCCGTCGGGGAAGTGGTGGTAGATCGACCCGCGCGGCGCGCCGCTGTGCGCGATGACGTCGCGGAACCCGGTGCCGCTGTATCCGCGCTCGCGGAAGAGGAAGGCGGCGCTGCGCACCATGCGTTCCCGGCTGTCGGTCCCCATGACTCGATTATGACATTCATCATAGGCACTTCGCATTGACCATGACGTCCGTCATAGGAATGGTTGCCTATGACGGACGTCATACCGACCGGAGGGGGTGCGGGGCATGGAGACCACGGCCGGCCTCGAGCAGCTGAGGGACCTGCTCGACATGGGCATGGAGAAGGGGTACGGCATCGGCGCCCTGCTCGGCATGACGGCCGAGTCCCTGGAGCCCGGACGGGTGGTGTTCGCCCTCACGCCGCGCACCGACTTCAGCAATCCGCTGGGCATCGTCCACGGCGGCATCCTGTCCACGCTGCTCGACTCGGCGATGGGCTGCGCCGTGCACACCGCGCTGCCGGACGGCGCCGGTTACACGACGCTGGAGCTGAGCGTGAACTTCGTCCGGCCGGTGCCGCTGGAGGGCGGCCGGCTGGTGTGCGAGGGCACGACCGTCCATGTCGGGCGCAAGCTCGCCACCGCCGAGGGGCGCGTCCGCAACGAGGACGGCAAGCTCGTCGCGCACGGGACCACGACCTGCATGGTCTTCCCGCCCGCTACTCGCGAGTAAGGTCGTCTCGGGCACGGATGAAGGAGACCCTCGTGATCGATCTCCAGCGCGACGGAGACGTGTACGTCCTGCGGTTCGACGCCGGCGAGAACCGCTTCGGACCCGAGTTCCTCGACGCCGCCGAGGACGCGCTCGGCACGGTGGAGAAGAACGAGGGGCCGGGCGCCCTCGTCACCGTGGGCACCGGCAAGTTCTACTCCAACGGCCTCGACCTCGACTGGCTCGGCGCCCACCCGGACCGGTTCGAGGACTACCTGCGCCGGGTGCACGGCCTCTACGCGCGGATCCTGTCGCTGCCGATGCCCACCGTCGCGGCGCTCAACGGGCACGCGTTCGCGGGCGGCGCGATGCTCGCGCTCGCGCACGACTTCGCCGTCATGCGGACCGGCCGGGGCTACTTCTGCCTGCCCGAGGTCGATCTCGGGATGAGCTTCACGCCGGGCATGGACGCGCTGATCCGGTCGCGCCTGCCGAAGACCGTCGCGCACGAGGCGATGATCACCGGCCGCCGGTACACGGCGGAGGAGGCGCTGGCGGCGGGGATCGTCCGGCGCGCCGCCGCCGAGGACGAGGTCCTGCCCGCCGCCGTCGAGCTGGCCGCGTCCCTGGCGGGCAAGGACGGCCGGATCGTGGCGAAGATCCGCACCGGCATGTACCGGACGGCGCTGGATGCCCTGAACGGCCCCGCCCTGGGCTGACCTCCGCGTCCGTCCTTCAGCGCCCCGGCGGCCCCGGCGCGTTCGCTCGGCCGCGCGTAGGTTACGGTCGACTGGAATCAGATTCGGTTCATGGAGGGAACGCCGATGCGCATCGGGATGTCGATCAGCTACTCCGACGCCGGTTTCCGGCAGACCGTCGATGAACTGGCCGACTACGAGAAGGCCGGCCTCGACGTCGTGTTCGTCGCGGAGGCCTACAGCTTCGACGCGGTGAGCCAGCTCGGCTACATCGCCGCCAAGACCGAGCGGCTGGAGATCGCGTCCGGGATCATGCAGATCTACACCCGGACGCCGACGCTGACGGCGATGACCGCCGCGGGCCTCGACTTCGTCTCGGAGGGCCGGTTCACGCTCGGCATCGGCGCGTCCGGGCCGCAGGTCATCGAGGGCTTCCACGGCGTCCCCTACACCGCGCCGCTCGGCCGCACCCGCGAGATCATCGAGATCTGCCGGAAGGTGTGGCGGCGCGAGCGGCTGGAGCACGGCGGCAAGCACTACACGGTGCCGCTGCCCGCCGACCAGGGCACCGGGCTGGGCAAGCCGCTGAAGCTCATCAACCGTCCCGTGCGCGCCGACATCCCGATCGTCGTCGCCGCGATCGGCCCCAAGAACGTCGAGCTGACCGCCGAGATCGCCAACGGCTGGGAGCCGATCTTCTACATGCCGGAGAAGGCCAAGGACGTCTGGGGCGGGCCGCTCGCCGCCGGGAAGGCCCGCCGCGACCCGGCCCTCGGGGAGCTGGACGTCGTCGGGCAGGCCGCGCTCGCCATCGGCGACGACGTCCAGGGCTTCCTGGAGTTCGGACGCCCGATGGCCGCGCTCTACATCGGCGGCATGGGCGCCAAGGGCAGGAACTTCTACAACGACCTGGCCCGCCGCTACGGCTTCGAGCGGGAGGCCGACGAGATCCAGGACCTCTACCTCGCCGGCAAGAAGGACGAGGCCGCCGCCAAGGTCCCGCACGAGCTGCTGGAGAAGATGTCGCTGATCGGGCCCGAGGGCCACGTCCGGGAGCGGCTCGCCGCGATGCGGGAGTCCGGGGTCACGACGCTGAACGTGTCGCCGATCGCGGGCGACCACAAGAGCCGGCTCGCGCTGATCGAGAAGGTCAAGGAGATGGCCGCCGGCCTCTGAACGGGCACGGCGCGCCGGTGATCGGGCGGCGTGCCGCAGGCGCCCCGGCACGCCGCCCACCGGGTGGCTCACACCGCGGATCACGCTAGACCGCCCCGCCGCAAAAGTCGAGGGTTGTTCATGTTTTGTGATCCCGCGGAGACGGCCTCCCCACCCGCCCGGACGGTGATCTAGAGTCTGACCATGGGGGAGACGCACACCGCGCGCCGCCGCCGGCTGGCCGCGCTCGTCGCCGCACGCGACGCCGACGCCGTGCTGGTGACCCGGCTCGTCAACGTCCGCTACCTGACCGGCCTCGACAGCTCGCGGGCCGCGCTGCTCGTCCCGGCCGAGGGCCCGGCCGTGCTCGCCACCGACGCCAGGTACGCCGGGACGGCCGAGCGGGTCTGCCCGGAGCTGCCCATCGTCGTCGACAGGCTCGTGTCGGAGGCGCTGACCGCCCGCGCCGCCGCGGACGGCCACCGCCGCCTCGGCTTCGAGGCCCACGACCTCACCGTCGAGCACCACGCCACCCTCGCCGAGAAGGCCGAGGTCGAGCTCACGCCGCTCGGGCACCCGGTCGAGGAGCTCCGCATGGTCAAGGACGAGGAGGAGATCGCGCTGCTGCGGGAGGCGTGCGCCATCACCGACCGCGCGTTCGCGGCCGTCCTCCCCGAGATCCGCGCCGGCGTCACCGAGCGGGCCGTCGCGATCGCGCTCGAACGCGCGATGGTGGACTCCGGGGCCGAGCGCCCCGCCTTCGAGTCGATCGTCGCGTCCGGGCCGAACGGCGCCGTCCCGCACCACCGCCCCGGCGGCCGCGAGCTCCAGCCCGGCGACCTCGTCACCATGGACTTCGGAGCCCTGTACGACGGCTACCACGCCGACATGACCCGCACCGTCGCGATCGGCGAGCCCGCCGGCTGGCAGCGCGACGTCTACGACCTCGTCCACCGCGCGCAGCTGGCCGGGATCGGCGCGGCCCTCCCCGGCGCCGAGACGAAGGCGGTGGACGCGGCCGCCCGCGACGTCATCAAGGACGCCGGGCACGGCGACGCGTTCGGCCACGGGCTCGGCCACGGCGTCGGCCTGGAGATCCACGAGGCTCCGCTCATGGGGTACGACAAGACCGGTAAGCTGATGGACCGGGTTCCGATCACGGCGGAGCCGGGGGTCTACCTCACCGGCCGCGGCGGGGTCCGCATCGAGGACACGCTCGTGGTCCGCCCCGGCGGCCCGGAGCTCCTCACGACAACCACCAAGGACCTGCTCGTCCTCTAGGCGCGCGGGCCGCGACGGGAGAACAGCGCAGTGGCGACGACGAACGACCTGAAGAACGGCATGACGCTGAAACTCGACGGCCAGCTGTGGACCGTCCTTGAGTTCCAGCACGTCAAGCCCGGCAAGGGCGGCGCGTTCGTCCGCACCAAGCTCAAGAACGTGCTGTCGGGCAAGGTGGTCGACAAGACGTTCAACGCAGGCACCAAGGTGGACGTGGCCAGCGTCGACAAGCGGGAGATGCAGTACCTCTACCGCGAGGGCGAGGACTTCGTCTTCATGGACACCGAGACCTACGACCAGCCGCACATCCCGGAGTCCGTCGTCGGCACCGCCGCGAACTACCTGCTCTCCGAGCAGAACGCCGTGATCGCGTTCAACGACGACAACCCCCTGTACATCGAGCTGCCCGCCGCCGTCGTGCTGGAGATCACCGAGACCGAGCCCGGCCTGCAGGGCGACCGCTCCACCGGCGGCAGCAAGCCCGCCACCCTGGAGACCGGCGCGCAGATCCAGGTGCCGCTGTTCATCACCACCGGCGAGAAGGTCAAGGTCGACACCCGCTCCGGCGAGTACCTCGGCCGCGGCTGACCTGATGAGCGGAGCGAACCGGGGGGTGTGGGGGGTCGCCCCCCACGGAAGACACGCATGAGCGCACGCACCAAGGCACGCAAACTCGCACTCGACATACTCTTCGCGGCGGAGCTGCGGGACGAGGAGCCCACGGCCGTCCTCGCCGCACGGGGCCGCCCCAACCAGGACGAGCTCGCCGAGTACCCGCACGCCGTCCGGCTGATCGAGGGCGTCCAGCAGCACCGCGAACGCGTCGACGAGCTGATCGCCACGTACGCGACCGGCTGGACGCTGGAGCGGATGCCGGTCGTCGACCGCAACATCCTGCGGATGGGCACGTACGAGCTGCTCTGGGTCGACGACGTCCCCGACGGCGTCGCGGTCAGCGAGGCCGTCGGGCTGGCGACCGAACTGTCCACCGACGAGTCCCCCCGCTTCGTCAACGGCCTCCTTTCCCGCCTCCAACAGCTCAAGCCCTCCCTCTCCCTATAGGCTGGCCGCGCAGGTCACAGCGGCCTCAGCCACCGCCGCAACCCCGCAGCAACCCCAACCGTCGCGATCGCGACCGAAGGCAGTTTCGAGCGGAGCAAGAAACTGATCGCGCAGCGAGCCGCCAGGCGAGACGGAGCGATGCAGCGATCGCACCGCGTTTCTCGACGATGGAGGCCCGCCAGGGCCGAAGGAGGAGAGAAATGCCAATGAGACACAGTCGAGTGCGGAGTGCGGTCTTGTGGGACGCGCTGCGCGCCGTGCTCGACCGCATCGCGCCCGAGGCCGGGCGGAGCGAGGTCGTGGACGTCGGCGGCGGCACCGGCGGGTTCGCCGTGCCGCTCGCCGAGCTCGGGCACCGGGTCACCGTCGTCGACGCCAACCCCGACGCGCTCGCCGCGCTGGAGCGCCGCGCCGCCGAGTCCGGGGTGACGGTCCGCGCGGTGCAGGGCGACGCCGTCGACCTGCCCGACCTGCTCGGCCCGGACGCCGCCGACCTGGTCCTCTGCCATAGCGTCCTCGAGTACGTGGACGACCCCGGCGCGGCGATGGCCGCGATGGCCGGGACGGTCCGTCGCGGCGGCTCGGTCAGCGTCCTCGCCGCCGGGCAGATCGCCGCCGCGCTGCATCGCGCGCTGGCCGGGCACTTCGACGACGCCCGCCGGGTGCTGACCGGGACGTCCGGGCGGTGGGGCGAGGGCGACCGCATGCCCCGCCGGTTCACCCGGGAGACGCTGTCGGCGCTGGTGCGCGGCTCCGGCCTGCGGGTCGCCGAGCTGCACGGCGTCCGGATCTTCGCCGACCTGGTGCCGTCCGGCATGCTGGACGGCGATGCGGGCTCCGCCGACGCCATGATCGCGCTGGAGTCGGTCGCGGCCGTCCATCCCGTCCTGCGGGATCTCGCCACCCAGCTGCATCTGGTGGCCGATCACGTCCCCCCTCCGGGGGGTCTGGGGGGTCGTCCCCCCGGAGGGCACAAGCCAGCAGAATGACACCGTGAGCCGCAAGCAGCAGCTGCACCGGCCGGGGCCGCAGCCCGGTCCGCCCGCCGACGACACCGGCTGCCACATCCTGCACGTCGACATGGACGCCTTCTTCGTCAGCGTCGAGCTGCTGGAGCGGCCCGAGCTGCGGGGACGTCCCGTCATCGTCGGCGGGGCCGGTCCGCGCGGCGTCGTGTCCGCGGCGTCCTACGAGGCCCGCTCGTTCGGCGTGCACTCGGCGATGCCGATGACGCGGGCGCGGCGGCTGTGCCCGCGGGCCGTCGTCCTGCCGGTGAGCCACGGCAAGTACTCGCGCGTGTCCGGGGCCGTGTTCGAGATCTTCCGGTCCGTCACGCCGCTGGTGGAGGGCCTGTCGCTGGACGAGGCGTTCCTGGACGTGGCGGGCGCCGGGCGGCGGCTCGGCCGTCCCGCCGAGATCGCGCGGCTCATCCGCGAGCAGGTCAGCGCCCAGCAGGGCATCACCTGCTCGGTCGGCGTCGCGAGCACCAAGTTCATCGCGAAGCTGGCCTCGACGCGCTGCAAGCCCGACGGGATGCTCGTCGTGCCCGCGGACGGCGTGGTCGACTTCCTGCACCCGCTGCCCGTCGCGTCCCTCTGGGGCGTCGGAGAGCGGACGGAGCAGACCCTGACCCGGCTGGGCCTGCGGACGGTCGGGCAGCTCGCCCAGGTGCCGCTGAGCACGCTGCAGCGCGAGCTGGGCAACGCGGTGGGCGCCCACCTGCACGAGCTGGCCTGGGGCCGTGACCCGCGCGAGGTCGTCCCGCACACGCCCGACAAGAGCATCGGCGCCGAGGAGACGTTCGACACCGACGTCGACGACCCGGAGATCATCCGCCGCGAGCTGCTGCGGCTGGCCGAGCGGGTCGGCGCCCGGCTCCGGGCGAGCGGGAACGCGGGCCGGACGGTGAGCGTCAAACTACGGATGGCGAACTTCAAGACGATCACGCGGGCGCGCACGCTCGCCGAGCCCACCGATCTCGCTCGTGTGATCTATGTCACAGCCCGTGATCTCTATGAGGGGGCCGGGCTGGAACGGGTACGACTCCGGTTGGTCGGGGTCCGGGTGGAGAACCTGGGCCCCGCCGGCGCGGCCCCCCGCCAGCTCGCCTTCGACGAGCCGGAACGCGGTTGGCGTGAGGCCGAGCGAGCCATGGACCAGGTCGCGCACCGGTTCGGCCGCGGTGCGGTCCGCCCCGCCGCGCTGGTCCGGCGCGAGGACGGCGACGGACGTGACGGCAGGGACGGAACACCATGAGAGAAGGCTGTGGGGTGACCGGCGCCGGGCCCTTGAGGGGCCGTCTGCTTTCGTGCGCGGCACAGTGCTCGTATTCTGGGCATATCACCGTTGAGGTTCGCGTCCTGCATCGGACTCCCCGCCGCGGGGCTGTCGTTGGGAGGTGCCGTGCCGCTCTCTGAGCACGAGCAGCGCATGCTCGAACAGATCGAATCGGCGTTGTACGCCGAGGATCCGAAGTTCGCTCACGCGGTTCGCTCGACCAGCCCACAGGTCCACTACAAGCGCCGGATCGTCAAGGCGGCCTTCGGGTTCGTCGTCGGCGTCGGCGCACTGATGGCCGGCCTCGTGATCAACGAGGGCACGGTCACCATCGCGGTGAGCGTCACCGGCTTCCTGCTGATGGTGGTGTGCTGCGTCTGGGCGCTGACGAGCTGGAAGCGCATGACCGGCATCGGGAACGAGGCCGCGGCCGGCGGCGACGGCAGGCAGCCCGGGCAGCCGAGGCAGCCGAGGCAGTCGAAGCCGGCCAAGGCGGGCTTCATGGAGCGCATGGAAGAGCGCTGGCGCCGCAGGACCGAAGGCGACTGACCCCTTCCTGAACGTCCCGGCCGTACGCGGGCAGGTGTCCGCGCGGGCCGGGACGAACGCGTCTCCAGGGGTGTCCGTCCTGGGGGTACTTGCCCGGGTGCTACTTGCGGCGGAGGCGGGCGGGCAGGTCGTTGAGGCGGGCCTTCGCGTCCAGCGCGCGGTTCCCGGCCGACTGGAGCGTGGTCAGGGTCTGCGCCATCGTCGACGGCGGCAGCAGCCTGGCGCGCCAGCGCGTCCCGCGGCCCACGGACGCGGCGAACGCGTCGCGGACCGTCCGGACGTCCGCGCGGAGCCGCTCCGGCGGCTCGGGGGAGCGGGACAGGGAGTAGCGCGCCAGCTCCTCGGCGCGGGCGATGCGGGTGAGCGCCTGCTCGACCTCGCCGTCCAGCTCCAGCAGCTCGCCGAGGCGGCGCGCGGTGGCGCGCGGGGAGTCGCTCGCCCGCCATTCGAGGCCGTGGTCGAGCGCGTCCGCGCGCATCTCCCGCCACGCGGCGTGCGCGGCGCCCGCGGGATCGGGCGACGGCGCCCGGACGGCCGCGCCCGGCGGCGCGCCCGGCCGGGTCCGGGTCCGGGTCCGCGACGGCGACAGGGACGGTGACATCAGGGCCGCCCAGCGGCGCCGCCGGGTGAACGTCCGCAGCGCCATCGGAACGGCCAGGAGAAGCAGGATCAGCACCGCGCCCGCCAGCCACGGCGCCGCGGAGAACCCGCCGTCCTCGTCGTCCTGCGCGGCGGCGCCGCCGGTCTCGCCCGTGTCGTTGCGGCCCCGCGCGGACGGCTGCGGCGCGGGCGCCTGGTTGTCGGCGGGCGACGACGTCTCCGGCGCGGGCGCGCTGTCGCTCCCCTCGCTGCCGCCGCCGGTGGACTCGGGAAGGCTGTACTCGGGGGTGGCGGCGGTGCCCTGCCCGCCCGCGCCCGACGGCGTCGGCTCGAAGCGGACCCACCCGGTCCCGTCGAAGTACAGCTCGGGCCAGGCGTGCGCGTCCCGCGACCGGACGACCCACTGCCCGGGACGGACCTCGCTGCCCGAGGTGTAGCCCATCGCCACCCGGGACGGGATGCCGAGGATCCGGGCCATCAGCGCCATCGAGGCGGCGAACTGCTCGCAGTAGCCGCGCTTGCTGTGCAGCAGGAAGTCGACCAGGTCGCTGCCGTGCTTCGGCGCCGGCGCGGACAGGTCGTAGGTGAACCCGCCCGACAGGGTGAACCAGCGCTGCAGCCGCACCGCCTGCGACAGCGCCGTCGCCGACCCGGCCGTGACCTGCTCCGCGAGCTGCCTGACCTCTCGCGGGACGTTCTTCGGCACCGCCGTGTAGCGCGACACGATCTCGGCCGGGTGGTTGCCCGCGGCGGCGAGCTGCCCGATCGTCGGCTCCGCGCGGCGGCTCGTGACGGTGTAGGCGCGCCCGTCCGCGGAGTCGCGCAGCGAGTAGATCATCAGGGAGCGCTCGTCCACCCGCCAGTCGCCGCTGATCGACACGTCGGACGGGGCGTAGGGCACCGGCAGGAACGACATGTCCCTGACCTCGGGACGCACCTGGACCCTGGTCGTCACCTCGCGGGACGACGCGACCGACAGCCCGGGCGGCGACGGGATGTCGCGCTCGTCGAGGCGGTCGCTGGGATGGCTGTCGAGCTGGGTGTAGGTCCACCGGTCGCCCTCGAACTTGTCGAGGGCGTACAGGCGCAGGTAGTCGGGGGCCTCCGGGTCGTTCGTCCGGTAGGTGAGGACGATCGAGTCGTCCAGCCGCGTCAGCTCCCGTTTCAGGCTGACCAGCGGGTCGGGCGTCGTCACCGTCTGCGTGCCGCCGCCGCCGTCGCCGCCGAGGCCGAACATGCCGCGCGGCTGCAGCCCCGGCACGGCCGCCGGGACCAGCACCGCGATCGCCACCGCCCCGGCCGCGATGCGGCGGCCGGACGCCGCCAGCGCCGCCGCGTCGGGCAGGGCGGACCCCTCGTCCGGACGGGGGTCGGCGCCCGCCAGCGGCACGTCCCGCTGCCGGAACGAGGTGACCGTCCGGCCCCAGCCGCCGACCTGCTCGCGGGCGTCGGCCATCAGCAGCGCGAGGAAGCCGAGCGCGCCGACGCCGAACGCCAGCCAGCTGACGCCGTCCTCGCGGACCGCGGCGGGCACGCTGTACATGGCGAGCAGCGGCAGCCCGGCCGGGGCGGCGCGGCGCAGCCGCACGGCCAGCAGGTCGACGAGGACGGCGACCAGCCCGATCCCGGCGGCGGTCATCAGCTCGATCCCCGGCAGCACCGGGACCGGCGCCGCGTACCGGTTGGCCGCCCGCCAGCCGCTGTCGGACAGGTCGCCGAGGTGGCCCACCGACTCCGGCGAGGGGATGATCCCCAGCCACGCCTGGCCGGACGCGTACACCAGGTTCAGGTACAGCACCAGGCCGGCCAGCCCGAACAGCAGGTTCACCGGCGCCGGCAGCCGCAGCCGCCGCGCCAGCACGCCCCCGCCGGCGACCGCGAGCACCGCGCCGACCCCGGCCCAGAACCAGCCTCCCGACTCGAACAGCGGGTAGAGGCCGATCGAGCCGGCGAGCGTCGCCAGCCCGGCCATGACCGTCATCCGGAGTCTCATGAGCCGTCCCTGACGAAGTCGTCGCCGGTCCGCCCGGCCTGCGCCCACGCTCCGGCCAGCTCCGCCGCCGACCGGACGATCACCACCCGCCAGCCGCCCGCCCGCAGCAGCGCGGCGGCGGGCTCGGCGGCCGTGCCCGCCGTGTCGCCGCTCGCCGCGGCCGTACCGTTCGAGGCGGCGCGTGCGCGTCCGAGGACGAGCACCGCGACGCAGGTCCCGGTGCCGCGCCGGACGGCCGCGAGCGAGCGCGCCTCGTCCTCCGACAGGACGCCGAACACCCCGATGACCAGCCCGTCGCCCTCCCGCGTCGCGCCCGCCCGGCCGCGCAGCGCGGCCATGCCCGCCGACAGCGAACGCTCCTTGGACCGGCGGGCCACGGCCAGCGCGTCGAGCAGCAGCCCCTCGAACGTCCCGTCGGCCCGCGCGGCCGGGAGCGCCTCGCCCCCGTCGGTGACGTACCGCAGGTTCATCCCCGTCCGGACCAGGTGCACCCCGATGGACGCGGTCGCCGACACGGCCTGCTCGAACGTCCCGCCGGGGCCGTCGCCCCAGTGCGCGGTGCGGCGGGTGTCGAGGAACAGCGTCCCGCTGCTCTGGAAGTGCTGCTCCTCGCGCCGCACCATCAGCTCGCCGTGCCGGGCCGTGGACCGCCAGTGGACGCGGCGCAGGTCGTCGCCGTGCCGGTACTCGCGCGGCGTCACGTCGTCCTCGCCCGCCGCCGACACCGCCCGGGCGACGCTGTCGCCGCCGCCCGTCCACGCCCCGGACAGCCGCCCCGACGGCAGCGGGTGGATCGTCGGCGTCACCGTCAGCGTGTCCGACAGGCTGAACGAGCGGACCAGCTCCACCATCCCGAACGGGTCGGCGAGCCGGACGGTCAGCGGCCCCACCCGGAAGCGCCCCCGCACGTCGGACCGGATGCGGTAGCCGAGCTGGCGCTTACCGTGCGACTCGATCCGGTCGAGGACGAACCTGGCCCGCCCGCCGAGCGCGTACGGCACCCGGTCCTCCACCATCAGCAGCCCGCTCGGCAGCCGCGACACGTTCTCCAGCCGCAGGTCGACGCGCGCCTCCTGGCCGACCGGCAGCCGCGGCGGGTCGAGCCGCCGCGCGCACGCCAGCCGGTAGCGGGTCCGCGACACCGCGAGCGTGCACAGCAGCGGCAGCGCCAGCACGAGCACGCCGGCGCGCAGCAGGTCGCGCTCGCCGAGGACGAACGCGCACACGATCGCGGTCGCGCCGGCGGCCACGAAGGACCGCCCGCGCGTGGTGAGGCCGGCAAGCGCGCGTCTCAACGGTCACTTCCCGTGGGACGGCACCGGCAGTCGTTTCACCAGGTCCGCCACGACCTGCTCGGGACGGCGCCGGTCGACCTGCGCCTCCGCGGTCGGCAGCAGCCGGTGCGCGAGGACGGGCACCGCGAGGTCCTGCAGGTCGTCGGGGACGACGTAGTCGCGGTCGTCCAGCGCCGCGTACGCCCGCGCCGCCCGCACCAGGTGCAGCGTCGCCCGCGGCGACGCGCCGAGCCGCAGCTCGGGATGGCCGCGGGTCGCGGCGACCAGCTCGATCGCGTACTGCCGCACGGCCGCCGACACGTGCTGGCGGCGCACCACCTCGATGAGGTCGCGGACGTCGGCCGCGTGCGCGACGGGGGTGAGCCGGTCGAGCGGGGACGTCTCCCCGTGCGTCTCCAGCATCTCCAGCTCCGCCGCCGGATCGGGGTAGCCCATCGAGATGCGGGCGGTGAACCGGTCGCGCTGCGCCTCCGGCAGCGGGTAGGTGCCCTCCATCTCCACCGGGTTCTGCGTGGAGATCACCATGAACGGGGGCTCCAGCGTGTAGGTGGTGCCGTCCACCGTGACCTGGCGCTCCTCCATGCACTCCAGCAGCGCGGACTGCGTCTTCGGGGACGCGCGGTTGATCTCGTCGCCGACGACGATGTTGGCGAACACCGGGCCGGGCTTGAACTCGAACTCGCGCAGCTCCTGGTTGTAGGCGCTGACCCCCGTGATGTCGCTGGGCAGCAGGTCGGGCGTGAACTGGACGCGCCGCACCGAGCAGTCGACCGAGCGCGCGAGCGCCTTGGCCAGCATCGTCTTGCCGACGCCGGGGACGTCCTCGATCAGCAGGTGACCCTCGGCCAGCAGCACCGTCAGGGCGAGCCGCACCACCGAGGGCTTGCCCTCGATCACCGACTCCACGGCGTCCCGGATCTTGTTCGCGACCTGCGCGAGGCCCTCGAGTCCTGGGCCCGGCGCCTCGCTGGCGCCGTGCCGGGCCGGGTGGGATGCCGGGGGGTCGGTCTCCATGAACGACTCGCCGTGCGTTCCTACTGCCACCAAACCCTCCTCAGCCGTCCGGCCGCGCGGTGTGTTCGGCCCCTCATCGGAGCCAGGTCCTCTCACGCGCCGGTGCGGCGCTCTGTGCGTCCGCCCAAACGACAGTACGTCGTCGGGCGGCGCGCCGCGATGTTCATGGTGAACGCGAGCCCATTGTGCTCTACGGGATCGGCGTCCTGACCGGCGGCGGCGCACCACTTCTCCCCACCCGGTCCCTCGCGTCCCCGCGACGTTCAACGAGCGAACGGCCGGAACGACATTTCCGGCGTCGCGGCACGCGGAGGCGCGCCGCGCGCCCCCACCCCGCACCACCCCCTCTGAACTGCGGATTCGTCGGCCGAATCGGTCTCTGGAATGTGTTTTTATTGTTGACGGTGGGGAAGAGTGGAGTAGAGTGGGGCGCCGTGGGGAGCAGGTGCGCCCCATGCGGCGCGGGAGGTGGGGCCGTTGTTCCTCGGCACCCATTCGCCGCGCCTCGACGACAAGGGACGGCTGTTCCTGCCGGCGAAATATCGCGAGGAGCTGTCGGGGGGATTGGTGATCACGAAGGGCCAGGAACGCTGCCTGTACGTCTTCCCCATGGCGGAGTTCCAGCGGATAACCGAGGCTCTGCGTGCCGCACCGGTCACCGAGAAGGCCGTGCGCGGCTACAGCCGGGTCTTCTTCGCCAGCGCGTCCGACGAGGTCCCCGACAAGCAGGGCCGCGTCACCATACCGCCGCCGCTCCGCAAGTACGCGGGCCTCACCCGCGACTGCACGGTCATCGGCGCCAACACGCGACTCGAGATCTGGGACGCGCAGGCGTGGGAGACCTACCTGGAGCAGGAGGAGGAGACGTTCTCCGACGTCTCGGAGGAGGTGTTGCCAGGGATCCTCTGAGAAACGACTCGCCGGTCCGATGACCGGCTATGGCCCACGTTCGGCCAGGTCTCCAGCCGCTCTCCGAGCCAGCTGGCGCAGCTTCCCCGGCGCCAGACGGCGACCCCCCGCGCAACCACGCGGAGTTCTTCCTCTAGGGCAGCGGATGGGGACCTGGCCGGGCGAGGCCGCCGCCGGGGGGCTTGGCGGCGAAGCCACAGGAGTCCGCGAGCGAAGTGGCAACCACAGGGGGTGGGAGCATGGACGTGGGAGACCACGCGGCCAAGTCCGGTCACGTACCGGTCATGCTCGGTCGCGTCCTGGAACTCCTCACCCCCGCCGTGGACGCCGCCGCGACCGGCCGCGACCCCGTCTACCTGGACGCCACGCTCGGCATGGGCGGCCACGCCGAGGCGATGCTGCGGGCCGTCCCGCGGCTGCGCCTCATCGGCCTCGACCGCGACGCCACCGCGCTGGAGCGCTCGGCGCGCAGGCTCGCCCCGTTCGGCGACCGGGTCACGCTGGAGCACGCCGTCTACGACGAGATCCCCGAGGTGCTGCGCCGGCTCGGCGTCCCCGCGGTGGACGCCGTCCTGTTCGACCTCGGCGTCTCCTCCCCGCAGCTCGACGAGGCCGGACGCGGCTTCGCCTACTCCTACGACGCGCCCCTCGACATGCGGATGGACCGCACCCAGCGCCTCACCGCCGCCGAGGTCGTCAACGGCTACCCGCCCGCCGAGCTCGCCCGCATCCTGCGCGAGTACGGCGAGGAGCGGTTCGCCCAGCGCATCGCCGCCGCGATCGTCCGCGAGCGCGAGCGCGCCCCGCTCGACTCCACCAGGCGGCTCGCCGACCTGGTGCGCACCTCGATCCCGGCCGCGACCCGCCGCACCGGCGGGAACCCGGCCAAGCGCACCTTCCAGGCGCTGCGCATCGAGGTGAACGGAGAACTCGACAGCTGGCGCCGGGCCCTGCCCGCCGCACTCGACGCGCTCCCGGTCGGCGGCCGGGTCGCCGTCCTCAGCTACCACTCCCTGGAGGACCGCATCACCAAGCAGGTCCTCGCCGCCCAGGCGGCCGACACCACCCCGCCGGACCTGCCCGTCCCGCTGCCCGAGCACGAGCCGAGATTCCGGCTTCTCACCCGCGGGGCGGAGCTGCCGTCCGACGAGGAGACCACGACCAACCCACGGGCCGGATCGGTGCGGATGCGCGCCGCCGAGCGGGTCCGGGAGGCGACATGACCACGACCACCAGGCGGCCGCCCGCCAAGGCGCCCAAGAAGCCGCCAGCGCAGCGCACGCCGTCCAGGCGCACGCCCGCGCAGCACACGCCCGCGGCCAAGACCGCGCCCAAGACCGCTCCTAAGGCCGCTCCCAAGACCGCGCCCAAGGCGGCGCCCGCGACCACGGCGACCAGCGCCAAGGCGGCCGCGAAGCGGACGGCGGCGCAGTCGCCGCCGCGCGCTCCGTTCGTGCTGCTCATCGTCGGGCTGCTCGGCGGCGCCCTGGTGAGCCTGCTGCTGCTCAACACCGTCCTCGCGGAGGACGCGTTCACCCTGACGCGGCTGCAGCAGGACAACAAGCGCCTCGACCAGCAGCGGCAGGCCCTCGAAGAGGACATCGCCCGCGGCGGGTCCCCGGCGCAGCTGTCGAGGAAGGCCGAGGCGCTCAACATGAGGCAGCCCAAGGACCCGGCCTTCTTCGACCCCGCCACCGGGCGGGCGAGCGGCGGGACGATCCGTCCCGTGCCGCCCGAGGCCGCCTCGGCGGCGGGCGCCGCGGGCGTGATCGGCATCCCCGGCACCGTGGTCCCCGGGGACGGCGTCCCGCCGGCCGCCGCCGGGCAGGGCGCGCGGTGACGAAACGGCCGGGACGCGGGACCGCCGGGCCTCCGCCCGGCCGGGGACGCGGCTCGGACGGCGCGGGACGGCCGGGCACGAAGGGTAGCGCCGCCCGCCGTCCCGCGCGCGGCGGCATGGGCCCCTCCCAGCGCAAAGAGGCCCCGCGCAAGGAGACCCCGCGCAAGAAGCCGCCGCGCTGGGAGGCGGCGCGCGACGACGCGGGGTCCGCGGGCACGCCCACCAAGAAGCCCGGCCCCAAGAAGCCCGCGCAGAAGCCCGGGCAGAAGTCCGGGCAGAAGGCGCCTCCGAAGCCTGCGCAGAAGAAGGCGCCGGCCAAGGCCGCGCCCGCGAAGAGCCGTGCGGGCGCGACGGCGCAGCACGCCCACACCGCCACCAGGCCGCCCCGGACCGGCTCCGGCGGCGGTCCGCGCGGTCCTCGTCCCGGCGGGGGCTCCGGACGCCGCCCGCCGCCCCGCCCCCCGCGGACCCGCGTCCCGTTCCACCGGCGCGACCCGCTCAAGCGGCTGAACGTCGGGCTGCTCGTCGTCGCGTTCGTGCTGTCGCTGTTCGCCGGGCGGCTCGTCCAGCTCCAGACGATCGAGTCCGGCAAGTACTCCGAGCAGGCGATGCGGCAGCGGCTGCAGAAGATCGAGCTGCCCGCCATCCGCGGCGACATCACCGACGCGCAGGGCCACCCCCTCGCCATGACGGTGGAGGCCCGGGCGATCTACGCCGACCCGTCCTTGATCAAGGCGGACAAGCGGCAGAGCATCGTCAACGCGCTGGCCCCCACCCTCGGCCTGAACCCCTCGACGCTGATGCGGCAGCTCAGTAAACCCGACACCCGGTTCGTGTACCTGGCGCACGGCGTCCGGCCCGACCAGGCCCGGCTGATCACCTCGTGGAACTTCCTGGGAATCGGGACGCTGCCGGAATACCGCCGTGAATACCCCAACGATTCGCTGGCCGCGGGCGTCATAGGGTTCGTGAACGACGCGGGGAAGGGCGCCGCCGGGCTGGAGAGCTCGATGAACGACGTGCTCGCCGGACGCGCAGGATGGCAGCGGGTCGAGATCAGCCCCGAGGGCCAGCACATCCCCATGGGCGAAGACCAGCGGCGCCCGTCCGAGCCCGGCCGCGGCGTGCGGCTCACGCTCCAGCGCGACCTGCAGTTCAAGGCGCAGCAGGCGATCGAGAAGCAGGTCAAGGCGACGAAGGCGAAGAGCGGCAGCGTCATCGTCATGGACCCGCGCACCGGCAGGCTGCTCGCGATGGCCTCGGCGCCCGGGTTCGACCCGAACGACTACGCCGAGTCCGACGGGGACCTGTGGGGCAGCCCGCTGGTGCAGGAGGCGTACGAGCCGGGCAGCACGGGCAAGGTCGTCACGGCCGCCGCCGTCATGGAGCACGGCGGCGTCACCCCGCACACCCCCTACACCGTCCCCGACAGGATCAGGAAGTACGACGTCCTGTTCAAGGACTCGCACAACCACGCGACAGAGCGGCTCACCTTCGCGGGCGTCCTCGCCACGTCCAGCAACGTCGGCACCATCATGGCCAGCGAGAGCATCGGCTCGCAGCGGCTCTACCAGACGCTGCGCGACTTCGGGTTCGGCCGGAAGACCGGCCTGCCGCTGCCCGGCGAGACGCCCGGCCTGCTGAAGCCGCCCGCACAGTGGTCGGGCACCGACCGGTACCCGATCGCGTTCGGGCAGACGGTCTCGGTGAACGCGGTGCAGATGGCGAGCGTCTACGCGACCATCGCCAACGGCGGCGTCCGCGTCGAGCCCACCCTCGTCGACGGCACCGTCGGCGAGGACGACAGGTTCACGGCCGCGCCCGAGCCGAAGCGCACGCAGGTGATCAGCGCGCGGACGGCCCGGCAGATCAGCGACATGCTGGAGGGCGTGACGACCGAGGAGGGCACCGCCCCCAAGGCGCAGATCCCGGGGTACCGCGTCGCCGGCAAGACCGGCACCGCCGAGAACGTCAACCCGCGCACCGGAGGCTACGACGGCGGCGGCTACACCGCGTCGTTCGCGGGGTTCGCCCCGGCGGACGATCCGCAGCTGGTCGTGCAGGTCGTCCTGCAGGATCCGAAGCGGGGCAGCCACTATGGTGGCGATGCGGCCGCGCCGGTGTTCAAGGACGTGATGAGCTTCGCCCTGCAGTCCCAGAAGGTCCCGCCCACGGGGAGCCGGCCGCCGACCGTTCAGATTCACGCCCGAGACTGACCGCAGCGAGTACTCTCCTCGCCTGTGAGTCCACCACGACCCGTGCACCAGCAGTCCCGTCCCGTCCGCACCGAAAGAAACGTCATGCGTCCCACCACCAATCCGGCCCGGCCGCTGAGCGGGCTCGCGGCGCTTCTCGGGATCGAGCGCGGCGGCTGGGACGAGGTCGCGGCGACGGGCATCACGCACGATTCGCGGGCGGTGCTGCCCGGCGACGTCTACGCGGCGCTGCCGGGCGCGCGGGCGCACGGCGCGCAGTTCTCCGCGCAGGCGGCGGAGGCGGGCGCGGCGGCGATCCTCACCGACCCCGACGGGTACGACCGGGCGGCGGCGACGGGCCTGCCGGTGCTGGTGGTGGCGGACGTCCGCGCGCGGCTCGGCGACGCCGCGGCCTGGGTGTACGGGGAGCCGGGACGCGACATCACCACGATCGGCGTCACCGGCACCAGCGGCAAGACCACCACCGTGTTCCTGCTGGACGCGGGCCTGCGCGCGGCCGGGCTCCAGACCGGCCTGGTCGGCGGCGTCGAGATCCGGGTGGGCGGCGACCGGGTGCCGAGCGCGCTGACCACCCCGGAGGCGACCGACCTGCACGCGCTGATGGCGATGATGCGCGAGCGCGGCGTTGGCGCCGCCGCGATGGAGGTGTCCAGCCACGCGCTGAAGCAGGGCCGGGTCGGCGGCATGACCTACGAGGTCGCGGTGTTCACGAACCTGTCCCAGGACCACCTGGACTACCACCCGACCATGCAGGACTACTTCCTCACCAAGGCCCGGCTGTTCACGCCCGAGTACTCCCGCGTCGGCGTCGTCAACCTCGACGACCACTACGGCCGCGAGCTGCTGGAGATCGCCACGGTGCCGGTGACGACGTTCTCGGCGTCCGGCGACCCGGCGGCCGACTGGTGGGCCGAGGACGTCCGCGTCGGCGCGGACGGCAGCGTGTTCCGCGTCGTCGGGCCCCTCGGCATCGAGGCGGACGGCGAGGTCCGGCTGGCCGGGCCGTTCAACGTCGCGAACGCGCTCGCCGCGATCGTGGCGCTGGTCGAGGCGGGCATCCCGCTGCAGGCGGCGGTGCGCGGGGTCGCGTCCCTGCCCGGCGTCCCCGGGCGGTTGGAGCGGGTGGACGAGGGCCAGGAGTTCGTCACCCTCGTCGATTACTCCCACAAGCCGGGCGCGGTCGAGGCCGTCCTGACCGCGCTGCGTCCCGTCACCGAGGGCGACCTGACGGTGGTGATCGGCTGCGGCGGCGACCGCGACCGCGGCAAGCGCCCGCTGATGGGGGAGGCCGCCGCCCGGCTGGCCGACCGGGCGTACTTCACCGACGACAACCCGAGGTCGGAAGATCCGCTCGCGATCCTCGCCGCTATGGTCGAGGGCGGGCTCAAGGTGCCGCAGCCCGAGCGGGCGCACATCGTGGTGGAGCCCGACCGCGCCGCCGCGATCGCGCTGGCCGTGGACCGGGCCCGCCGCGGCGACGTCCTCGTCATCGCGGGCAAGGGCCACGAGCAGGGGCAGAACGTGGCGGGAACGGTGCACCCGTTCGACGACCGCGAGGTCGTCCGGGAGGCGCTCCGGCGCCGGGCGACGGTGACAAGAGGGGACGGGACGCAGGCGTGATCCCACTTCCGCTGTCGACGATCGCGGAGATCACGGGAGGCACCCGCCACGGGCCCCCGGACGTCATGGTGACCGGTCCCGTGGTGATCGACTCCCGCGCCGTGGAGCCGGGGGCGCTGTTCGCGGCGCTGAAGGGCGAGCGCGCGGACGGGCACGACTTCGCGTCCGGGGCGCTCGCCGCGGGGGCCGCGGCCGTGCTGGCGCAGCGTCCGGTGGACGGGCCGTGCGTCGTCGCCGCCGACGTCCAGGACGCGCTCGGACGGCTCGCCAGGGGAGTGCTGGAGCGGCTCCCCGGCGCGACCGTCATCGCGGTGACCGGTTCGGCGGGCAAGACGTCCACCAAGGACCTCATCGGGCAGGTCGCGGGCCGCGCCGGCCCGACCGTGTTCCCGCCCGGCTCGTTCAACAACGAGCTGGGGCTGCCGCTCACCGTGCTGCGCGCCGACGAGTCGACGCGGCACCTCGTCCTCGAGATGGGCGCGCGTGGGATCGGCCACATCTCCTACCTGACCGGGATCGCCCGTCCGGACGTGGGGGTGGTGCTGAACGTCGGCACCGCGCACGTCGGGGAGTTCGGCAGCCGCGAGAACATCGCCCTGGCCAAGGGCGAGATCGTGGAGGCGGTGCCGCCGGGCGGGACCGCCGTCCTCAACGCCGACGACCCGCTGGTCGCCGCGATGGCGTCCCGCACGCGCGGCGAGGTCGTGACGTTCGGCCGGTCGCCCGGCGCCGCCGTCCGCGCCGAGGACGAGACGCTCGACGAGCAGGGCCGGGCCCGGTTCACGCTCGTCACGCCGGAGGGCTCCGCGCCGGTCGCGCTGCGGCTCGTCGGCTCGCACGCCGTCCCCAACGCGCTGGCCGCCGCGGCGGCGGTGCGCGCGGCGGGGATGGCGCCCGCCGACATCGCCGCGGGCCTCTCGGAGGCCGGGCCGGTCAGCCGGTGGCGGATGGAGGTCACCGAGCGGGACGACGGCGTGACGGTGGTGAACGACGCCTACAACGCCAACCCCGACTCGACGCGCGTCGCGCTCGACGTCCTCGCGCACATGGCCCGGGGCCGCCGCGCGTTCGCGGTGCTGGGTGAAATGGCCGAACTCGGCGCATCGTCCGCCGCGGAACATGCCAAGATCGGGGAGCATGCCGCGCGGTGCGGGGTCGCCGGCCTCGTCGTCGTCGGCGCGAACGCGGCGGCGATCGCGGACGGGGCACGTCAGGTGGGGTCATGGACGGGAGAGTGCGTGCAGGTGGATGACGTCGGCGCGGCGGTGGCCGCGCTCACGGGGCGGCTGGAGCCGCGGGACGTCGTGCTGGTGAAGGGCTCCCGCGTCGCCGGTCTCGAACGGGTCGCCGCGGCGGTCCTGGCGGAGGACGGCCGATGACCAACATCATCATCGCGGCCGGGGTCGCGCTGATCTTCGTGATGGTCGGCACGCCCGTGTGGATCCGGATCATGAACCGGCTCGGCTACGGCCAGATGATCCGGGACGACGGCCCGGAGGCGCACGCCAGCAAGCGCGGCACCCCCCAGATGGGCGGGACGGTCTTCATCGTCGGCTCGCTCGTCGGCTACGCCGCCGCGCACCTGGTCACCCGCACCGAGCCGACGATCTCCGGCATCCTCGTGCTGTTCCTGATGGCCGGCCTCGGCGCCGTCGGGTTCGTGGACGACTACATCAAGGTGTTCAAGCAGCGCAGCCTCGGCCTGCGCAGCGGCGCCAAGATGATCGGCATCGTGCTGGTCGGCGTCGTGTTCGCCGTCGCGTCCCTCAACTTCCCGAACGGCTACGACATCACCCCCGCCGCCCCCCAACTGTCCTTCCTGCGCGACTTCGGCCCGTCGATCGGCCCCTACCTGTTCGTGGTGTGGGCGCTGCTGCTCATCGCGGCCATGTCCAACGGCGTCAACCTGACCGACGGCCTCGACGGCCTCGCCGCGGGCCCCGCCGGGATGGTGCTGGCCGCCTACGTCATCATCGGGAACTGGCAGCTCCGCAACAGCTGCACCGACTTCGCCCTCGCCCCCAACTGCTACAGCGTCCGCGACCCCCTCGACCTCGCGGTCGTCGCCGCGGCCGTGCTCGGCGGCGTGTTCGGCTTCCTGTGGTGGAACGCGCCGCCCGCGAAGATCTTCATGGGCGACACCGGCTCGCTGGCCCTCGGCGGCGTCCTGGTCGGCCTCGCGATCCTCACCCGCACCCAGTTCCTGCTCGCCATCCTCTGCGGGCTGATCGTGATGATCACGCTGTCGGTGATCATCCAGGTGGGCGGGTTCAAGATGACCAAGAAGCGCGTGTTCAAGATGGCGCCGCTGCAGCACCACTTCGAGCTGTCCGGCTGGGCGGAGACGACGATCGTCGTGCGCTTCTGGCTGATGTCCGCGCTGTTCGTCGCGATCGGCATCGGGTTGTTCTACCTGGAATGGATGCCCAAGGAATGAGCGGAGCGAACCGGGGGGTGCGGGGGGTCGTCCCCCCGCAGGAAGCAGGAATGAGTGACCGCGACTGGGGCGGGCGGCGTGTGTGCGTCGCCGGGCTGGGCGTGTCGGGGCGCGCCGCCGCTCGCGTGCTCGCGTCCCGCGGCGCCCGCGTCACCGTCGTGGACGCCCGCGACGACGAGGAGCAGCGTGCGCACGCCGCCGAGCTGGAGGCGCGCGGGGCGGCGGTCCGGCTCGGCGACGGCGAGGGCCTGCCCGCCGGCACCGACCTCGTGGTCACCTCGCCGGGCTGGCGTCCGGACGTGCCGCTGCTCGCCGAGGCCGCCGCGTCCGGCATCGAGATCATCGGCGAGGTCGAGCTGGCGTGGCGGCTCCGTCCGGAGAATGCCGCGCCGTGGCTGGCCATCACCGGGACGGACGGCAAGACCACCGTCGTCCGGATGCTGGCGTGCATGCTCACCGCCGCCGGTTACAAGGCCCTCGCGGTAGGGAACGTGGGAACGCCGATCGTGGAAGCTGTGAGCGAGCCGTATGACGTCCTCGCCGTGGAATTGTCGAGCTACCAGCTGCACTGGTCGAACTCGCTCGCGCCCTTCGCGTCGGCAGTGCTGAACGTCGCGCCCGACCATCTCGACTGGCACGGCTCGATGGACGCCTACGTCGCCGCCAAGGCCAAGATCTTCACGCCGGGGTGCGTCGCCGTCCACAACGCCGACGACGAGACGTCCACGGCCCTCGCCGAACGCGCCGAGGGCGTGGCGCGGCGGGTCGGCTTCACGCTCCAGGTGCCGCGTCCCGGCGAGCTCGGCGTCGTCGAGGAACTGCTGGTCGACCGCGCCTTCACCGAGCACGCGAGCCAGGCGGCGGAGCTGGCGGCGATCGGCGACGTCCATCCGTTCGCGCCGCACAACGTCGCCAACGCGCTGGCCGCCGCCGGTCTGGCCCGCGCGTTCGGCGCGCCTCCCGAGGCCGTCCGTGACGGGCTGCGCGCGTTCGTGCCCGAGCCGCACCGCATCCAGCACGTCGCGGACGTCGCGGGCGTCGCGTACGTCAACGACTCCAAGGCGACCCAGCCGCACGCCGCCGCCGCGTCCCTCACCGCGTTCGAGCCGGTCGTGTGGATCGCGGGCGGCCTCCTCAAGGGCCTCGACGTCGACGACCTGGTCCGCTCGTGCGCCGGGCGGCTGCGCGCCGCGGTGCTGATCGGGCGCGACCGGCACCGGATCGCCGAGGCACTCGCGCGACACGCCCCGGATGTCCCGGTCGTGGACGTCGCCGACACCGACACTGGGGCCATGGACCGCGTCGTCACCGAAGCCACCGCGCTCGCCCGCCCCGGGGACACCGTGCTGCTCGCCCCCGTCGGGGCGTCCTTCGACATGTTCGCCAACTACCCGGCCCGCGGCGACGCCTTCATCGCCGCCGTCGAACGCCTCGCCGCCGGAAACCCCGGCGCCGCCGGGAACGCCGGGTAGCCGTGACCGCCGCGGCCGAGGAGGAGAGCGGGCGGCGTTCGGGACCGCGGGAGCAGGTGGTCGCCGCCGTCGGGCTGCTCGACCGTCCCCTCACGTCCTACTACCTGGTGCTGGGCTGCTCGGTGATGCTGCTCGCGCTCGGGCTGACGATGGTGCTGTCGGCGTCCAGCGTCAAGCAGCTCCAGGCGACCGGGTCCGCCTACACGCTGTTCCAGAAGCAGGCCATGTGGATGGCGATCGGGCTGCCCGGCATGTGGCTGGCGTCCCGCCTGCCGGTGAAGACGTTCCGGGCGCTCGCCTACCCGCTGCTGCTGCTGTCGATCGTCGCGCTGGCGATGGTCCTGGTCCCGGGGCTCGGACGCAGCGCGGGCGGCGCCACCCGCTGGGTCGCCCTCGGGCCGCTGCAGATCCAGCCGTCCGAGCTCGCCAAGCTCGCGCTCGTGCTGTGGGGCGCCGACCTGCTGGCCCGCAAGGACCGGCTCGGCCAGCTCACCGAGTGGCGGCCGCTGCTCGTCCCGCTGATGCCGGGGGCCGGGCTGCTCGTCCTGCTGGTCATGCTGGGCAGCGACCTCGGCACCACGCTGGTGCTCCTCACCATCTTCCTGGCGCTGCTGTGGGTCGTCGGCGCCCCCGGACGGCTCTTCGTCGGCATCGCCGGGCTCGTGTGCCTGCTGGTGTCGATCCTCATCGTCGTCGAGCCGTACCGGATGCAGCGCCTCACCGGGTTCCTCGACCCGTCCGGGAACCAGCTCACCACCAACTACCAGGGCACGCAGGGGCTGTTCGCGGTCGCGTCCGGCGGCCTGTTCGGCACGGGCCTCGGCGAAGGGCGCGCCAAGTGGGACTACCTGCCCCACGCCGAGACCGACTTCATCTTCGCGATCGTGGGGGAGGAGTTCGGGCTCGTCGGCACCCTCGTCGTCCTGGGGCTGTTCGGGCTGCTCGCCTACGCGGGCCTGCGGATCGCCCGCCGCGTGAACGACCCGTTCACCCGGCTCGCCGCCGCCTGCGCCACGGCGTGGCTGGTCGTGCAGGCCATCGTGAACATCGGCGCCGTCATCGGCGTCCTGCCCATCACCGGGATCCCGCTGCCGCTGGTCTCCTACGGCGGTTCGGCGCTCATCCCGAGCCTGTTCGCGCTCGGGATGCTGCTCGCGTTCGCGAAACGCGAGCCCGGTGCGCGGCAGGCACTCTCCGCACGGGGCCCCGGACCGGTCGTGAGGGCTCTAAGCTGGCTGGGTCTGGCACGGCGTTGAATTCCCCCTTCCGAACATGCTGAGGAGTTGTCAACGAGCATGAGGGTTGTCCTGGCCGGCGGCGGCACCGCCGGACACATCGAGCCCGCCCTGGCTCTCGCGGACGCGCTGCGCCGGGGCGACCCGAACGTCGGGATCGTCTGCCTCGGCACGGAGCGGGGGCTTGAGACCCGGCTCGTCCCGCAGCGGGGCTACGAGCTCGCCCTGATCCCGCCGGTGCCGCTGCCGCGCACGCTGACCCCGCAGCTGCTGTCGGTCCCCGGCCGGCTGCGCGGCGCGATCAACGCGGCCGCGGCCGTCCTCGACCAGGCGAAGGCCGACATCCTGGTCGGGTTCGGCGGCTACGTCGCGACCCCCGGCTACCTGGCCGCGCGCAAGCGGAAGGTCCCGATCATCGTCCACGAGGCCAACCCCAAGCCCGGCCTCGCCAACAAGCTCGGCGCCCGCTTCACCGAGCACGTCGCCGTCTCGCACGCCGACTCGCCGCTGCCGAACCCCACGTTCGTCGGCATCCCGCTGCGCCGCGAGATCGCCACCCTCGACCGGCTCGCGACCGGCGACAAGGCCCGCTCCTACTTCGGTCTCCTGCCCGACCTGCCCACCCTGCTGATCTTCGGCGGGTCGCAGGGCGCCCGGTCCCTCAACCAGGCCGCCGTCGCCGCCGCGCCGTACTTCCGGCAGGCGGGCATCCAGGTGCTGCACATCGTCGGGCCGAAGAACACCGAGGAGCCCGAGCCGGCGTCCGGCGGCCCGCAGTACGTCACGATCCCGTACTGCGACCGGATGGACCTCGCCTACGCCGCCGCCGACATGGCCATGTGCCGCGCCGGCGCGATGACGTGCGCCGAGCTCGCCGCGGTCGCGCTGCCCGCGGTGTACGTGCCGCTCCCGATCGGCAACGGCGAGCAGCGGCTGAACGCCGAGCCGATCGTCGCGGCGGGCGGCGGGCTGCTCGTCGACAACGCCGAGCTGTCGCCCGACTGGATCGCGCGCAACCTGCTGCCGGTGCTGGCCGACCCTGCCCGCGTCGCGCACATGTCGGAGGCCGCCGGGAAGATGGGGCGCCGCGACGCCGACGTCGCGCTCGCGAAGATGGTGTACGACGTCGTCCAGTCGGCGGGCGCCGCCCGATGAGCCTGACCGATCCCCGCGACGCGGTGCCCGCCGGCGAGCTCGGCCGGGTCCACTTCATCGCGATCGGGGGCGCGGGGATGTCCGGCGTCGCCCGCGTCATGCTGCGGCGCGGCCTCGCCGTGTCCGGCAGCGACGCGCGCGACTCCGAGCTGCTCACCCAGCTCGGCGACCTCGGCGCGAAGGTCTTCGTCGGGCACGACGCCGCGCACGTCGGCGACGCCGACACCGTCGTCGTCTCCACCGCCATCCGCGAGATGAACCCGGAGCTGGTCGCCGCCCGCGAGCGGGGCCTGCGCGTCCTGCACCGCTCGGAGGCGCTGGCCGCGCTGATGGTCGGCCGCCGCGCGGTCGCGGTGGCGGGCACCCACGGCAAGACGACGACGACGTCGATGCTCACCGTCGCGCTGCAGCACGCGGGCGCCGACCCGTCCTACTGCATCGGCGGGCAGCTCGTCACCACCGGGCTCGGCGCCGACGAGGGCACCGGCGACGTGTTCGTCGCGGAGGCCGACGAGAGCGACGGCTCCTTCCTGCGCTACACCCCGCACATCGCGGTCGTCACCAACGTGGAGGCCGACCACCTCGACAACTACGGCGAGTTCGAGAAGGTCAAGGAGAACTTCGCGGCGTTCATCGGACGCGTCGTGCCGGACGGGGCGCTGGTCGCCGGGTCCGACGACCCGGTCGCCCGCGAGCTGGCCGAGGCCGCCCGCGAGCGCGGCCTGACCGTGGTCACCTACGGCGAGGCGGATGACGCCGACCTGCGCATCACCGGATTCACCCCCCGGGGCCTGGGCTCCACCTTCGAGATCGGGGGCCTGGGCGAGGTGCGCCTCGAAGTCCCGGGACGGCACTACGCCCACAACGCCACCGCCGCCGTCGCGGTCGCGCGGCTCCTCGGCCACGACTTCGACGTGGTGCGCGAGGGGCTCGCGGCGTTCACCGGGTCGATGCGGCGGCTCGAGCGCAAGGGCGAGGCGGGCGGCGTCGAGGTCTTCGACAGCTACGCCCACCACCCGACGGAGCTGACCGCCGACCTGGAGGCCACCCGCGACTACCTCGGCCAGAAGGGCGAGGGCGGACGGATCGTCGCGGTGTTCCAGCCGCACCTGTACAGCCGCACCCGGTTCTTCGCCGCCGAGTTCGGCGCGGCGCTCGGCCTCGCCGACGTCGCCGTCGTCCTCGACGTCTACGGCGCGCGGGAAGACCCCGAGCCCGGTGTCACGGGCGCGCTGGTCGCCGACGCCGTCCCGTCCGGGACGCGGACGGTGTACGCGCCCGTGCGGGACGAGGTGCCCGGCGTCGCGGCGTCCCTCGCCCGTCCCGGCGACGTCGTCATCACGCTGGGCGCCGGGGACGTGACGCAGCTCGGCCCGCTCGTCCTGGAACGCCTCGCCCGCTCCTGAGCGGACGGCAGGCGGGTGACACGCCGCAGCGCGCGGGATCGGCGGCGCACGCGGAGATCACTGCCAAGCTGAGGTCATGACCGAGACGCGGACGAGCCGGCCCGCGGCGGCGGACGCGGCCCCGGCGGCAGAGCGGCGCGCCCGGCCGAACCGGTGGAAGGTGGTCTTCGTCACCCTGCTGGTGCTCGGCGCGCTCGGCGCGGTGACCTGGGTGCTCCTCGGGTCGCGGCTGCTGGTCGTGCGGCACGTCGAGGTGACGGGCACCGCGCTGGCGCCGCCCGACCGCGTCGTCGCCGCCGCCGGGATCGACCTCGGCACGCCGATGGCGCGGCTCGGGACCGGCGCGATCGGGGACCGGGTCGAGCGGCTCAGGGAGGTCGAGTCCGCGCGGGTCGAGCGGCACTGGCCGGGGACGGTCCGCATCGTCGTCCGCGAACGGGCGCCGATGGCCGTCTTCGAGCGCGGCGGGCGCTTCCACCGGATCGACCGGCACGGCGTCGTCGTGGCGGACGGCGCGTCCCGGCCGTCCGGTCTTCCGGCGCTGACGGTCGCCTCGCCGGGGCCGTCCGACAAGGCGACGCTCGCGGCCCTCGCCGTCCTGTCCGACCTGCCGGATCGCATCCGCGGAAAGCTGAGCGAGGTCGCCGCGACCGGGCCCGGCGCGGTGACGCTGCACATGACCGGCGGGCAGACGGTGGAATGGGGCGCGGCTGAGCGGGCAGAAGAGAAGATCCGGCTCCTGGACGCGCTGTGGCGCACGGCGGCGGGACGCTCCGTCCGCACCGTCGACGTCAGTTCTCCCGAGATCCTCAAGACGAAGTGACCGGGGATCCAGGCGATGTGCGCGGCCGTTCGGGTCCGGTGCGTGTGTCGCGGCGATTCCCGCCGTCCGATGGGGCACGCTGGAACGGTCGTCCCGGATGGACCGGGCCGGCGCGCACCGACCGATGGGACGTCGGGTGGTCTTGAGATGGGACGTCAGGTGGGCTTGAACAGAGGCAGATGTCCTTCGTCAACCTGGACAAACGCGTGCCCAGTGCGACACGCCGGGAGGTTAGTTGACCCTGGCGGTAAGGCCGCCCTACTGTCCGTATCAGTCCTCAGGTTGACATAAGTGTAAGCCTCAAGTTGAGGGTGAGGGTTCGGGGAGGACCGGTCATCGCGACCGGGTCCGGCCCGGCGCCCGGCCCAGAAGAGCACACAGGTCAGGAAATACCGCGGCGGCACGGTCGGCAGACCGGTCAGGGCGGTCGGAGAGAGCGGAAAGGCCCCTCGTCGTGGCAGCACCGCAGAATTACCTCGCGGTCATCAAGGTCGTCGGCATCGGCGGCGGCGGCGTCAACGCCGTCAACCGGATGATCGAAGAGGGACTCAAGGGCGTCGAGTTCATCGCGATCAACACGGACGCCCAGGCGCTGCTGATGAGTGACGCCGACGTGAAACTTGACGTGGGCCGCGAGCTCACCCGGGGCCTCGGCGCCGGCGCCAACCCCGACGTCGGCCGCAAGGCCGCCGAAGACCACCGCGAGGAGATCGAAGAGGTCCTCAAGGGCGCCGACATGGTGTTCGTCACCGCCGGAGAGGGCGGCGGCACCGGCACCGGCGGCGCGCCCGTCGTCGCCAACATCGCGCGCTCGCTCGGCGCCCTGACGATCGGCGTGGTCACCCGCCCGTTCAGCTTCGAGGGCAAGCGCCGCGCCATGCAGGCCGAGGCCGGCATCGAGACGCTGCGCGACGAGGTCGACACCCTCATCGTCATCCCCAACGACCGGCTGCTGTCGATCTCCGACCGGCAGGTCAGCGTGCTGGACGCGTTCAAGGCCGCCGACCAGGTGCTCCTCTCCGGTGTCCAGGGCATCACCGACCTGATCACCACGCCGGGCCTGATCAACCTCGACTTCGCCGACGTCAAGTCCGTGATGTCCGGCGCCGGGTCGGCGCTGATGGGCATCGGCTCCGCGCGCGGCGACGACCGCTCGGTCGCCGCGGCCGAGATGGCGATCTCCAGCCCGCTGCTGGAGGCCAGCATCGACGGCGCGCACGGCGTGCTGCTGTCCATCTCCGGCGGCTCCGACCTCGGCCTGTTCGAGATCAACGAGGCGGCGCAGCTGGTGTCCAACGCCGCCGCGCCCGACGCCAACATCATCTTCGGCGCGGTCATCGACGACGCCCTCGGCGACGAGGTCCGCGTCACGGTGATCGCCGCCGGGTTCGACGAGGGACGGCCCGCCAAGCCGAGCCCGGAGCCGGAGACCAAGCGGCTGCCCCCACCCCCGCGTCCCGCGCCGACGCCCGTGTCCACCCCGGCCACGCCGACCGCGCCGCAGGCCAACCCGATCCCGAGCCGCGTCGGCCGGTCGGACGCCGCGCACCAGCCCGCGCCGCGCCCGCAGCAGTCGGTGGCGCAGGCCGCCGCGGCGCCGCAGCCGTCAGCGCAGGCGCAGCGGACGGAGCACGACCGTTCGCAGCCGTCCGCGCAGGCGCAGCAGGCATCGGCGCCGGCCCAGCACGGCCAGGACGACCGTTCCGGCGGACGCGACGAGCCCGCGCGGCAGGACAGCGCGCCGTCCACGCAGACCGGCCAGCCCGCCGACCGCGACTCCGGCGGCTCCGGCGCCGAGTCCGGCGGCTCGCGCCCGGCCGCGCCGCGCGCGCCGGCCGAGCAGACCCCGTCCCGCGTGCACGCGGGCGAGAACGACGGCGGTCCCGCCTCGTCCGGGCAGCGCCGCCGTCCCGTGGTGTTCGACGAGGACGACGACCTCGACGTCCCCGACTTCCTGAAGTGATCACCGCCGTCGCCCTGGGCGACGGCGTCGGCGCCGCCTTCACCGGCCGCGCCGGCGGCGTGAGCACCGCCCCCCTCGACTCCCTCAACCTGGGCGGCGCGGTCGGCGACGACTCCGCCGCCGTCCTGGAGAACCGCCGGCGCGCCGCCGCCGCGCTCGGCACCGACCCCGCCCGCACCGTCTGGATGCGGCAGGTGCACGGCGCCGACGTCGCGTTCGTCACGTCCCCCGATCTCCCCGGCCCCGTCGACGCGATCGTCACGACCGTCCCCGGGCTCGCCCTCGGCGTCCTCGTCGCCGACTGCGCGCCCGTCCTGCTCGCCGACCCCGCCGCCGGGATCGTCGGCGCCGCCCACTCCGGCCGCCCCGGCACGGCCGCCGGTGTCGTCCCCGCCCTGCTGAAGTCGATGTGCGAGCGCGGCGCCGACCCGGCGAGGATGACCGCCGCGATCGGCCCCGCCGCGTGCGGCCGCTGCTACGAGGTCCCCGCCGAGATGCGGGACGAGGTCGCCGCCGCCGTCCCCGCCGCGTATGCGACGACGTCCAAGGGAACCCCCGGCCTCGACATCCGCGCCGGGATCGCCGAGCAGCTCGCCGAGGGCGGCGTTGGCGGCGTGCACATTGACCCGCGCTGCACCATCGAGGATCCTGACCTCTTCTCCTACCGCCGCGACGGCCGCACCGGCCGCTTCGCCGGCTACGTCTGGCTCAAGGAAGACGCGTGACGAACCAGGAGCATCCGGCGGCCGGGGCCGCCGAGCGACGCCGTGCCGAGATCGCCCAGGGCATCGCCGCCGTCCGCGCCCGCATCGCCGCCGCCTGCGCCGCCGCCGGACGGGACGAGGACGAGCTCACGCTGATCGCCGTCACCAAGACGTTCCCCGCGTCCGACGTGCGGCTGCTCGCCGGGCTCGGCATCACCGACGTCGGCGAGAACCGCGACCAGGAGGCCCGCCCGAAGGCCGCCGAATGCGCCGACCTCCCGCTGACCTGGCACTTCGTCGGAAGCCTGCAGACCAACAAGGCCCGCGCCGTCGCCGGCTACGCCGACGTCGTCCACTCGGTGGACCGGTCCAGGCTGGTGACGGCGCTGTCGGACGCCGCCGTCCGCGCGGAGCGCACCCTGCGCTGCCTCGTCCAGGTGTCTCTGGACGAAGCGGAGGGTCGCGGCGGCGCGGCTCCCGCCGACGTGCCGCGCATCGCCGACGAGATCTCTGCGGCCGACGGGCTGGACCTCGGCGGCGTGATGGCCGTCGCGCCGCTCGGCGCCGACCCGGCGCCCGCTTTCGCCCGCCTTGCTGCGATAGCGGCGGATATGCAAGGGAACCATTCGCACGCCCGGATCGTCTCTGCGGGTATGAGCGGCGATCTGGAACAGGCGATCGCGTGCGGCGCGACACACCTGCGGGTCGGTACGGCGTTGCTCGGCGGCCGACGGGCAATCGTCAGGTAATGTCCCCCCAGTGGTACCTGCCGCGACGCGGGCCGCCACGGAAGATCAGTCCGACGGCGCCGGACGCGCCCGGAGCCGCTGCCACAGGACACGGAGGGGCGTATGGCCAGCGCGATGCGCAAGATGGCGGTCTACCTCGGCCTTGTGGAGGACGATCGCTACGACGACAAGTACGGCGACTACGACGAGTACGACGCCTACGACGAGGACACCGACACCGGGCAGGCCCGTCGTCGCGAGGACGAATCCGGCGGACAGCTTACCCGAGCCGAGGACGCCGCGGACCGCGAACGCGACCATCACGCCACGTCCACCATCGAGCGACGCTCCGTGGCGCTCTACGAGTCCGGTACCACCGACCTTGCGCGCATCACTACGCTGCACCCAAGGACCTACAACGAGGCGAGGACCATCGGGGAGCACTTCCGGGAGGGCACACCGGTGATCATGAATCTGACCGAGATGGTCGACAGTGACGCGAAACGTCTGGTCGACTTCGCGGCAGGTCTCGTGTTCGGCCTCCACGGGAGCATCGAGCGTGTTACGAACAAGGTGTTCCTGCTGTCGCCCGCCAACGTGGAGGTGACGGCCGAGGACAAGGCCCGGATGGCAGAACGAGGGTTCTTCAACCAGAGCTGAGAGTCACATGCGTGAGAGCCGGATGCGAGAGTACCCGTGAGCGTCGTTGGAACCGTGCTGCAGGTCGTCCTGTACTTCTTCCTCCTGTTCCTGATCGGGAGGTTGATCCTGGAGGTCCTGCAGTCGTTCGCGCGGCAGTGGAAGCCCACCGGGGTGGTTCTGGTGATCGCGGAGGCGACGTACACCGTCACCGATCCGCCACTGAAATTCCTGAGGCGCTTCATCCCGCCCATACGACTGGGTAACGTGGCGCTGGACCTCAGCTTCACCGTGCTCATCCTTGTGGTCTGGGTCTTGATCATCTTCGTGCAGAGGCTCTGATCGGATACCGTCCTTTTGGACAGACTCCAAGCGCGCCAAGGAGACGAACATGCCGCTGACACCCGCCGACGTGCGGAACAAGCAGTTCAGTACCACCAGGCTGAGGCCGGGGTACGACGAGGAGGAGGTGGACGCCTTCCTCGACGAGGTCGAGGCCGAGCTGGACCGCCTCATCCAGGAGAACGAGGAACTGCGGGCCAAGCTCGCCGAGTGCCTGCGCGGCAAGGTTCCCGCCATGGCCGCCCCCATCGTGGAGCCCAAGCCGGACGTCCAGAAGATCCCCGAGCCTCCCCGCCCCGAGCCGCAGCCGCAGCCCGAGCCGGAGCCCGCCCTCGGCGGCCTCGGCATGTCCGCCGCCCCCACGGGCGAGGACAACATGGACACCGCCGCCCGCGTGCTCGCGCTCGCCCAGCAGACCGCCGACCAGGCGATCGCCGACGCCCGCCGCGAGGCCGACGAGACGCTCGGCCGCGCCCGCCGCGAGGCCGAGGAGATCCTCGGCAAGGCCCGCCGGCAGGCCGACCAGATCGTCAGCGAGGCGCGCTCGCGCGCCGAGGCCCTCGACCGCGACGCCCAGGAGCGGCACCGCCAGGTCATGGGCTCGCTCGTGCAGCAGCGCGAGGAGCTCGAGCGCGAGGTCGACAACCTGCGCGCCTTCGAGCGCGAGTACCGCAGCCGCCTGAAGGTCTACCTGGAGGGCCAGCTGCGCGACCTGGAGGCGGGCAGCACCGAGACGGGCGCGTTCGCCGCCGTCCCGGGCGCCGCCCCCGCGCAGTCGCAGCAGAACAACCCCCAGGCCGGCCCGCCGAACGCCCTTCCGCACGGCGAGAACCGCAACGGCACCCCCGGCGGCTCGGCCCCGGCGGGCCCGTTCCCGACGCCCGCCGAGCACGCCCAGCAGGTGCAGCACTCCGCGACCGGCGCGTTCCACTCGGGCGGCGACAACCCGCCGCACGACAGGCGCTGACGCGCGCGCCGGGCGATAGTGTCTTCCCGATCGCCGCGCCGAGGACGGCAGCGTCGCCGTCCCGGCGGCGCGGGGAGTCCGGACGGGGTGGGGCCGGCGGGAAGCCGAGCGGTCTGAACGAGTGGGAGAGACCCTGTGATCATCCTGAGTGGCGTTCTGGTGGTGGCGGCCATCGCCCTGCTGGTAGCGGGGATCGTCGCCGGCAACGGGGACAGCGCCGAGGTCTTCAACCTGGAGGCCCTGACGGTGATCTACATCTCGATCGCCGTCAGCATCGTCTCCGCGCTGTGCCTGGCCATCGGGGTGTTCCTGCGCCGTAAGGAGCTCTTCGGACCGGGCGCCGCGACGGCGCCTGCCCGCCAGAGCCGGAAGGCGAAGCAGGGCAAGCAGGACAAACGCGCGAAGGCGGCGCCGCCCATGCCGGCCGCGCCGGTTCCCGCGGCGAAGAGCCCGGCTGCAAGCCCGGCCGACGACGAGGTGGCGATTCCCGCCCCGCCGGCCGACGTCCCCGGCGACGCGCTGGTCTTCGTCGTCCGCGGACGCAAGCGCTACCACCTCGACACCTGCCGCCAGCTCGCCGGACGCGAGACGGAAGAGCTCACCTACGCCGAGGCCAAGGAGGAGGGGTTCAGCCCCTGTACCGCCTGCATGCCCGACACCGCACTGGCGGCGCGCGCCGCGGCGTCGGGACCCGCGTCACCTGACGCGAGCAAGGCGGCAGGGGCGGCGCCCGCTCCTCCGAAGCCCGGCGCGGAGCGCTCCGACAGCGGCCTGGCCGGTCTCGCCAAGCCGTCCCCGGCCAAGCCCGCGCCCTCACCGCAGCCCGCGCCGACGTCGTTCGACACGACCGCCGAGATCCCGCGGACGGAACCGTCCGCCGCTCGCGAGCCGGAGCCCCCGGCCCCCGGCGCCCCTGCCTCCGGCGCAGCGGGCCCGACTCTCACCGACCTGCCCGTCACGGGCGCCTTCGCGTCCGAGCAGGGCGCCCGGGCCGCGGAGAAGGCCGAGCCCCGTGCGACGGAGCCGGAGGACGCCTCCGTCGCCGGCCGGCCCGCCGACGACGATTCCGCGTCGCAGGACACCGCCGTCGCCCCCGCGCCGTTCGCGGCACCGCGCGGCGCCGACGCCGAAGACCCGCTCGCACCTCGTGCCGAAGAGCCCCGTCCCGAACCCCGGCCTGAGCCCCGGCCCGCCGAGGCACCCGCCGCCACGTCAGGCGACGAGCCCGCCGGCGAAGGCCCGCAGGTCCGCATCCTGAGCGGCACCAAGCGATACCACCGCATGGACTGCGCCCTCATCGAGGACATCGGCGACGAGGCCGACGATCTGGAGTCGCTGCCCCGCGCCGAGGCGAAGGCCCGGGGCTGCACGCCCTGCCTCGTCTGCCAGCCCGACCGCGAGCACGCCCGCGACTGAGAGCCGGCCCCGCCCGCTCGGCCCGCTCGTGCTCAGCGGTAGCGGCGGCGTTCGTCGCGCAGCTCGCGCAGGCGTTCCCGCCGCTCGTCCCGGCGTTCTCGCCGTTCGAGCTGGAGTTCCCGCCGCTCGATCCGCTCGCGCTGACGGTCGCGGTGCCCGCCCTGCTCCCCGACCGCCTTCCGCTTGACAGAGAGGCCGCCGAACAGCACATTCCCCGTCAGGCGGATCACCGGCGCGTCCGGGTCCGTCGTGTCGTCCTCGGGCAGCTCGTTCCCGCCGAAGATCGCCGTGGTGGACCCGACGACCCGCACCCCCGGCGGCACCACGATCGTCACGCCGCCGAACACGCAGGTGACGTTGACGGTCACCTCGCCGCGGCTGAGGACCGCCTGCCGGAAGTCCAGGTCCGCGCCGCCGAACAGGCACGTGATGTTCGTGGTCGGCTCGGCCAGCCAGCGGCCCTTCCGCTCCACCCCGCTGAAGATCGCCACGAGGTTGGGCGACTGCGCGGGAGGAGGCGGCGGGACCGGCTCGTCCTTGCGCAGCTCGACTCGCGGCCGCGGCGCCCGCTCCGGCGGCAGGTCGCTCAGCACGGGCTCCAGCTCGGCGTACGTTTTGGCCTGGTAGACCACGTCGATGCGCTCGGCGTGCTCCTCCGGCGTGATGCGTCCCTCCGCCAGGGCCTCGCGCAGGCGGTCGGCGACCTCGTCACGGTCGGCGTCCGACGCCCGCATGCGCGCGGCCTGCGACTCCGCGGGAACTCCAGACTCGGAAGGCTGCTCGGGAAGGTTCACACCCCTATGGTGGCAGCGTCCGCCGAGGGCGGCGACCCCTGAAAGCCCGTCACGAAACGTCCGAGTCCGACCGGGCCTTGCGGAGGTAGTAGGTGAGTCCCAGGTCTTCGTCGCGGGTGGCCTTGAGGTCGCGGGGGCGGCCTTCGGCGACCGTGGCGGCCAGGACCTCCGTCGCGACCTCGCCGGTGTGGGCGCGCAGGGCCTCGGCGAGGTCGGTGCCGGTGGCCTCCCACCACAGGTCGATGCGGTCGGTGACCTCCAGCCCGGCCGCCTTGCGCCCCTCCTGGACGAGGCGGACGGCCTCGCGGACCAGGCCCGCGCGGCGCAGTTCGGGCGTGACGGTGAGGTCCAGGGCGACGGTCTCCCCGGCGGCGCTCTCCACCGCCCAGCCGCTCCGCGGACGCTCGGTGACGATCACGTCGTCCGCGGAGAGGGGGACCGTGCCCACATCAGCCGCCTCGACCTCGGCGGCGCCGGTGCGCAGCGCGTGGACGAGGGACGCGGCGTCCGCGGACGTCACGGCCTTGGCGACCTTCGGGGTGTCCTTGGCGTAGCGCTTGCCCAGCTCGCGGAAGTTGGGCTTCACCTCGTACTCGACCAGGTCGCCGCCGATGGACGACAGCTCCTCGAACCCCAGGACGTTCAGCTCCTCGGAGATCTGCGCACGGAGCTGCTCGGGCAGCGCCCGCCACCCGGCGGCGCCGACCAGCGCGCGGCCGAGGGGCTGGCGGGTCCGGACGCCGCTGGCGGCGCGGGCGGACCGGCCCAGCTCGACGAGCCGGCGGACGAGGGCCATCTGCGCGGTCAGGTCGTCGTCCAGCAGGTCCGCGTCGACGGACGGCCAGTCGGCGAGGTGCACCGAGTCGGGGCCGTCGTCGGGGCGGATGACGTCCCACACGTGGTCGGTGACGAACGGCACCAGCGGCGCCATCAGCCGGGTGAGGGTCTCCAGGCACTCGTAGAGGGTGGCGAAGGCGGACGAGCCGTCCGGGGTCTCCGGGCCCTCCCAGAAGCGGCGGCGGGACCGGCGCACGTACCAGTTGGACAGGTCGTCGACGAACTGCGCGAGGACGCGCCCGGCGCGGGCGGTGTCATACTCCTCCAGCGCGGCGTCGACCTCGCGGACGGTCCGGTGCAGCTCGGCGAGCGCCCAGCGGTCCAGGAGGGGGCGGTCGGCCGGGGCGGGCGCTTCGGCGCGGCGGTCGGGCGTCCAGGCGCGGCCCTGCTCCTTGGCCGCGTTCGAGTACAGGACGAAGAACGACGCCGTGTGCCAGTAGGTGAGCAGCACCTTCCGGACGATCTCCTCCAGGGCCCCGTGCCCGACGCGGCGCGACGCCCAGGGCAGCCCGTTGGCGGCCATGAACCAGCGCAGCGCGTCGGCGCCGTGCTCGTCCATCAGCGGGATGGGCCGCAGGACGTTGCCGAGGTGCTTGCTCATCTTGCGGCCGTCCTCGGCGAGGATCAGCCCGAGGACCACGACGTTCTCGTAGGACGATCTGTCGAACACGAGCGTCCCGACGGCCATGAGGGAGTAGAACCAGCCGCGGGTCTGGTCCTGGGCCTCGCAGATGTACTGCGCCGGGTAGGAGTCCTCGAAGATTTCGTTGTTGCGGTGGGGGGCGCCCCACTGCGCGAACGGCATCGAGCCCGAGTCGTACCAGGCGTCGATGACGTCGGGGACGCGGCGCGCCTCCGCCCCGCAGTGCGGGCAAGGGAAGGTGACGTCGTCGACGTAGGGACGATGCGGGTCGAGCCCCGACATGTCCTTGCCGGCGAGGTCGCCTAGTTCCTTGAGGGAGCCGACGCAGGTGACGTGCTCCTCGTTCTCATCGCAGACCCACAGGGGGAGTGGCGTGCCCCAGTAGCGGCTGCGGGACAGCGACCAGTCGACGTTGTTGCGCAGCCACTCCCCGAACCGGCCGTGCTTGACCGTCTCGGGGTACCAGTTGGTGTTCTCGTTCTCCTCCAGCAGCCGGTCTTTGATCTGCGTGGTGCGGATGTACCAGGCGGGGAGCGCGTAGTAAAGCAGCGGCGTGTGGCAGCGCCAGCAGTGCGGGTAGCTGTGGTCGAAGTGCCCGCCGCGGAACAGCAGCCCGCGCGCGCGCAGGTCGTCGGTGAGCGGCTCGTCGGCGTCCTTGAAGAACTTGTTGCCGACCAGCGGGACCTCGCGCAGGAAGCGTCCGTCCGGGCCGATGGGGTTGACGATGGGCATGCCGTAGCGCTTGCAGACGGTCATGTCGTCGCCGCCGAACGCGGGCGCCTGGTGGACGAGCCCGGTGCCGTCCTCGACGGTGACGTAGTCGCCCAGGACGACGTAGTGCGCGTCCGGGATGTCGACCAGGTCGAACGGCCGCCGGTAGGCGGTGCGTTCGAGTTCGGTGCCCTGGTACGTGGCCAGCCGTTCGGCGCCCTCTCCGAGGACCTGGTCGAGGAGCGGCTCGGCCACGACGAGCACTTCATCGGAGCCCGCGGGACGGGCCGCGACGTAGGTGACGTCTGGGTGGACGGCCACGGCGGTGTTGGACACGAGCGTCCACGGCGTCGTCGTCCAGATCAGCAGCGCGGCGTTCAGCTCGGCCAGCGGGCCGGACGTGACCGGCATCCGCACGTACACCGACGGGCTGGTGACCTCCTCGTACCCGCCGGGCTGGCCCAGCTCGTGGTCGGACAGGCCCGTCCCGCAGCGCGGGCAGTACGGCGTGATGCGGAAGTCGCGGAACAGCAGGCCCTTGTCGAACACCTGCTTCAGGGACCACCAGACCGCCTCGACGTATTCGGGGTCCATCGTCCGGTAGGCCTGGTCGGTGTTGACCCAGTAGCCCATGCGCTCGGTCATTTCCTCGAACGCGTCCACATGGCGCAGGACGGACTCACGGCAGCGGTCGTTGAACTCCGCGACGCCGTACTCCTCGATGTCCTTCTTGCCGGTGAGGCCGAGCTCCTTCTCCACGGCCACCTCGACGGGCAGCCCGTGGCAGTCCCAGCCGGCCTTGCGCGGGACGTGGTAGCCCTTCATGGTCTTGAAGCGCGGGAAAACGTCCTTGAACACGCGCGCCTCGACATGGTGGACGCCCGGCATGCCGTTCGCCGTCGGCGGCCCCTCGTAGAACACCCACCTGGGGCCGGAGGCGGTGCGCTCCAGGGACCGCTCGAAAACCTTGCTCTCCTGCCAGCGGCGCAGCATGTCCCGCTCGAGGGCGGGCAGATCGACCTGCGCGGGCAGCGGCCGGAAACCCGGCCGGGAAACGGGGCTCACGATGCGGACCTCCGGAACGACGTGTACGACGTTGACCGGAGGGACGAGGCGGCTGCCCCGCGGTACCACCCTCCTTGACCGCGCCCGGAGGCACGGTCCGCTTCGTTCGAGTCTCGGCCACCGGTTCTACTTGGCCCGCGGACGGACGTCCCGGACGGTTCTTCCGGCGGCTCCGGGGTGATCAGACCGCCGGGCTCGCCCCCGGGCTCGCACCGTCCCCGGGTCGCTCATGGCTGCGTGCGGCGGCAGGTGTCCCCTTCAGCGCCTGCCGATACGACTTCTCGTCCCGACTGTAACGCACGCGGGACACGGCCTCTTCCCGTTTTCGCCCCGTCCAGACCCTCCGGGGGACCGTGGGGTTCCTTTGCGATCTCCTGCGCGGGGCTGGGGTTTCCAGGCGATCGGCGACCGGGCATAAGCGGTCGGTAACGCAGCCCAGGCTGTTTGCCGCGCCCGAGAAAGGGGACTTATGCTGCCCGCACTGCCCGTCGAGGCGATCAGCGCGAGGGGGGCCGACATGGCCGGCGCGAAGAGGGGCGCACAGCCCGTTCAGGAGCCGCCCGCTGGAAAGACGACACGGGGGCCGAGGCCGCCCGCGGCCAAGAAGCCCGCCGCCAAGAGCCCGGCCGCCAAGCCCGCCAAGCGCGGTCCCGCGAAGGCGGCCAAGGCGGGGAAGGCCAAGCCGGCCGGGCGGAGCGCCCCGGCGACGGCGGCCGCGCTGCCGGTCCGCGAGGGGGAGCACCGGTGGACGGCCGCGGAGCTGGCCGAGGTCAGGGCCGGACTGCAGGAGCAGATCGAGGCGCTGCGCACCGAGATCGCGGCGTCCGCGATCCAGATCGCGGAGGGCGACTCCAGCGACGGCGCGGGCGACGACCAGGCCGACGCGGGCGCCAAGACCTACGAGCGCGAGCACGAGCTGGCGTTGTCCTACAATTCACAGGACCTGCTCGCCCAGATCGAGCGGGCCGTCCAGCGGATGGACACCGGCACGTACGGGATCTGCGAGTCGTGCACCAGGCCGATCGGCAAGGCGCGCCTCCAGGTCTTCCCGCGTGCGACCCTGTGTGTGACATGCAAACAACGCGAGGAACGTCGCTGAGCGACTCAACGAACCCAGAGGGCGGGGCCGAGGAATCCACGGGATCTCCTCGGCCGCGCCGCGTCGGCGTGCTGGTCGCCGTGGCGCTGGCCGCGCTCACCGCCGACATCGTGTCCAAGATCATCGTGGTGGCGACGCTGCAGGACGAGGAGCCCATCCGGCTCCTCGGCGGCCTGCTGACGCTGCGCGAGACCCGAAACAGCGGCGCCGCCTTCTCGATCGGCACCGGCTACACGATCGTCTTCACCCTGATCGCCTGCGGCGTGGTGGTGGCGATCCTGCGCACCGCCCGCAACCTGCGGAGCGTGCCCTGGGCGATCTGCCTGGGGCTGCTGCTCGGCGGGGCGGTCGGCAACCTCATCGACCGCATGCTGCGGGAGCCCGCGCCGCTCAAGGGCCATGTCGTCGACTGGATCCAGGTGCCGAACTTCCCGGTGTTCAACCTGGCCGACTCGGCGATCGTGTGCGGGGGCGTCCTGGCCGTCCTGCTGGCGGCGCGCGGCCTCCAGGTCGACGGGACGCGCCTCACCGGCAAGGACGACGACGCCGCCGGGGAGCCGAAGCCGGAACCCGCCCCCGAACGTGAATCCGAGCCCGAGCCGAAGCCCGAGCCCGCAGCCGAGGCGAACGACGCCCCGGCCTCGGAGGAGAAATCGTGATGGGGGACGTGCGGAGCCTCCACGTCCCGGACGGTCTCGAAGGCGAGCGGGTCGACTCCGCGCTGGCGCGGCTGTTCGGCCTGTCGCGGGGCAGCGCGGCCGACATCATCGCCGCCGGCGACGTCCTGCTGGACGGCGCGGCCGTGGCGACCAAGTCCGAGCGGCTGCACGCGGGCGCTTGGCTGGAGGTGACGCTTCCTCCGCCCCCTGCACCGCCCGTGCCGGTCGCGGAGCCGGTCCCCGGTATGGCCGTCCTGTACGAGGACGACGACATCGTCGTGGTGAACAAGCCGATCGGCGTCGCCGCCCACCCCACGACCGGCTGGACGGGCCCGACCGTCCTCGGCGGGCTGCTCGGGGCCGGGCACACGATCGCGACCAGCGGCGCGTCCGAGCGGCAGGGCATCGTGCACCGGCTGGACGCCAACACCACCGGCGCGATGGTCGTGGCCAAGAGCGAGGCCGCGTACTCGCGGCTCAAGCGGGCGTTCAAGGAACGCCGCGTCGACAAGCGCTACCAGGCGCTCGTGCAGGGCCACCCCGACCCGTTCCGCGGGACGGTCGACGCGCCCATCGACCGGCATCCGTCCGGCGACGGCCGGTTCGCGGTCGTGGCGGGCGGCAGGCCGTCGGTGACGCACTACGACACCGTCGAGGCGTTCCGCGCGGCGACGCTGCTCGACATCGACCTGGAGACGGGCCGCACCCACCAGATCCGGGTGCACATGGCGGCGATCCGGCACCCGTGCGTCGGCGACCTGCTGTACGGGGCCGATCCGACCCTGTCGGCGCGTCTCGGCCTGAGGCGGCAGTGGCTGCACGCCGCGCGGCTCGGGTTCGAGCACCCGGGCACCGGCGAGTACGTGGAGTTCGAGAGCCCGTACCCGGACGACCTGGCCCGGGCCCTGGAGATCGTCCAGGACGAGTCGTAGCCAGAGCGGGCGCGTCAGAGGCCGAGCAGGCGCAGCCCGGCGGCGACGCCCGCGGCGACGACCAGCACCACCAGGAACGGCGCGCGCAGCAGCAGCGCGGCGACGGCCGCGCCCAGCCCCGTCATGCGGGCGGCGTCGAACTCCAGCGTCCTGCCGTCGGCGAGCGCCTGGACGGCGATCAGCGCGGTCAGCAGCGCCACCGGGACGAGTTCGGTGAACCGGCGCACCCGCGGGTCGTCCAGGACCCGCTGCGGCGTGACGAGCCCGCCGAGCTTCAGCGCGTAGCAGCCGAGCCCGGTGGCGATCACCGCGATCCACACGCTCACGGCGCCCTCCCGCCCGCGGTGCTCCCGTCCTTCCTGATCAGGGCGGGCAGCGCGGCTACGGCGGCCAGCATGACCGGCACGCCGGGCGGCAGCAGCGGCGTCGCCGCGAGCGCGATCACCGCCGCGATCAGGGCGACCCGCACCTCGCTCCGCCCGGCGGTCAGCCGCGGCCACAGCAGCGCCAGGAACGCCGCCGGGCCGAGGACGTCCAGCCCGATGGCCTCCGGGTCGCCGAGCCGTGCCGCGCCCGCTGCGCCCAGCAGCGTGGAGCCGTTCCAGGCCACGTAGAGGCTGATCGCGGTGGTGTAGAAACCGGCGCGGGCCGCCGCCCGCCCGTCCTGCGCGGTGGCGACGGCGGTGGTCTCGTCGATGACGGCGTGCGCGGTGAGCAGACGCCGCCAGCCCCGCACGCGCAGCGTGTCCGCGAGCCGCATCCCGTACAGGGCGTTGCGGCCGCCGAGGAGCACCGCGCCCAGCGACCCGGCGACCAGCCCGCCGCCCCCGCCGATCACCCCGGCCAGCGCGAACTGGGACGCGCCCGTGAACGCCAGCAGGCTCAGCACGCATGCCTGCGCGACGGTCAGCCCGGACGTGACGGCCGCCGCCCCGAACGCGAGCCCGGACATGCCGACGGCGATCCCGACGCCCAGCCCGTCCCGCACGGCGGCGGACGTCCGCGCGCCCTCGTCCGGCGCGCCCACCTCCTCGGTCTCGGTGACGCTCATGGCGTCCACGCTACGGACGGGCGCGCACCGCAATCTTGAACGTTCTTGCGGCGCCTCGCAGCGGGGCTCGGCGGTCACCGTTTCTCGGCGGCGTCGAGCCCGGCCTCGATGACCGCGGTCATGATGCGGGCGAGGCGGTCGGGTCCGAGGGACGGGGCGTGCACCGCCATCGCCTCGACGATCTGCCGCTCGCGCGCGGGGTCGCGGCCGGCGAAGCCGCCGACCGGCTTGAGCCGCTGGACGGCGGCGGCGACGGCGGCGCGGTGCTCCAGCAGGGTGGCGAGCGCGGCGTCGAGCCCGTCGATCGCGGCTCTGGCCTCGCCGAGCGTGCCGATGTCCCCGGCGGACGGCAGCGGGACGCGCAGCTCGCCGCCCTCTCCTGACCGGCCGCAGGCCGGGCAGCCCGCGGCGCCCTCCACGGGGTCGATGACCTGGTCGTGCATGTCGGGTTCCCTCTCGTGCGGCGGCCGTGTCGCGCAGGGGGATCCGTGCCCGGGCCGCTCTGGTCAACAGAAAAGGCAGAGCCCCGCTGCGGGACTCTGCCTTGCCGGCTCCGGGGTCGTCGCTCAGGTCGCGGCGGCGGCCGGCTCGCCCGGAGCCGGCTGCGTAAACCTGAAGCGACGACGTTCCACGGACCCGATCGTATGCGGTGACCGCCGGGGCCCGTCAAACGGCGGACAGATCATCTCGCCGGTCGAGATGCCCCGGATAGCATGTCCGATATGGGGGAAGAGGTCGCGCACTATTACCGCCATCCGGCGCTCCCCGAGGTCGATCTGCTGCGCGCCCGCTTCGTGACGCACCGGTTCAACCGGCACGCCCACGACGGTTACGTGTTCGGCGTCATCGACGCGGGCGTGGAGGAGTTCGAGCATCCGGGCGGCGTCCAGCGCGCCGGGCCGGGCTCGATCGTCGTGGTGAACCCGGGCGTCGTGCACGGCGGGCACGCGGGCGCGCCGGAGGGCTGGGCGTACCGGGTGATCTACCCGCCGGTCGACGTCGTCGCCGGCGTCGCGGCCGAGCTGGGCGCGCGGCCCGGCACGCCCGCGTTCCCGGACCCCGTCGTGGACGATCCCGCCGCCGCTGATCTGCTGCGGGCCGTCCATCGGGCGGGGGAGAAGGGCGACGCGCTGGCGGCGTCCACCATGCTCAGGACGGCTCTTACGGGCCTGCTCACCCGTCACGCCCGCGACATCCGGCGGAACGACGCGTCCGGCGAGAGGTGGGGCATGCCGCGCGCCGTCCGCGAGGCCCGCGAGATCCTGCACGCGAGCCTCGTCGGCCCGCCGTCCCTGGACGAGCTGGCCGAGGCCGTCGGGACCCGCCCGTTCCCGCTGCTGCGGGCGTTCCGCGACACCGTCGGCCTGCCGCCGCACGCCTACCTCAACCAGGTGCGCGTGCGGGAGGCACGCGTCCTGTTGGACGAGGGCCTGCGCCCCGCGGACGTCGCGGCCCGCACCGGCTTCGCCGACCAGGCCCACCTGACCCGCCATTTCAAGCGCACGCTGGGTGTCCCACCCGGCGCCTACCGTAGTGCCCGGACGATTGGGCGCGTCGAGGCGCCCCCGGCCGCGCGGGAGGGTTAGGCTCTCAGGACCGCGTCGTCCCGGCGCCCCCGCCGGGTCGACGATCTTCCCCCGGGACCGATACGCCGACACGTATCCACCAGGTACGTGCGCGGTCGCATGCGACGAGCAGGAGGCGCAGCAGGCATGGCCGACTCTTTCGTTCACCTGCACGTTCATACCGAGTACTCCATGCTGGACGGGGCCGCTCGGCTGAGGCAGATGTTCGACGAGGTCGGCCGGCAGAAGATGCCGGCGATCGCCATGACCGACCACGGCAACATGCACGGCGCCTACGACTTCCACAAGCAGGCGACCGCGGCCGGGGTCACGCCGATCATCGGGATCGAGGCGTACATGGCGCCCGAGTCCCGGTACCACAAGAAGAAGGTCCAGTGGGGCGAGCCGAGCCAGAAGCGCGACGACGTCTCCGGCGGCGGCCTGATCAACCACATGACGCTGTGGGCGCGGAACAAGGCGGGCCTGCACAACCTGTTCAAGCTGTCCAGCCGCGCCTACACCGAGGGCTTCGTCTTCAAGTACGCCCGGATGGACGAGGAGCTCCTCGCCGAGCACGCCGACGGGATCATGGCCACGACCGGGTGCCCGTCCGGCAAGGTCCAGACCCGGCTGCGGCTCGGCCAGTTCGACGAGGCCCTCAAGGCCGCCGCCAACTTCCAGGAGATCCTCGGCAAGGAGAACTACTTCCTTGAGCTGATGGACCACGGCCTGGAGATCGAGCGCCGCGTCCGCGAGGGGCTCGTCGAGATCGGCAAGAAGCTCAACATCCCGCCGGTCGTCACCAACGACTCGCACTACACGCACGAGTCGGAGGCCACCGCGCACGACGCGCTCCTGTGCGTCCAGGTCGGCAAGCAGCTCGCCGACCCCGACCGGTTCCGGTTCGACGGCAGCGGCTACTACCTGAAGACCGCCGATGAGATGCGCGCGATCGACTCGTCCGACATCTGGGCCGAGGGCTGCAAGAACACGCTGCTCATCGCCGAGCGGGTCGAGCCGGACGGCATGTTCGAGTACAAGGACCTCAGCCCCCGCTTCCCCGTCCCCGAGGGCGAGACGGAGGAGAGCTGGTTCCGCAAGGAGGTCTGGAAGGGCCTGGAGCGCCGCTTCCCGGACGGCCTGCCCGACGGGTACAAGGAGCAGGCCGAGTACGAGATGGGCGTCATCCTCGGCAAGGGGTACCCGTCGTACTTCCTCGTCGTCGCCGACTTCATCATGTGGGCCAAGGAGAACGGCATCCTGGTCGGCCCCGGCCGGGGGTCCGCGGCGGGCTCCCTGATCGCGTACGCGATGGGCATCACCGACCTCGACCCGATCCCGCACGGGCTGATCTTCGAGCGGTTCCTGAACCCCGAGCGCGCGTCCATGCCCGACATCGACATCGACTTCCCTGAAGACCGGCGCGCCGAGGTCATCAAGTACACGACCGAGAAGTGGGGCGCCGACAAGGTCTCGTTCATCGCCACGTTCGGCACCATCAAGGCGAAGGCCGCGATCAAGGACGCGGGCCGCGTCCTCGGCTTCCCGTACGCGCTCGGCGACCGGATCTCCAAGGCGTTCCCGCCCACCGTGATGGGCAAGGACATCCCGCTGTCGGGGATCTTCGACGAGAAGCACCCCCGCCACGGCGAGGCGGGCGAGCTGCGCAAGCTGTACGAGGAAGAGCCCGACGTCAAGCAGACCGTCGACCTGGCGCAGGGCCTGGAGGGCCTGATCCGCCAGACCGGCGTGCACGCCGCCGGCGTCATCATGTCCGGTGAGACGATCACCGACCATGTCCCGATCATGCGCCGGGACGCCGACGGCGCGATCATCACGCAGTTCGACTACCCGACCTGCGAGACGCTCGGCCTCCTGAAGATGGACTTCCTGGGCCTGCGGAACCTGACGATCATCGACGACGCGCTCCAGGGCATCAAGAAGAACAAGGGCGTGGACGTCGACCTGCTCGCCCTCCCGCTGGACGACCAGCCGACCTACGACCTCCTCGCCCGCGGCGACACCCTCGGCGTGTTCCAGTTCGACGGCGGCCCGATGCGGTCGCTGCTGCGGCTGATGAAGCCCGACAACTTCGAGGACATCTCCGCCGTCGGCGCCCTGTACCGGCCGGGCCCGATGGGCGCGAACTCCCACACCAACTACGCGCTCCGCAAGAACGGCCAGCAGCAGATCACCCCGATCCATCCGGAGCTGGAGGAGCCGCTCAAGGAGATCCTCGACACCACCTACGGCCTGATCGTCTATCAGGAGCAGGTGATGGCGATCGCGCAGAAGGTGGCGGGCTACACGCTCGGCAAAGCGGATCTGCTCCGCCGCGTCATGGGCAAGAAGAAGAAGGCTGAGCTGGACGCCCAGTTCGTCGGCTTCGAGCAGGGCATGGTCGACAACGGCTTCTCCAAGGAGGCCGTCAAGACCCTGTGGGACATCCTCGTCCCGTTCTCCGACTACGCGTTCAACAAGGCGCACTCGGCTGCGTACGGCCTGGTCTCCTACTGGACGGCCTACCTCAAGGCGAACTACCCAGCCGAGTACATGGCGGGGCTGCTGACGTCCGTCGGCGACGACAAGGACAAGAGCGCCCTCTACCTGTCCGAATGCCGCCGGATGGGGCTGAAGGTCCTGCCGCCGGACGTCAACACGTCCGAGGCCGACTTCACCCCGCTGGGCGACACCGAGATCAGGTTCGGGCTGTCGGCCGTCCGCAACGTCGGCGCCAACGTGGTGGACGGCATCGTCGCCGCCCGCAAGGAGAAGGGCGCCTACACCGACTTCAACGACTTCCTGAACAAGGTCCCGCCGATCGTCTGCAACAAGCGGGTCGTGGAGTCGCTGATCAAGGCGGGCGCGTTCGACGAGCTCGGCCACCAGCGCAAGGCTTTGCTGATGGTGCACGAGCAGGCCATCGACTCCGTCATCGACATCAAGCGCAAGGAGGCCGTCGGCCAGGACTCCCTCTTCGGCGCCCTGGAGGACGACAGCGGCGACGACGCGTTCGCCGTCGCCATCCCCGAAGGCGAGGAGTGGGACAAGACGACCCTGCTGGCCTTCGAGCGGGAGATGCTCGGCCTGTACGTTTCCGACCACCCCCTCCTCGGCGTCGAGCACATCCTGGAACGCGAGGCCGACTGCACGATCGCCGTCCTGAACGAGGGCGAGCGCCCCGACGGCCAGATCGTGGTCATCGCCGGGCTCCTGTCGGGCCTGCAGCGCAAGGTCACCAAGCAGGGCAACTCGTGGGCGATGTTCCAGCTGGAGGACCTCGGCGGCTCCATCGAGGTGCTGTGCTTCCCGTCGTCCTACCAGCTGTGCTCGACGCTCCTCGCCGAGGACGCGATCCTGATCGTCAAGGGCAAGCTGGACCGCCGCGAGGACGTCGCGAAGATCATCGCGATGGAGGTCACCCAGCCCGACCTGACGATCACCGACGCGACCGGCCCGTTCTCGGTGACGATGCCGCTCGGCCGCTGCACGCCCCCGACGGTCTCCCGCCTGAAGGAAGTCCTGATCACCCATCCCGGCCGGTCCGAGGTGCACCTCCACGTCCAGAACGGCCCGCGCACCACGGTCGTCCGCCTGGACGACAAGCTCCGCGTCGCCCCGTCCCCCGCCCTGATGGGCGACCTGAAACAACTACTAGGCCCGTCCTGTTTGGGCTGATCAGGCGCTGAGGAGGGCGCGGGTGGCGGGGACGACCTCCTGCGTCCAACGGCGGAGTTGCGTCTCGTCGCTGCTTTCCGGCCAGTAGACGAACGTGTCGAAACCGGTCTCGGTGGCGAGGCCGGCCAGCACGCGGGCCCACCCTGCGGGGTCCGTGCGGATGGGCTCCTCGCCCTGGAGCCGGACGTCGGCCGGGTCATCGGTGATGCGGCCGACGAGCTGGGCGATCCGGGTGATGGCGGACGGGTCGCGCCCGGCGTCCTCGGCGGCGCGGGTGATGATGTCCTGCGCCCCGCGCCACGCCTCGTACGGCAGGTAATGCGGGATCGGCGCGGCCCACCCGTCGCCGACGCGTCCCGTGAGCGCGAGCGCCTTCGGGCCGACGCTGCCGAGCCAGATCCCGACCGGATGCGCCGGGGCGGGCCCCGCGTGGACGCCGTTGACCTGGTAATGCGTCCCGCTGACCTTGACCGTCTCGCCCGGCCGCCACATGGCACGGATGATCTCGATGGCCTCCTCCAGCGCCCGGAGCGCCTCCCCGGCGGTCCGGTCGGGGCCGCCCATCGCGGAGATCGCGGGCCAGAACGCCCCGGCGCCGAGCGCGAGCTCGAACCGTCCGCCGCTGAGCAGGTCGAGGGTCGCGGCCTGCTTGGCCAGGACGGCGGGCCCCCGCAGCGGCAGGCTCGCCACGTCCGGGAACACCCGGAGCCGCTCGGTGTCGGCGAGCAGCGTCGCGATGAGCGCGAGCGTGTCGGCCTGGTCGGCCGCATACGGGTGGTCCTGGACGCCGAGCAGATCGAGCCCGTCGCGGTCGGCCAGTCGGGCGAGCGCGCGAACCTCACCCAGCCCGGCGGCGGACGGGGCCAGCTGCACACCGAATCGGTAGATCATGCACCCGAAACTACCGACCCCGCGACCACGCCCGAATCAGTAGCACTACGGGCCCGCATTACTGATCAGCCGTTTCGGTTAGAGCTTGCGAAAACCGGCTTTAGGGGCCGAAGGAGGAGTGCGCTGCCATGAGCTCCGAGTGCCAGTCGACGAAACGGCCGAGGCCGTCGAAGCGTGCGCGGGCGGTTGCGCCGCCGGGGAGGAGGGCCTCGGTCTGCAGGTCGGTCTGGCGGTACGGGACGCGGTGCCGGGAGAGGAACCCGGCGAGCGTCAGGCGCGGCTCGTGCGGGAACAGGCTGGTCGCGCTCGCCAGGATGCGGGGGAGCGGGATCGGGTCCCACTGGGCGGGCGGGGCCTGCGGGTCGTCGACGTGCAGGTAGGCGGAGCCGCCGTCGTAGCCTGCGCCGATGTAGCCGGCGCCGCCGAGGACGCCGCCCGCGGCCATCGCCATCAGCTCGCCGCCGTGCCCGGCCGGGCCCTCGTACCAGGACAGGTCGACCTCGGGCGTGGTGAACTCGGTGATGCCGAGCCGCTCGCCGACCGTCCGGATGACCAGGGTGGGGGTGACGGCGGGGTGCGCGTCGCCGAACTGCGGGTTGGCCCAGCCCCACAGCCAGGTGCGCTCCCGCGCGGCGTAGCTGCCGAGCAGGGACACCCGGACGGTGACGCCGCCGCTGGAGTAGGTCCGTGCGGTCAGGTCGGCGCTCCAGTCCTCGCGCGGAAGGAACTCGGCGAGCGTCTCCTGCTGCTGCAGGACGACGGCCGCCAGGGCGGCGCCGAGGCGTTCGAACGCGGGACTGAATCCGGACATGTCGGGCACATTATCCCAGTGGTCGGGGCGATCGTGGGCCTTATCGGACAGGCTAGGCTTTTCGCTGTCAGAGGACTCTTCAACGAGGAGCGTACGAGGTGCGGGGACCCACCGGGCGGCTCTCGGCGATGAGGTTCTTGGTGACCTGGGCGGTGACCGCCGCCATCGTGACGCTGCCGGGCCCGCTCGTGGGGGTGCTGTGGGCCAAGACCATCCCCGAGGTGACATACGTAATAGTCCAGGGTGAGCCGTTGCTGGCCGAGCCGGAAGGTCAAGGCCCGATCGGCATCGACGCCCGGTTCGCCCTGATCGCCCTTGTCGCGGGCCTCCTGTGCGGCGTCGCCGGATACCTGGCGGGCGGACGGGGCGACGACATCGCGCTGCTGCTCGGGCTGGCCGTGGGCGGCGGGGCCGCGGCCTTCCTCGCCTGGAAGACCGGCCACATGATCGGGCTTGACGACTTCCAGGACGCCGTCCGCACCGCGCGCGACGGAACCACCGTGACCGGCGTCGCCGATCTGCGCGCCAAGGGCGTCCTCGTGTTCTGGGCCCTGCCCGCGGTCGCCACCTATGGGCTGCTGGAGCTGATCCTCAGGCGGCTACCCGCGGGCGATGGCGGCGAGGCGGGCGCCGGTGAGGCGGACGAGATCGGCGGGGACGAGTTCGATCTGCAGTCCGCGCCTGCCGGCCGAGACGTAGACGGTGGCGAGCGCTGACACCGACTCGTCGATCACCGTCGGCAGCCGCTTGCGCTGCCCCAGCGGGCTGATCCCGCCGACGACGTAGCCGGTGGCGCGCTCGGCGTCGCGCGGCTCGGCCATCCGCGCCTTCTTGCCCCCGGCCGCCGCCGCGAGCGCTTTGAGGTCGAGGCTGGACGACACCGGGACGACACCGACGACGAGCCGCCCGTCGACCTCGGCGAGCAGCGTCTTGAAGATCTGGGCGTGCGGGATCCCGAGGGCGTCGGCGGCCGCCTCCCCGTAGGACTCGGCGTTCGGGTCCGGCTCGTACGCGTGCAGCGTGAACTCGATCTTCGCGTCGGCGGCGGCGACCGTCGCCGGGGTTCCCGTGCTGCCTTTCGCCTTGCTCATGGGGGCAGTCTGCCGTGCGCGGGTCAGTTCGCGTTGAACGACCCGTCGAGGAACTGGCCGGCGGGGATCATCGGGAGGACGTCCAGGATGCGGTTCTCCCTGATCAGCAGGTCGCGCTCGGCCTCAAGGCGCAGCGTCGCGTCGTCGCACTCCAGCAGCCGCTGCTTCTCGTGCCCGTCCAGGATGAGCGAGGCCGCGATCACGTACGACAGGGCGACCGGGTCCTCGGGCGGCTCGCCCTTCTCGAACGAGCCCGCGCCGGCGGCGGTCAGCCGGTGCCGGTACAGCCGGAACAGCCGCCGGACGCGCAGCGCGACGGGCCCGGGGTCGGCCCCCGGCTCCTCGGGGAGGAACTCCACCTCGCCCTGCAGGTAGGGGCGCGAGCGGTCCAGCTCCTTGAGCCGGAAGCGGCGGGCGCCGACCGTGACGATGTCGTACCGGCCGTCCGGGTGCGGCCGCGCGTCCCGAAGCTCGGCGACGCAGCCGATCTCCGCGAGGCGGTGCGCGGCGCCCTCGCCGACCTCGTGGCCGAGCTCGATGCCGACGACGCCGAAGCCGCGCGGCTCGGGACGTTCCAGGAGATCGCCGATCAGGCTGAGGTAGCGGTCCTCGAACAGGTGCAGGGGAAGCACGAGGCCCGGGAACAGCACGGTGCCCAGGGGGAACAGGGCGAGCCGCTCGGTCACTCTCTCTCCACGGTCCTGGGCGCCGCCGGGAAAGCGCCTTCCGCGCCAGCCTACGTCCTGGTCGATGATCTTGGTAAGGGGTGATTTTTCATAGTGTGAAGCGGATGTCATCGCCGGTAGCGTCGGCGCCATGAGGATGCTCGTCGTGGACGCCTTCGCCGACCGCCCGTTCACCGGCAACCCCGCCGGCGTGTGCCTGCTGGCCGACGCCGCCGACCCGGAGTGGATGCAGCGGGTCGCCGCCGAGATGAAGCACTCCGAGACCGCGTTCGTCCGGCCCGTCGCCGAGGGCGACGCGGATTACGAGCTCCGCTGGTTCACGCCGGTCACGGAGGTCGCGCTGTGCGGCCACGCCACGATGGCCGCCGCCCACGCGCTCTACGAGACCGGCGCGGTCGCGTCCGGCCGCCCGATCCGGTTCCGGACGCTGGAGAGCGGCGTCCTCACCGTCACCCGGGACGAGACCGGAAGGCTGTCGATGGACTTCCCGGCCTGCCCGCCCGAGCCCGCCGGCACCGTGCCGGAGGGCCTGGCCGAGGCGCTCGGCATCCCGGTGGTGGCCGTCGGACGGAACGTCCAGAACGACCTGATCGTCGACGTCGAGGACGAGTCCGCCCTCCGCCGGATCGCTCCCGACGTCCGGGCGCTCGCGGAGATCGACGCCCGCGGCGTGATCGTCACGGCCGCGGCCGAGGGGCGTGAGCACGACTTCGTGTCCCGGTTCTTCGCGCCGCGCGTCCTGCCCGGCGACGCGGAGGACCCGGTCACCGGCTCGGCCCACTGCGCCCTGGCCCCGCACTGGGCGCGGCGCCTCGGCCGCGACACGCTGACCGGGCGTCAGGCGTCGGCGCGCGGCGGGGACGTCCACGTCGCGCTGCGCGGCGACCGGGTCGTCCTGACCGGGGCGGCCGTCACCGTCCTGGACGGCGAGCTGCGCGTCTGAGACACGGGGCATCTCGGCACGTGAGACGGTGCGCGAGGGGCGTGAGGCACTCCGTAGACTGGACGGGTGATTTCCCGTATCGACCTGCGCGGCTCGCTTCCCGGCGATCCGCGCTCCGTGCTGCCCCGCGCCGAGCTCGACGTCGAGGCCGCCCTGGACAAGGTGCGGCCCATCTGCGACGGCGTGCGCCATCGCGGCTCGGCAGCGGTACGGGAGTACACGAAGGCGTTCGACGGGGTCGAGCTGGTGAGCACCCGCGTTCCGGTCGAGACCGTCCACCGGGCGCTCGCCGAGCTCGACCCGGCCGTCCGGGACGCGCTGGAGGAGAGCATCCGGCGGGCGCGCCTCGTCCACCGCGATCAGCGGCGCACCGACGTGACCACGCAGGTCGTGCCGGGCGGGACCGTCACCGAGCGCTGGATCCCGGTCGGGCGCGTCGGCCTGTACGTGCCGGGCGGGCGGGCCGTGTACCCGTCCAGCGTGGTCATGAACGTCGTCCCAGCCCAGGAGGCGGGCGTCGAGTCCCTCGCCGTCACCTCGCCGCCGCAGCGCGAGTTCGGCGGCCTGCCGCACCCGTCGATCCTGGCGGCGTGCGCGCTGCTCCGCGTGGACGAGGTGCATGCGGCGGGCGGTGCGCAGGCGATCGCGATGTTCGCCTACGGCACCGACGAGTGCCCCCGCGCCGACCTGGTCACCGGGCCCGGCAACGTGTATGTCGCCGCCGCGAAGCGGCTGCTCAAGGGCGTGATCGGCATCGACGCCGAGGCCGGCCCGACCGAGATCGCGATCCTCGCCGACGCGACCGCGGACCCGGTGGACGTCGCCGCCGACCTGATCAGCCAGGCCGAGCACGACACGCTCGCCGCGGCCGTCCTGGTCACCGACTCGGTGCGGCTGGCCGACGAGGTGGAGACCGAGCTGAAGGCGCAGGTCGCCCGCACCCGGCACACCGAGCGGATCACCGAGGCGCTCGCCGGGCGGCAGTCCGGGATCGTCCTGGTCGACGACGTCGAGGACGGCTTGAAGGTCGTGGACGCCTACGCCGCCGAGCACCTGGAGATCCACACCGCGGACGCGTCCGCCGTCGCGGCCCGCGTCCGCAACGCCGGAGCGATCTTCGTGGGACGGCACGCGCCGGTCTCGCTCGGCGACTACCTGGCCGGGTCCAACCACGTCCTTCCGACCGGGGGGTGCGCGTGCCACTCGTCCGGGCTGTCGGTCCAGTCGTTCCTGCGCGGCGTCCACGTCGTCGAGTACGACCGTGACGCGCTCGCCGAGGCCACCGGACGGGTGGTCGCCCTCGCCGAGGCCGAGGACCTGCCCGCCCACGGCGCCGCTCTGAAGGCGCGTTTCGGCTGGGAGGTCCCGTCGTGACCTCGCTCGGCGATTTGCCGCTCCGCGACGACCTGCGCGGCCGCGAACCCTACGGCGCGCCGCAGCTGGACGTCCCGTACGCGCTGAACACCAACGAGAACCCGTACCCGCCGTCCGAGCGGCTCGTGAAGGCCATCGGCGAGGCGGTCATGGACGTCGCCGGCACCCTGAACCGCTATCCCGACCGGGACGCCGTCGCGCTCCGCGAGGACCTCGCCGCGTTCCTGAACGCCGACACCCCAGGCGTCGGTCTGACCACGAGCCAGGTGTGGGCGGCGAACGGCTCCAACGAGATCATCCAGCAGATCCTGCAGGCGTTCGGCGGGACGGGCCGCACCGCGCTCGGCTTCGAGCCGTCCTACTCGATGCACCCGATCATCACCGGGGTGTCCGGGACGCGCTGGGTGAACGCCTTCCGCGACGAGGACTTCGGCATCGACCCCGCCCGCGCGATCGCGGCCGTCGAGGAGCACCGTCCCGACATCGTGTTCCTGACCTCGCCGAACAACCCGACCGGCACCGCGCTGCCGCTGGCGGCGATCGAGGCGGTGCTGGACGTCGCGCCCGGCATGGTCGTCGTGGACGAGGCCTACGCCGAGTTCCGCCGCAAGGAGACGCCGTCCGCGCTGACGCTGCTGGACGGCCGCCCGCGCCTGATCGTCACCCGGACGATGTCCAAGGCGTTCGCCATGGCCGGGGCCCGGCTCGGCTACCTCGCCGCCGCCCCCGCCGTGGTCGAGGCGCTGCTGCTCGTCCGGCTGCCGTACCACCTGTCGGCCGTCACCCAGGCCGTCGCGCGCACCGCCCTCGCCCATGGTGAGGAGCTGCTCGGCGGCGTCGAGGCGTTGCGCCGCGAACGCGACGACCTCGTAGCCTGGCTGCGGGCCGAGGGGTTCCGGGTGGCCGACTCCGACGCCAACTTCGTCCTGTTCGGGACGTTCCCCGACCGCCGCAAGGTCTGGGACGCGCTGCTGGAGCGCGGCGTGCTGATCCGGGAGGTGGGGCCGCCCGAGTGGCTGCGGGTCAGCGTCGGCACCCCGGCGGAGACGGCCGCCTTCCGCACCGCATTGAGAGAAGCCTTGAAGGAGAGTCTGTGACGCGCAAGGGACGAGTCGAACGCGGGACCGGCGAGACGCAGGTCCTCGTCGAGATCGACCTGGACGGCACCGGGCAGGTCGACGTGGCGACCGGCGTGGGGTTCTTCGACCACATGCTGGCCCAGCTCGGCAAGCACGGGTCGTTCGACCTGACCGTCAAGACCACCGGCGACCTGCACATCGACAGCCACCACACGATCGAGGACACCGCGATCGCGCTCGGTCAGGCGTTCCGCGAGGCGCTGGGCGACAAGTCCGGCATCCATCGGTTCGCGGACGCGTCCGTCCCGCTGGACGAGGCGCTCGCGCAGGTCACCGTGGACGTCTCCGGCCGCCCCTACCTGGTGCACGTCGAGCCGGACGGCATGGCCCCCATGATCGGCCCCGAGTACGACACCACGATGACCCGGCACATCTTCGAGTCGTTCGTGTCGAACGCCCGGATCGCGCTGCACGTCCACGTCCCGTACGGGCGGAACGCGCACCACATCGTGGAGGCGCAGTTCAAGGCCCTCGCCCGCGCGCTGCGCGACGCCGTGGCGCTCGACCCGAAGGTGCACGGCATCCCGTCCACGAAGGGGGCGCTGTAGCCGTGGACATCGGCGACCTGCACTTCACCTACGGCAACGTCGCGGTCTTCGCGGTGGCGCTGTTCCTGCTGGCGGGCGTGTACAGCTTCGTCAAGCAGGGGCTGAAGATCGCCGCGCTGATCGTGCTCGTCCTCGCCGCGCTCGCCTTCACCGGAGGCGTGATGTGGCTGTGAGCAGGATCGTCATCCTCGACTACGGCTCGGGGAACCTGCGCTCCGCCGAGCGCGCCGTCGCCCGCGCGGGCGCCGACGTGACCGTCACCGCCGACTGGGACGCCGCGCTCGCCGCCGACGGCCTCGTCGTGCCCGGCGTCGGCGCGTTCGCGGCGTGCATGGCGGGGCTGCGCTCGGTGCGCGGCGATCAGATCATCGGCCGCCGCCTGGCCGGGGGACGTCCCGTCCTCGGGATCTGCGTCGGCATGCAGATCCTGTTCACCAAGGGCATCGAGCACGGCGTCACCACCGAGGGCTGCGACGAGTGGCCGGGCACGGTCGACCGGCTCGACGCGCCGGTCGTCCCGCACATGGGCTGGAACACCGTCGACGTCCCCGAGGGCTCGGTGCTCTTCCGCGGGCTGGAGGACGCGCGGTTCTACTTCGTCCACTCCTACGCGGCCCGCAGTTGGGACCTGGAGCCCGACCCGACCGGCGTCATCGCGCCGCCGCTGGTCACATGGGCCGAGCACGGCGACCGGTTCGTCGCCGCCGTCGAGAACGGCCCGCTGTGCGCCGCCCAGTTCCACCCGGAGAAGTCCGGCGACGCGGGCGCCGAACTCCTGCGCAACTGGCTGGCCACCCTCGGCTGAGCATTCCCTTCCATCTGCCTCGATAGGGTTTCCGCATGTCCTTGACGCTCCTTCCCGCCGTCGACGTCGCAGGCGGCCAGGCCGTCCGCCTGGTCCAGGGCGAGGCCGGCACCGAGACCTCCTACGGATCGCCGCTGGAGGCGGCGCTCGCATGGCAGCGCGCGGGCGCGGAGTGGATCCATCTGGTCGACCTGGACGCCGCGTTCGGGCGCGGGTCCAACCGGGCGCTGCTCGCCGAGGTCACCGGGCGGCTGGACGTGAAGGTCGAGCTGTCAGGCGGCATCCGCGACGACGCCTCCCTGGACGCCGCCCTCGCCACCGGCTGCGCCCGCGTCAACATCGGCACCGCCGCGCTGGAGGACCCCGCCTGGTGCCGGAAGATCATCGCCTCGCACGGCGACCGGATCGCGGTCGGCCTCGACGTGCGCGGCACCACGCTCGCCGCCCGCGGCTGGACGCGAGAGGGCGGCGACCTGTGGGAGGTCCTCGCCCGGCTGGAGGACGACGGCTGCCCCCGCTACGTCGTCACCGACGTCACCAAGGACGGCACGCTCCGCGGCCCCAACACCGGGCTGCTCCGCGAGGTCTGCTCCCGGACGGACAAGCCGGTGATCGCGTCCGGCGGCGTCTCGTCCCTGGACGATCTGCGCGCCCTCGCCGGGCTCGTCGGCGACGGCGTCGAGGGCGCGATCGTCGGGAAGGCCCTGTACGCGCAGGCGTTCACGCTGGAAGAGGCCCTGGAGGCCGTGAAGTGACGGTGGCCGTGCGGGTGATCCCGTGCCTGGACGTCGACGCCGGGCGCGTGGTCAAGGGCGTCAACTTCCAGAACCTGCGGGACGCGGGCGACCCCGTCGAGCTGGCCGCCCGGTACGACGCCGAGGGCGCCGACGAGCTGACGTTCCTGGACATCACCGCGTCCAGCGCCGACCGCGCCACGACGTACGACGTCGTCCGGCGCACCGCCGAGCAGGTGTTCATCCCGCTCACGGTCGGCGGCGGCGTCCGCACCGTCGACGACATCGACCGGCTGCTGCGCGCGGGCGCCGACAAGGTCTCGGTCAACACCGCCGCGATCGCGCGCCCCGAGTTCCTGCGGGAGGCCGCGCACCGGTTCGGGTCGCAGTGCGTCGTCCTTTCGGTGGACGCGCGCCGCGGGGAGGGGACGCCGTCCGGGTTCGAGGTCACCACGCACGGCGGCCGCAAGGGCACGGGCATCGACGCGGTCGAGTGGGCCCGGCGCGGCCAGGAACTGGGCGTCGGCGAGATCCTGCTGAACTCCATGGACGCCGACGGCACCAAGGAGGGCTTTGATCTGGAGATGGTGCGCCGCGTTCGGGGAGCTGTGACCGTGCCGGTGATCGCCAGCGGCGGCGCCGGGGCCGTGGAGCACTTCGCGCCCGCGGTGGCCGCGGGCGCGGACGCCGTCCTCGCCGCCAGCGTCTTCCACTTCGGCGAACTGAAGATCTCCGAGGTCAAGGCCGCCCTCCGGGACGCGGGCGCCCCCGTCCGCTGAGCAGCGGCTAGGCGTCCTCCTCGCCCGGGGCGGGGACGGTCGCCTCCGCGGACCTTTCCACGATCGGAAGGATGATCGCGGACGGATGGTCCGGGTCGTGGAAGACCTCCTGGTGGGCCGTGACCATCCGGGTCGCGGTGGCGAGGGGCTCACCGGTGCCGGGGTTCGCGGCGACCTTCGGGTGGGCGCCGCTGGTGACGTGGACGCGGACGCGGTGCCCGCGCGCGAACCGGTGCCCGGTCGGCCACAGGTCGACGCCGATGCGGCGGACGCCGTCCGTCCCCACGGGCTTCTCCGCGGCGGCGGGCAGGCGCAGGCCGCCCTCGCAGACGTTGCGGGACGTCCCGTCCGGCGCGACGTCGCAGAGCCGGACGACGAAGTCGGTGTGCTCCCGGTCGGACCGGACGAACAGGTCAGCGCCGACCGGGCCGATCACGTCCAGGTCGTCGGCGAGGGCGGGCGAGGTGAAGACCAGCACGTCGGGGCGCCGCTCCAGCGGCCGGTTGTCGACCGGGCGGGAGCTGCCGAGCACGGTCGGCCCGCCGAGCGCGGGCGTCGGGCGGGCCGGGTCGAAGCGGTAGGTGCTCGCGGGGGCGTCCTGCGGGCCGTCCTCGCCGAGGCCGCCGCCCGCGTGCAGGTGCCAGGCCGCCTGGCGCGTCCCGGGCGGGGGCCAGTCGCGGTAGTGCCGCCATTCGCGGGCGCCGGTGACGTAGACGCGGACGGGGTCGCGGCGCAGCCCGGACGTGTCGCCGAGCAGGTGCGCGCGGAACCAGGCGAGGGACTCGCGGACCGTCACCAGGCCGTGGCGGGGGTCGGTGTGCCACCAGGGCCCGATGGTCAGGTACGGGGTCTGCCCGGCGGCGCGCAGCGCGAGGTAGTCCTTGATCTGCCAGGGCAGGAACACGTCGTACCAGCCGCCGAGGAGGGTGACGGGCGCGGTGACGTCCCCGACCGTGCCGCTGAAGTCGCGGTCGTCCCAGTACCCGTTCTCGCCCGTGTGGCCGGCGAGGAGGTCCTGGTAGAAGCGCATCGGCCGGCCGCCGGCGAGGACGTCCAGCTCGGACAGCGGGTGGCCGGACCGCGCGGCGCGGACGGCGCGGCGCCGGGACGTCAGCGGCGCGGTCAGCATGCCGAGCGGCCGCCGCTGCCGGTGCGTCAGGTCCGTCCAGGTGAGCGCGGACTCCAGCGCGAACGACCCGCCCACGTAGGCGGCGTCCCGGAACGACGACGCGGTGATCTGCAGCGACATCGCCTTCAGCTCGGGGCCTGCTTCCGCCGCGATCGCCCACGCCGAGTAGCCGAGGTAGCTGGGCCCGAAGGCGCCGAACGTGCCGTGGAACCAGGGCTGGCGCTTCAGCCATGCGACGGTCGCCAGCCCGTCGTCGCGTTCACGGCCGAGCGGGTCGAACTCGCCGCCGGACCCGGAGGTCCCGCGCGCGCTCTGCACCACCAGCTGGAAACCGAACGGGACGAACAGCAGCCCGTTGGCCAGGGCGGCCGGGCCTCGCCGCCCGTAGGGGGTCCGCACGAGGATCGTGGGCGGGCGCTCGACCCCGGACGGGACGTACCGGTCGGCGAGCAGCGTCACGCCGTCCGGCATGGTCACCGGCAGGTCGCGCTGGACGGTGTACCGGGCCAGCCCGTGGGGGAGGCCGCGGGGGAGGGGGAGCTTGATCGGCGGTGCGGGCAGCCGGTCCCAGGAAGCGGTCAGTCGGTCCCAGGGAGCCATGCCGCCTCCGTCTCCGCCGTGTTCGCTACTCCCTAGTAAGGTAACCGCTCCCGCGGCCTGCAATCGCCGGGGCGCCCGCCGGGCACCCACCTAGGGGCCCGCCGGGGCGTCGCTGGCGGATCGTGGGGTTTGTCTGGAATGGTGGCGTTCTGCACAGCCGGCTCCGCAGGGGGGACACATGTGGCCCGGGTCGAACCCGCCGATGGGCCCGCCGCCCATGGGGCAGGGCCCGCCGGGCGGGCCGGGGCCGTCGTGGGGTCCCGCGCCGCCGCTCAGGCCGTCCGCCGGCTGGTACGCCCTGCCGATCATCCTGGTCGTGGTGGCCGCCATCGGATTCTTCACGATGGTCGCGTTCCTCTGGGACGACTCAGAGGCCGCGAACGGACCGTCTGCGTCCGGTGACCCTGCGTCCGGGGTGACGATCGAGCTGTCGCGGGGGTACGGCTACTTCCTGTACGTCCGCACCGGCGGAGCGTCGCCGTTCGCGTGCTCGGTCGAGGTCGGCGACCGGTCGGGGCCGATCCAGCTGACGCGGAAGAACTCCTGGAGCGCCTCCGAGCACCGGTCGTACCGCTACACGGCCTCGTTCGAGGCGCCCGTCTCCGGGACGGCCCTGCTCACCTGCCGCGGCACCGACGGGCCCATCCTGGTGACGCCGGACGACACCGTCCACGGGTACCTCGGCCTCGCCTTCCTGGCCGCGCTGGGGGTCGGGGTGATCGCGGCGATCGCGTTCACCGTCACCCTCGTCCGGCGCGGCGGCGCCAAACGCCGGGCCGCCGCTGCCGCCTTCCCCGCCGACAAGCCCCCGTACGGCTACTGACCGACCCCGGCGATCATGCGAGTGAGGCGAGTCAGGACGTGAGTTCGCGTTCCAGCGGCGTCCGGAACCGGGGCGTCGCGCGGACGTCGCCGTACCAGGCGGACATGCGCGCCGCCTCCCGCTCGATCGCGGCCCCGGCGTCGGCGCCGACGTCCTCCAGGAGGCGGACGGCGATCTCGCCGTCCTTGCGCTGGGCCCAGCCGCCGACGATCCGGCCGTCCCACCAGACGGACGGGCCGATGTTGCCGTTCCGGTCGAACAGCCGCGGGCCGTGGTCGCCGAGGAACCAGCCGCGCTCCTGCCAGCCCATCGGCGTCGGGTCGAGGGCGGGCAGCAGCGCCGCCCACGGCTCGGCCGGCGCGGGCTCCGGCTCCAGGTCGTCGGACAGGACGAGCCCGGTGACGCCGCCGAGGTCGACCTCGGTGACGTCGAGCAGCGCGAGGGCCTTCTTGACGTCGCCGGCGTTCCAGCCCGTCCACCATTTCAGGTCGGAGAGGGGCGCGGGGCCGAACGCGCGGAGCCAGCGGCGGACGAGCTCGGCGCGGGCCGTCCCGGCCGGGATCTCCTCGATGCCGCCGGGCAGCCACGCCTCGATCGGCGACCATTTGTACTGGCTGCTGATCCATGACCCGTTCGGGCGGCCGCGGACCACGAGGCCCTCGCAGCCGAGCGTGACCAGGATCCAGGTGGTGACGTTCGTGGGCCTGGAGTACGGCTTGCCAGGCGCTGGGTCGACCTGCGTCCGCAGCCGGGGCTCGTCGGCGCTGAGCTGCGCGCCCGTCGCCTCGCCGCGCGCCAGCAGCGCCTCGTGCGCGGCCTTCTCGACCTCCGCGAACCAGGCGGGCACGTCGGTGATGTCGCTGCCGCGCTCGATGATGCGGGAGTAGGTCGCGCGCTGCTTGACGGCCAGCGAGTTCGCCGTGGACGCCTGCAGCACCGGGACGAGCTCGACGGGCGCGACGAACATCGTCCGGCGCATCGCGAGCATCCGCAGCAGCGTGCGGTCGTCGTACAGGGCCCGCTCCAGCGCCTCCGGGACGGCGGCGACGCTGCGCGCCGCGACCGACAGGAACACGGTCGCCGGGTCGGTGGCGTGCAGCACCACCACCGACCTCGCGATGTCGAGGACGTCGTCCGTCCTGACCTCGGGGGACAGCCGGTGCCGGACGCCGAGCCGGGCACGGCGCTCCGTCACGCTCATCGAACGCATGAGCGAAAGCCTAGCGCGTCGGGCAGGGTCAGCCGCCCCCGCCCCCGGAGATCTTGACGACGACCTTGTCCTTGGTGACGGACTGGACCGAGACGTCGAACCCCTCTGCCTGCTCGCCCTCCCCGGCGGGCACCGTCACGGTCTGCCCGGCGATCTTGAGCGTGACCAGCTGGCCCTCCACCTTCACCAGCTCGGCCTTGATGCCGAGGATGGAGGCGCTCGCGTCGACGCCGCGGTCGAACGTCACCGTGCAGGAGTTCACGCCGCAGTCGGTCGTGGCGTTGGTGCCCTCGCCGCTGCACGCGGCCAGGGCTCCGAGGGGGAGCAGGATGAACGGCAGGACGGCCAGCTTCCGCCGAACGGGAAAGGAGGTCATGCCGGCGAGTCTAGGGGCACGCTCCCGCCGGCGGCGCCCTCCCGGAGGCGGATCCGCGGGCGGCGGATGTAGTCCCGCGCGGTGACGGAACTGGATCTTCCGCCGCCGCCGTGTTTCGCTGGACCGGTGACCAGTGACGAAGCCGGGGATTCGCGGCCGATGGTGGGGCCGGTGGTGTGCGCGGCGCTGGGCCTGGAGGCCCGCGCGGTCCGGCGCGGCCTCGTCCGGACGCCGGTCGTGGTCGTCGGCTACCGCGCCCGTCATGCCGGCCGGCTGCCGGACGCCTGTGCGGCGCTCGTCGTCATCGGGTTCGGCGGCGCGCTCGACGAGCGGCTGCGGCCCGGGGACGTCCTGGTCGCCGACGAGATCCGCGGCTCCGGGCCTGGCGCGGAGCCGGTTCCGTGCGGCGCGCCGCGCTTGCTGGCGGAGGAGCTCATCCGGGACGGCCTGAGCGTGCAGGTGGGGCCGCTGGTGACCACCGACCACGTCGTCCGCGGGAAGGAGCGGGCGATCTGGGCGGCGCAGGGCGCACGGGCGGCGGACATGGAGTCCGCCGTGGTCGCGGCGCGGGCCGGGAACCGTCCGGTCGCGGCCGTCCGGGTCATCGTCGACGGGCCCGGCCGCCCGCTGCTCCATCCGGGCATGATCGGCCGCGGGCTGGCCGCGCGCCGGATCCTGGCGCGCACCGGCCCCGCGATCGAACGCTGGGGCGTCCTCCTGGTGCGCGGCGAGGACGAGCAGGAGTCCGGGGCCCGGACCGGCGGCTAGGGGCCCGGGTCAGCCGTGGCCCGTCCCGTGGCTCGCCCCGCCGCCCCCGCCGCCCCCGTGGTTGTCGCCGTGGACGATCTTGCCGCCGAGGTCCTTGCGGAGCGTCTGCAGGGTCTGCTCCTGGCTCACCACCACCCAGCGCGCCCCCACCAGGTAGACGCCGCCCCACGGCTTTGCCTCGTGCAGCCAGGTGTTCATGCCCTGGTCGGTGGTGAAGCTGAGCAGGACGTAGCGTCCCTGGGAGTTCTTGCAGTTCCCCTGCTCCAGGTCCTTCACCTTCCGCTGGCCGGTCAGCGAGCAGCTGGTCTGCTGGGCGAGCTGCGCCAGGCTGGCCGGCTTCGCGACCTTGCCCTCACCGCCCTTGTCGCCGGACGTCGCGTCCGAGATCGCGGAGCAGCCGGCCGCCAGCGGCAGTGCCACGGCGGCGGCGCACAACAATGCGGGTTTGGTCAGGCCCAGGTGTCGGGAACCCATCGCTCTTCCTCCGGGGTGAGATGCGCGATTCGGGTGGTGAATACGCATCCCGCCCCGGCGGGGTTCATCCGAGCTCTCAGGTGACGTCCGGGCTTAGGTCACAAGGCGGGCGGCGGCGGCCGCGCGGACGCCGGGTTCCTCGGACGTGTCGTGGTGAAGCCGTTGCAGGCGGATCTCCGTCTCGCGGGTGAGCGGCGCGAACTGCGCCGCCTCCAGCCGGACGCCTTCCTCGCAGTCCCACAGCCCCTCGACGGTGTAGGACTCGGCCGTATGCGGGGCCGTTCTCGTCAATGCGGTCAGGATTCTGGGTCTCAAGAACGCGTAGGTCGATTCGGTCCAAGCGGATTTCAGCAATGGGACGGCCTCGCCGGCGCGGAGCCGTCCGAGCCCCTCGATCGGGCTGGCGGCGGCGCGCCACTCGCGCCGGTCCAGGGCCACGTTCAGCTCGTCCATTAGCAGCGGGACGTCCTGGCGGGTGCCGTAGCGGGCGAGGATGCTCAACCCCATGTCCTCGCAACCGCCGCGCTGCGTCGCCCACGCCCGCGCCCGCGGCAGCGTCTCTGGGCCGTACTCGCGCAGCGCCCGGCACACGGCCCCGCCGTACCGGCTCGGCCGCTGCGGCAGCAGCTCCTCCGCCAGGTCGAGCAGCGCGAGCGTCCGGCGGCGGCCCAGCTCGAAGATCGCCCCGATGGCGCCCTCGCCCCGGCGCCTGGCGAGGTCGAGCAGCTCGTCCTCGCTCTGCGCGTCCCGTCCGGGGGCGGCGACCATCGCGCGGCGCGCTGCCCGTCCGGCCTCCCGCTGGCGCGCCAGGGCCTCGGCTATGCGCGGCTGCCGCGCCGCCCACGACTCGATCACCGGATTGTGGTGCGCCGGGATCAGCAGCGCCAGATCCGACTCGTCGCAGCGCGCGGCGACCAGCTCGTCCAAACCTACGGTCAGTGCGGGGTCCTCAAGATCGATCAGCTCTTCGACGGCGTCGAACCACTGCGCGCCCTCCTCGGCGTACCGCCGCAGCGGCGCCGCGGCCTCCCGCCGGCTCAACCGCACCAGGTCCGCCAGGACGCCCAAGGCCAGGTCGACCCGCCACTCGTCGGTGTCGGCCTGGTCGGACGGGTCGAACAGATGCGCCGCCACCGGCCCCGACGGCATTTCGAGATCGACCATCAACCGGGCGTAATACAGCCGCCGCGACTCGCATTGGCGGTCCCACCGTGGATCACGCCGGATGCAGTCGTAGACGTACTCGCCCGCACCGGGCCTGTCCGCCGCGCGCCGCGCGGCCCTCCCGAGCCCCCGCTGCAGTTGACCGTGCAGCGTGCCCGCCGATTCCAACACGACCTCGTTGCTCACCCCGCCAGAATGCGCACGAGACCAGATAACGGGCAAGTGCTTTAGCTGGAGTCTTCGCAGCGGAACGCCTTCTTTCCGCGTCGCGGACCCCCTTTGGGTCACAGGGTCCGTTGTGTGATCCAGGACGTGTGGAGGTCCGCGTAGACGCCGGGTTCGGCGACCAGGTCGGCGTGCGGCCCGCGCTGGACGATGCGTCCCGCGTCGAAGACGATGACCTCGTCCGCGGCCTCGGCGGTGGACAGCCGGTGCGCGATGGAGATCGCGGTGCGGCCCCGGGTGACGCCCTCCAGGGCGCGCTGGATGCGCACCTCCGTGGCCGGGTCGACGGCGGACGTCGCCTCGTCCAGGACGAGGAGGTCCGGGTCGGCGATGTAGGCGCGGGCCAGCGCGACGAGCTGCCGCTCGCCCGCCGACAGGGACTCGCCGCGCTGCCCGACGGGCGTGGCCAGCCGGTCGGGGAGCCCGTCGAGCCAGTCGGCGAGACCCAGCTCGGTCAGGGCGAGGACGAGGTCGGCGTCGGACGCGTCCGGGCGCCCGTACCGGATGTTGTCGGCCAGGGACGCGTCGAACAGGAACCCGTCCTGCGGCACCATGACGATCCGCTCGCGGAGCGAGGAGAACCGGATGCTGTCCAGCGGAACGCCGTCCACGAGGATCCGTCCGGACACCGGGTCCATGAGCCGGGTGAGGAGCTTGGCGAACGTCGTCTTGCCCGAGCCGGTCTCGCCGACGACCGCGACGCGGCTGCGCGGCGCGATGTCGACGGTCACGTCGTGCAGGACGGGTGGCCCGCCTGGGTAGGCGAACCCGACGGACTCGAACCGCACCTCGATCGGCCCGCGCGGCAGCGTCTCGCCGCGGTCGCCGGGGTCGGCGACGTCCGGGACGGTGTCCAGCACGCCGAGCACCCGCCGCCATCCGGCGATCGCGTTCTGCGCCTGGTTGAACACCTCGGTGGCGGTCTGCATCGGGCTGACGAACAGCGTGACCAGGAACAGGAACGCGACCAGCTCGCCCGCCGACAGGTGGCCGGCGATGCCGAGCAGCGTCCCGGCGATGACCACGGCGGCGGTCGCGACGGCGGCGACCAGCTCGCTGACCGGGAAGGTCAGCGCCACCATCGCCTGCGCGCGGGTCTGCGCGTCGCGGTGGGCGTCGACGGTCTCGTCCACGCGCCGGCCCGTCCGGTCCTCGGACGCGTACGCGCGGATCACGGGGGCGCCGACGACCGACTCGCTGACCGCCGCCAGCAGGTCGCCCATCTTCTCCCGCACGCCCATGTAGGCGGCGGACAGGATCCGCTGGAAGTGCCGCAGCGCCCACGCGAGCGGCAGGAACGCCAGCCACACGAGCAGCGCCAGCTGCCACGAGTAGACGACCATGAGCATGCTCGCGACGACGAGCTGCCCGATCGACACGATGAACATCAGCCCGCCCGACTGCATGAACTGGCTGATCTGGTCGACGTCGCCGGTCACCCGCGACACCAGCGCGCCGCGCTTCTCGCCGCTCTGGGTGAGCATCGACAGGTCGTGCACGTGCCGGAACGCCTTGATCCGCAGCCCCGCCAGGCCGCCCTCGGACGTCTTGTACAGCCGGACGTTCATCAGGTACGAGCACACGGCCGTCACCAGCACCGCCACCGCGCACAGCGCGACCGCCGACCGGATGAACCCGATGTCGGGGCCGCCGCCGTCGCCGCCGAGGCCCTTGTCGATCGTCTGCTGGACGGCGATGGGCACCACCACGCGTCCGGCCGTCGACAGCAGGGCGAGCAGCAGCGTCCCGGCCAGCCCGGCGCTGAACTCCGGGCTCAGCAGGATGCCGCGCTTGAGCGTGCTCAGAGCGCCTTCGGACGTCGATGTACTACTGATCGTCGTCATGTGAGGGCCTCCTCGCCGCCTTCGACGGCCGTCTGCTCCGCTTCCACCCGTTCGGCCTCGGCTCTCTCGTAGGCGGTCACGAGGTTGCGGTAGCCCTCGGAGCGCTCCAGCAGATCGGCGTGAGTGCCCCGGGCGGTGACGCGGCCGTGGTCCAGGTAGACGACCTCGTCCGCCAGCGCGATCGTCGCCTTGCGGTAGGCGACGACCACGACGGTCGCGCCGCCGGCCTCCGCGGACTGCGCGTCCCGCAGGCTCCGCAGGATGCGCGCCTCCACCTGCGGGTCGACGCTGGACGTGGCGTCGTCCAGGACGAGCAGCCGGGGCCGCCGGACCAGCGCCCGCGCCAGCGCGAGCCGCTGCCGCTGCCCGCCCGACAGCGTCGCCCCGCGCTCCCCGACCCGCGTGTCGAGCCCGCCGGGCAGCGCCGCGACGAACCCCTCGGCCTGCGCGAGGCGGAGCGCCTCCCACACCCGCTCGTCGGGGACGTCCAGGCCCAGCGTCACGTTGCCCCGGACGGTGTCGTCGAACAGGAACGTCTGCTGCGGGACGAGCGCGGCCGTCTCGGCGACCCCGCCGCGCCCGACGTCGCGGAGGTCGACGCCGTCCAGGAGGACGGTCCCGTCCGCCGGGTCGACGAGGCGGACGAGCAGCGAGGTGAGCGTCGACTTGCCGGAGCCCGTCGGGCCGACGACCGCGATCGTCCGGCCGGGGGAGGCGGCGAACGACACGTCGTGCAGGACGTGCCGTCCCGCCGCGCCGTTGCCGTCCGCTCCGGACTCGTACGCGAACCGGACGTCCCGGACCTCCAGCGACGTCGCCTTACCGCCCCCGTTCAGGGCGCCGTCCCCGTACGGGAGTGAGCCGCGAGCGTCCAGGACGCCCCGGACCCGCTCCCAGCCGACGACGCTGCGCGGCACCTCGCCCAGCACCCAGCCCAGCGCCCGGATCGGCCACGAGAGCAGCGTGAACAGGTACGCGACGTTCACCAGGTCGCCCGGCGACATCGCCCCCGACTCCAGGCGCAGCGACCCGATCAGCAGGACGGCCAGGACGCCGAGGTTCGGCAACGCCTCCAGCACCGGGTCGAACAGGCCGCGGATCCGGCCGACCGCGACGTTGGCGTCCCGCAGCGCCCGCGCCCGCTCGGTGAACCGCTCCGTCTCGGACTCCTCGCGCCCCAGGGTCTTGACGACCAGGCCGCCTTCGAAGCTCTCGTGCGCGACCTCGCTGACCTCCGCGCGCAGCTGCTGCGCGCGGGTCGCCACCGGCGACAGCCGCCGCTGGTACACGACGTTGATCAGCGCGACGGCGGGGAAGACCAGGAACCCGACCCCGGCCACGACCAGGTCCGTGATCATGATCGACACCGCGGAGATCAGCAGCATGAACACCACGCCGACCGCCATCGGCAGCGGCGCGATCGGCGCCCACACCGCCTCGACGTCCGCGTTGGCGTTCGACAGCAGCTGCCCCGTCGGGTGCCGGTGGTGCCACGCCAGCGGCAGCCGCAGGTACTGCCGGGTGACCGCGCGCCGGTACTCGGCCTGCAGGCGGTACTGCATGAGGCCCGCGTAGAACCGGCGCCCCGCCACGCCGACCGCCTTCAGCAGCGCCACCCCGACGATCAGCACGGCGGCCAGGGCCAGCGACCCGGCCGTCGTGTCCCCCGACTCGAACGCCGGCAGCACGACCTCCTCGGTCGCCCAGCCGAGCACCGTCGCGGTCGCCACGGTCATCGCCGCGTACAGCGCGCTGGCGAGCACCGACAGCGTGAAGACCCGGGGCTCGGCCTTCACCGCGACCCACAGCACGCCCATCCCCTCCCGGAGGACATGCGGGCTGACCCGTCTGGACGCAGGTGGCACGGCTACTCCTCGATCACGGCTGGCGCCCGGGACAATTGCCCCCCGCGACCGGGTTGTGGGGGTTTGCGGGCCTGGATATGCCTACCATCCGGCCCGCGCGCTTATTCCCGCCCCGCCCGCCGCGGACCTACCC
>NZ_SMKT01000060.1 GCF_004348735.1 Actinomadura sp. KC06
GGCGAAGGCTGGCCGTGCCGTGCTCATGATGTTGCCGCTCGGCTTGCTCCAGGGCAGCACCCACGTATCCCAGGCGCCGGACTCATTCCTCGATGCCAGGCAAGTAGTGGCGGGAGTCTGGCAAGACGGCGCAGGAGACCACGAAGCGGATTCAAGCTACAACGCTGACGTCATCATGGGATTGCTCGATCGTACCGATTTCAACGGAGTTATCACGCTCAGGAGAGTCGCGCGAGAAGATGCGATGAACTCGCTGGAGAGTCAGCAGGTCCACATTGCCGGCACGCTGGGCATAACTTCGTTAAGAGAACGGCGAGTCGACTTTGTCGGACCGCTCGCGTCCTCGCGACTGGGTGTGTTGGTTCGTAGCGATAATAAACGTATAGAAAAAATATCGGACCTTTCCCGGCGGACCGTATGCATGATTGCTGGTTCGACGTCGGTCGACGATTTGACGAAGGTCGAAGAGGGGGCGCGGATAGTCCTGGAAAAGGATTTCGGCGACTGCCGCACCGGCCTATTGGCGGGTAGAGTGGCCGCGATCGTCGGAGACCGGTTGACGCTCGCCGGCATGCAACTGGCAGATCGGCAGGATACCAAACTTGTCGACGGGATCAGGTTCGGCCCTCGCACCTCCACGGGGTTCGCGATAGCCAAAGGAAATCACGACACCTGCCAACGCCTCCGAACAGCCTTGCGCAACTATGTCGGCAGCAACGATTGGCGGAAGCACTTCAGCGAACGCCTCCCCTTAACCCGGGACTTCCTCGAGGCACAACCCACCTTGGAAGAGATTAACGAAATGTCTTGCCGAGGAAGCACGGCAGGCTGAGCCTGAATCCGCCGATCAATATCGGGTGACGATGGTGCGGTAATGCAGAGGTGTCCTCTGAACTGGGAAGCTCACCTAGGCAAACCCCGTCTACCTAACGCGCTACAACGCCCCTCTCGCCGACGTCACCCCGACCGCAGAAACCCTCTCCTTCGAGGAAGGCGAAGGCACCTGCGACGCCAGCTGGAGCTTCACCTGACACACCGTCCACATCAGCCGGCAACCAACCGAAAACCGGGTCCATGGAGGCCAACGTGCAGACACTCTACGGAAATCGCGATGGGTTGGACACAAGTCAGCGAGTGGACCTTCCTGACCGGAACCGGCCTCCAGAGTCGTTGTTCGCCTGTCACCAGCTGGGCTATCCACCCACCGCTACCTCGAACACGGCCAACCGCTCTGATCAAGTGGCGGAATGCCTGGGAGAACGGCGGCCGGGTGATGTGTGCGTAGAGATCGCGTAGTGCAGCCGGAGGCTTATTCCACTATTACTTCGAAAGCATTGCGCTTGGGTGGACCGACGCGAATGACCGCGGTGTTGCCGGCGGTGGCTATCAGAGTCAGAGAGAAGGCGCCGTTGACGTTGCTCGGCATGTCCAGTTTCGGTTGGCCGAAGCTGACATCCCCGGACAACATCGCGTATGTGATTGTGTTGCTGCCGATCTCCTTGATGGTCAGATCGCCGACACCTGCCCTGCGCGTGACGCGGGCGTTGAAATCTATGGTGTCGCCGACTCCGACCGCTACCTCGCACCTGGCGTCCGCGCAGGCGGAGAGGCTCTTGCCGTTCTTCGCCTTCGGCAGCGTAGGGGTCGGGCGCGGGGAGGCGGGACGCGTGGTCGCCGGAAGCGGGCTGGAGGCGGGAGCGGCCTTGTCTGGTTCATCGTCGGCGCAGCCCGCGAGCAGGAGCGCGAACGTGGGGATGGTCAGAGGCCAAGCGGTGTGCCGCCGCGTTCTTCGCATGTCTTCTCCCGCTTTGGGCGATGTCGGCCATACGCTAGCGGCGTCCGGCGGGGAGGGGTCCCAGGGCGGGAGCGCTACGCTGCCGCCGCCGAGATCACAGTGGACGGTCGGCTGGTGCGACGAAGAGACTCGCGGCACTCGCGGCAGAGGATCCTGTGCGGGTCGGCCCTATCGGCTGCTGGCCGCGCTGGTAGCGGCGGAATGAGTCACGTCTATTTGGGGCGGTCGCCCCGGGGGACGGGCTGTGGCGGTCAAGGTTGTGCGGCCCGAGTTATCCGAGGACGAGGCGTTCCTGGTGCGGTTCCGGCGCGAAGTCGCGGCGGCGCGGAGGGTTGGCGGGGTGTTCACCTCGCCGGTGCTCGACGCTGACACGGACGGCGACATGCCATGGCCGGCCACCGCTTACATCGCTGGGCCATCGTTGGGCGAGGCGGTGCGCGTGCATGGTCCACTGAAGGGACCCGTCGTGTGCGCCCCGCCACGCACATCGTGACCGCAGGTGACCGTTTCGCCGCGTCCTACATCGCCCTGATCGTCGCATTCCAGCTCTCCTGCCCACCCTCAACGCTGACCCAGAGCCGGGGGAAAAGTGGCCGCTCCCGTGCCCGGCCGGCCAAGGCTTGCCGCAGGTCAGGCGCTGGGTTGGGCTGAGCGACACCGTCCAGCTCTAGGCGACTCGACATGTCCAGTTCGAAGCGGCCAGCGCACGCCGTAGGGGATGCGAGCACAGAACAGGTTCCCTTGGTCCGGGGGCGGGCACTGGTGGAGGGGAATCGCCATCCGGGGCGGTCGCCGTGTGTCGAGGAGAGTGCATGCTGGACGGGCTGGCCGCTTTCGCGGCGGCATCGCTTCTGGTCTCGATGGCACCCGGTCCGACCACCGTGGTGATCATGCGCCAGTCGGTGCGCTTTGGTCGGCCCGCGGGGACCGCGGCCGTACTTGGCAATGAAACCGGGTGGCTGCTGTGGTCGGTGACCGCCGCCCTTGGCCTTTCGGCGGTGCTGCTGGCGTCGCGGCTGGCGTATGACGTGATGCGCATCGCCGGTGCCGTCGTGCTGGTGTGCCTCGGCGCCAGGATGTTGTGGCGGGCTCGCCGCGGCACGGTCGTACGATCTGGCGACGATGTGGCAGTGCAACCGGGGCCATCGTGGTGGCGGAGCTATCGGCTCGGCTTGATGACGAACCTGGCGAACCCGAAGGCCGCTGTGTTCGCGGTGTCGTTCCTACCGCAGTTCGTGCCTGCGGGCGCCTCGGTGCCGGCGACACTGCTGCTCTTGGCGCTCGCCTCGACGCTGATCGATCTGGGATGGTACATCGCGATCGTGTCCTTGATCACGAGGGCCAAACGATTCTTGCAGCGGCCTGCGATACGGCGCCGCCTGGAATACCTTTCGGGCACCGTGCTGATCGGTCTGGCGCTGCGTCTGGCCACCGAAGCGCGATAGGCGCCGACGCGCACCCCATGCCCCCACTGACACCAATTCAGCGTGAGCCACTGACAACATCTCGGCGCTCAATATCGCATGGGCACTGGCGAGGCGCGCCGGCTCGGCGTCGGGCGTGACGAAAGCGCGCTCGAACGTCCCATCTTCCGGACGAGACGGCGTCGATCGGACGAGCGAACTCGACAGAGAATCCAACGCGGGCCTGATAGACCGGGGGCGCGTCGCGGACAGCGGCAGATGCGTCGCCGTAGCCTGCATGTTCGTGTGCGGTGCGCGCATCGCCCGGAGTACGCGATCAACCAGATCGCCGGGTGACGGCGCGGCCGCCCGGGCCTGCACGATCCGGAGTGGCGTTCCCCTGCGGGGTCACGGCAGGGCGCGCTGGAGCATCAGCGTGTCCAGCCACCGGCCGTGCTTGTGCCCGACGGCCGACAGCCGTCCCGCGTCGACGAACCCGCAGGACTTGTGCAGCGCGCTGGAGGTGGGATCGCCGGTCTCCACGATCACCGCGATGACCTGCCGTATCCCGGCGGCGGCGCAGTCGCGCAGCAGCGCCTCCAGCAACGTCCGGCCCATCCCGCGGCCGACCGCCTCGGGCATCAGGTAGACCGAGTCCTCCACCGTGCGGCGATAGGCCGAACGCGTCCGCCATGGCTTGCAATAGGCAAAGCCCATCACCTTTCCGGTCTGCTCTGCGACCAGGAACGGCAGGCCCCGGGCCTGGACGGCGTCAAGGCGGCGCCACCAGTCATGGGCGTCCGGCGGGTCCTGCTCGAAGGTCACCGTGGTGTTGAGGACGTAGTGGGCGTAGATCCGCGCGATCGCCTCCAGGTCGCGCGGCTGCGCCGGGCGGACGGTCGGGACGTTCTGGTCAGACATGCCACCCACCCGCACGTTTACTATAGAGCAAAGAATTGCTTTATAGTATCGCAGATGGAGTTCGACCTTCAAGCACTCGGGCACCGGATGCAGCAGATGCGCACCGAGCGAGGACTGACGCTGCAGGAGCTGGCCACCCGGTCAACGGTGAGCATCAGCATGCTCTCCGCGGTGGAACGGGCCGCCAAGGCGCCCACCATCATCGTCCTGGCCCGCATAGCCGACGGCCTCGGCGTCCCCCTGGCACACCTTGTGGTCGCTTCCGACCAGGAGCGCCTAGTCGTCCGCAGAAGCACCGAACAGGACGTGACCGACCATCCCGCCGGCTGGCGACGCGCCATCCTGTCGCCCGTCGTACCCGGCGTGAACTTCGAACTGATCCGCACAACACTGCCGCCCGGATGCGACGCCGGCTCCTTCCCCGCCTACGCCGCCGGGTCACACGAATACCTGGCCGTCGAGTCCGGACGGCTTTCAGTCACCGTGGGCGAGGTGCACATAGCCCTGGACGCCGGCGATTCAGTCTATTTCGCCGCTGATGTCGTTCACGGCTACGCCAACCCATCCGCCCAGCACCCCTGCACCTATTACGTGGCCGCGCTCATCATGCGTCCTCGCTAGGTTCTCGCTGAACATCACGAACATGGGGGCAGTGCTGGAGGAGAAGCGGCCGGTCCCGGGGCGGCACGCGCACGCCTGCTGAATGGTTGCGCAGCCGGGTCGATTGGGCGGTGGGTGTCCATGTCGATCAGCACGGTGCGGTGGACGTGGCCGCGCCGGGTGGCGAAGTCGTCGACGCCCAGTACGCGGACCTTTCCGACCGGCGGGTCTGAAGCACCTGGACCAGGCGGATCAGCGTGGACCTGCTCGCACGCAGCCCGATCAGGCCCGCCGCCCGTGCGCCCACCCGGCCCGCCAAGGCCAGGCCGACTCGTTCCAGCAGCCGGTGCAGCAACGCCGTGCGGCGGCCGTGCCGGTCTGGTCAGTACTGGAACTTGCTCGGCGAACGTGCGCCGTTCGCACGCGGTGCTATCGCAGAAGAACCGGCTCACTTCCAAGACGATCACCACCGGTCTGCCATCCGCCGTGAGGTCGTGCGGCCGTCGACGGTAGCGGCTATGGCGCCGGGCGGCCGGGGGTCCCGCACTGGTGGCACTCCGCGCTTGTGGTCCGGGTCCGCGCGGCGACCACGACACCGTCCTCGGTCTCGGTGACGCCATCGACCTGCACATCCTTCAGGTGCGGGAAGAGCAGATCGACGCAGCAGGGGTTCTCGCCTGTGCGGGCATGCAGCACAACGACCTCGCGGCCGCTCGTAGGGATCAGTTCCGGGGATGAAAGATCCTGACGATGCGCCGCACCCATGTGCGCAGAGTTACTCAACCGCGACTCGGTCCGTTTCACCAGCCACGGACCACGCTCCGTGACCGCTTCACGCAATGTGAGCCAGATCCGCTAGACACGGACGAAACCACCGGCCTGGGCCTGGACGGCTTCCAACGCCATCCCGGCCTTCCGCAGACGGGTCAGGCACGTGTGCCGCAGTTGATGACACGTCTACTGCGGCAGTCCGGTTCGCTTGCGTCGGGCACTGCGCAAGTGGTGCGCGCCAGGACTTCAGTAGCCTCGTCATCGGCGGGGCGGTCGGTGTTGTCGGTGCCGCGATCAGGGCCGATCAGGGCTGATCAGTCGCGTTCGGTGTCCTTGTCGAGGCGGTGCTGGAGTTGGGTGTTGATGCGCTGGGCTTCGGCGAGTTGGTCTTCCAGGATGATGATGCGGCATGCCGCGTCCAGGGCGGTGCCCTGGTCGACCAGGTCGCGGGCGCGTTGGGCCAGGCGCAGTTGGTAGCGGGAGTAGCGGCGGTGCCCGCCGGATGAGCGTTGCGGGACGAACAGTTTGGGGGCGTCCAGGCTGCGCAGGAACCCCGGGGTGACGCCGAGGATCTCGGCGGCGCGGCCCATGCTGTAGGCCGGGTAGTCCTCGTCGTCGAGCTTGTCGTCCAGCCTGCTGTCGAGCCCGGTGTCGGGGTCGTCCTGCGCCGGTTCGGGCTGCGTGGGGTGCGGGTCGCGGTGGGCTTGGTGGGTGCCGGGCCTAGCCGGCTGAGGTGTGGTCACAAAAACTTCCGTACTGCCGTCTGCGTGCTTGCGGTTGCGGCAGGGGTCCGGGCATGCCGGGGCCCCGGCGCCGAAAGGCGGCGCCGGGGCCATGAGGTACAACACCATCTATCCGGCGCTGCGGCCGGTTGTCGTCCGCGCCTGCCGCCTGGGGCGGGGGCGCGGGGATCGCGGATGCGTGACCGTAGACCACCGTCCAATCTGTGGAGCTGCGGTACCCGCGCGGCGTGACTGGAGCCTGCGACGGGCGATCCCGATGGTGCCGAATCCCTCCTTCCGTGTTCTCCCTACCTGCGTTCTTTTCTTCACTTGCCTTCTTGCTGGCGGCCTGTCGGCCGCCGGGCGCGCGGCCGACTGCCGGGGTCCCTTGCCTTGCGTTGACCCCGGCACGCCCGGCCTGCGCCATCCATCTGTCCGGGCAGTTCGTCATCTGCCGCGTCTCATGGACTTGTTCCTCTTCGATGACAGGAACACTACCCCAAGCGGCCGCGAATATCTACCTCGATCACCATAGGTTTTCGGAGATCGGCTGATGCGGTTCTCTATGCGGGGGTGCGGGCGCGCTCCGACCTGGGCTTCGGGCCCGCGCGGCGAGTGGTTTCAGCGGGTGAGGTGCGTGATCGCGCGGTCCAGGGTGGCGGTGACGTGGATGGCCTGGTCCAGGGCGGTGCGGTGCAGGATCCGTCGGCACATGCCCGGCGGCCGGGCGATGACCATGTCCCCGTCGTGGGCCCGGACCTCCTTCCAGATCAGCACCAGTGCACTCAGCCCGGAGGCGTCGCAGAAGCTCACCCGGTCCAGGTCCAGCACCAGCCGGGGCGGCGTGGCCGGCAGCGCCGCCGAGAGCACCCGTTCGCGCAGCAGATCAGCGGTGAACAGATCGATCTGCCCATCGACGTGCACCACCAGCACACGGCCGCCCGCGCAGGACTCGGTGCGCGCGCTCAACCGCTCACCGGGAGTGGACGGCGGCCGATCGCCGGCATGGTCGGTCACGCCGATCACCTCCGTCCGGGTACCAGCCGGTACCCAGTCGCGCCTGCGGAAAACACGGTGGGCCAGTGACCGAAGCTGCAGTCGCCTTGCCCGAGCGATGGACATGGCCGTCTGGGGACTGCGTCCAAGAAGGGGGCGCGGCATTCGGCTTGTGGGGAGCTCGCTGAGGGGCGGGCCGCCAGCCCTGTTCCTGGTCACCGGGCGTGCTCGGGGAACAACCGTTCCAGCGGCCAGGGAGCTTCCGCGACTCCCCGGGCTCGACGCGTTCATGTGGGAACGCGCCGGGGCCGCCGGCGGGGGCTGGTGCTGCTGCGGGCCGCGGTCGGCGATCTGCTAGAAGAACTAGGGCGCAACGCCGAGTGCGCGTCCGGGGAGACGCTCCCTGTTTGCCGGGTGTGATCAGCGGGTGGGAGCTCTCCGCGGCGGGTGATCAGGTTTATGGTGCGTGCATGGGTGATCTTCCCGTTCCGTCACCGGGCAGGAAGGCGACCGAATGCCTCGACGGCCGCCGTCCCACTCCGTCCTGAAACGCACGCCGCAGGAGCGCGGGGCACTGCCCGGAGATCGTCCTCGGCCCCGAACACCGCTGCGCCGCGTTGGCCAGACTGCTCCCGCCGACGTGACGCACGAGCCGCCGCTCTTCTCCATGGTCCCTGACGCCCGCGCCGCTGCCGGAGTACTCGCCGCCATCGGCGAACGACCCGGACCTGGCACCGGTACCCGCCCTCGACGTCACCGTGACGGCGGGCTGATGTCCAACTTGGGGGCTGCGGGGAGTAGCTTCCCGTGCCAGCTCCAGGCAGGGCATCCACCATGATCACGCACGAGTCCAGTGATAGAAGCAGTGATAGAAGATCTTGGATCATGGTCAATGGGGGGATGACCTGGGGAAACTTGGGAGCGGGCGACGGGAATCGAACCCGCGTAGCCAGTTTGGAAGACTGGGGCTCTACCATTGAGCTACGCCCGCGAGCGGATGAGGGCCTGCGGCCCTCGATCGCCATCCCGTAGCGTACAGGGTCCCCGGGGCGGACGTGTCATGCCGGGTTGCGCGGAGCGGGGCTGATCGGGACTAGACTTCTCGCGTCATCGTGTACGGCGGTGGCGTGCGGGCTGTAGCGCAGTTTGGTAGCGCACTGGCTTTGGGTGCCAGGGGTCGTGGGTTCAAATCCCGCCAGCCCGACGCAGGTCAGCGGCCCTGTCCCGGTGCATCGGGAGAGGGTCTTTCGCGTGATTGGGGGGACGTTCGGGAAGACGAAAGTCTCCGACGTCTCCCTGGGGTGATCGACGCTCCACAGCAGGCGGCCGAGGCCACCCAGCCAGCACAATCGTACTCGCCGGGCGGGTGTGGCTCGCTGATTTGACCACCCGAACATGTCCGGCGTGCTGGGCGATGCGTGGTGCCGAGCACCCGCTGTCCGAGCCGGGCATGCAAGGTCGCCTGCAATGCCAGTGCTCCCGCGTACCGAAGGTGAAGACGGGGCCGACCTCGGGTTCAACCTAGACGAGCCCGACGACCTGGTCCGGAGGAGCGCCTCGCCGAGCTCCAGCGTCGGCTGTGGCAATTGGACGGAGTTGAGGACGTGGTCCTCACCCCTCCGGTCGCACGGCGAGGGAAGCGGCAGCCGGACTTCGAGCCGCCTTGGGTATTGGCGAAGGCCCGTGCAGGCCACCGGACGCTTGAGGATGGTTGGAATCGTTCTAACGCCCTGTTCGCGAGCGCTTGACCTCACGAGGACGACCATTGTGAACAACACGGTGGTTCTCGGGAGCAATCATGAACAAACTCGCCCATGCATCAGGTGCTGCCACTGCGTGCGTGGTTCTTGCCCTGTCCGGGTGCGGAACCGAGAAGGAGGGATCACGGACGGCCGACCAATCAACACCAGAGCGCACGGCGACATGCGGGCCAGGCCAAGCGCCGTCCACGGATCATTGCCTCCCACCACCGGCGCCGAGCCTTCCGACGCTGGGCGTAGGGAGAACCCTGGGGGTGGACGTCACCGACGCGGCAGGCGCGCTAGCGCGAGAAGAGTTCACGCTGACAGCGCTGAAGACCACCGAGAGTCTCTATGACGAGACCTTCGAGCAGGACCTGCCCGCCCAAGGAAAGTACGTGTGCGCCGAGTTCAAGATCAAGAACGTCGGCTCTTCCGAGGGCGACACAACGACGACCGGAAAGTGGGTCGGAGCGGACGGCAAGGTGCAGGATCTGGGCCTCATCGTCGGCATCAGTTGCAGCAGTCTCGGCATGACCGACTCCCTCCACAGTCCCAGCAACCCCAAACCGGGACAGTACGTGATGACCAGCGTGCTCTACGACGTACCGACTCAGCAGCCGGGAGCGATCGTCGTCCACGACGGGAGCAACTCTCAACTCTTCCGGATCAACTACGCCCCCGAATCAGCCCAGGTGAAGATCACTGAGTAAGACCCCACGAGCTGGTGGCTCCGCGCTAAGTCTGCCACCCCATGGCGTGGTAACTGGCCGAGGAACGCAAGCCCCGGGTGATGCGGATGGAAGCGGACGGGTCAGGCCTCCCAGGCCAGGCTTGCACTACGAGATCTGCAGCCCTGGCCATGCTTCCGCAGGGGGAGTCGCACCCTGTCTAACCCTCCGCCTACTTGCCCCCGGCCCTGCACCAACCAAGCCGATCATCGAGACGAAGGCGGGAATGAGGCCCGTCCGGCCGGTGTCGGGCGTGGACGGTGACAAGGATGCCGCCTGCGTGTCCCTGCGCGCGGAGGCGGATGAGGCCGCCGCGGTGCCGTTGCGGGTCAGGCTCGAGATGGAGGTGCGCGACACACGCCTCGAACGTCAGGCGGGTCTCGGCGGGGAATGGGCCGCTGACCGGCCGACGGAGGTCGCCGTCCTCATGGGCGAACCCACACCATGAGCCGCAGCCGGCGGGGGGCTGGCGGGCAAGCTAATCCAGCGCGCGCAGCAGCGCGACGGCGCGCTCCATCCCGCGACCGCCCCGGGCGTCGGGGCGGTGGCCAGTGGTCGGACGCGGTGCCAGCCGGTGATCTTGGGGAGATGCCGGGGCGATGAACTAGGTCGCTTGCGCTGCTGTGGGGGGCGTTGTAGGCACGGCGTATGTCGTCTGACCTGGTGAGAGCGGTGTAATCCCAGGTCGGCTGGGTGGTGAGAGTGGCTTTGGGTGCCAGGGGTCGTGGGTTCAAATCCCGCCAGCCCGACCGGGACATCGGGCCGGCGGGATCTCGTCAGCTGAGGATGCCGGTGGCCAGGAGGGCGCGGGCGTCTGCGGCTGCGGTGCGGATCGCCGCTGGCAGGTTCTCGGGGTGGCGGCCGCCCGCGTTCGCGATGGGGCCCTTGCCGCCCGCGCCGCCGCCGACCTCGCGTGCGGCGGAGGTCAGGAGGTCGCGGGCCTGGACGCCCGGGCCCGTCGCCGCGACCAGAGCGGCCTTGCCGGACGATTCCGTGCCGAGGACGACGATGCCCCGGGGCCCGCGGCGGGTGAGGATCGTCGTGGCGACGGTGCGGAGGTCCGCGCTGGTCAGGTCAGGGACGATCTGCGCCACCAGCCAGCCACCGGGCAGTGATTCAGCCAGAGACGCGAGGCGTTCCGCGTGCGCGTCCAGTTCGGCCCGGTGCATGGTTTCCAGGGCGCGTTGGGTCTCGGCGAGTGTTTCCAGGCGTTGCCGTAGGCGGGCGGGTGCCTGGTCCGGAGAGACGTGCAGGAGTGCCGCGAGTTCGCGCAGGAGGTCGCGCTGGTGGTCGTAGTGGCGCAGGGCGTCCGCGCCGGTGAGCGCGTCGATTCGGCGCAGGCCGGTGCCGATGGACTGCTCGCCGACGATGTGGACGGGTCCCGCCTGGGAGCCGTGGCCGACGTGGGTGCCGCCGCACAGTTCCCGGGACGCGTCGCCGATGTCCACGATGCGGACGTCGTCGCCGTACTTCTCGCCGAACAGCGCGAACGCTCCCGCCGCCTCCGCCTCGGCGCGGGACGCCTCCCAGACCCGGACGTCGGGATCGTCCAGGAGGTAGTCGTTGACCAGGGTCTGGACGGGTGCGGTGTCGACGGGGGAGAAGTGGGCGAAGTCGAAGCGCAGGCGTCCTGGCTCGACGCGTGAGCCGCGCTGGGCCGCGTGGTCGCCGAGGAGCCGGCGCAGCATCGCGTGCAGGACGTGGGTCGCGCTGTGCGAGCGTGCCGTGGCCGACCGGCGGTCCGCGTTGACGGTCGCCTCCGCCTCGTCGCCGGGACGCACCTCGCCGTCCAGTATGCGGACGGTGTGGACGTGCAACCCGTCCAGGCCCAGTTGGGTGTCGAGGACGTGCAGTGTCGCGCTTGAGGTTTGCAGGGTGCCCGTGTCGCCCACCTGGCCGCCTGACTCCGCGTAGAACGGGGTGCGCGTCAGGATCAGCTCGATCTCCTCGCCCTGACTCGCGCTTCGCACACGTCCGTTGGGGCCGATCAGGGAGAGGATCTTTGTTTCCGCTGTCGTCGCGGAGTAGCCGACGAAGGTGCTGAGGCCGTGTTCCGCGATGAGCTGGCGGTAGGTGTCCTGGCGTGCGACCGCGTCGCCCTTTCGGCCTCGGGCCGCTTGTTGCGCTTGGCGGCGCTGTTCTTCGAGGAGTTCCGCGAATTCGTTCTCGTCGACCGTGAGGCCCGCTGAGCGCGCGGCGTCGATGGTCAGGTCGATCGGGAATCCGTAGGTGTCGTGCAGTTCGAACGCGGTGCGGCCGGGAATGGTGGACGTCGCGCGGCCAATCGCCGATTCGAGGATCTGCGAGCCCTGACGGAGTGTGCGTTCAAAGCTCTCTTCCTCGGCCGTGACGACTTGGCGGATCAGACCGGATTGCTGCGTCAGTTCCGGCCATGTTTCGCCCAGGTTGTCGATGACGCTGGTCGTGAGGGCGGGCAGGACCAGGTCGTCCACGCCGAGTCTGCGCGCGTGGCGGATGGCGCGGCGCATCAGGCGGCGCAGCACGTAGCCTCTGCCGTCGCGCGACGGCAGGACGCCGTCGGCGATGAGGAACGCGATTGAGCGCGAGTGCTCCGCGACGATGCGGATCGACGTGGAATCGTCGCTTCCGTCACGCCCCGGATACGGGCGTCCCGCCATTTCCTGGACGAGCCGGAACGTCGGCGCGAGCAGATCCGTCTCGCATACCGTGTCGACGTCCTGCAGAATCGCCGCGAGACGGTCGAGGCCAAGGCCGGTGTCGATGTTCCTTGCAGGCAGCTCGCCGAGAATGGGGTATCCGCCCTTACCAGACCCTTCGCCGCGGAGGTTCTGCATGAAGACGAGATTCCATAGTTCCTGGTAACGCTCGCCGTCCACGGCCGGTCCGCCTTCACGTCCGAAGGACGGGCCCCGGTCGTAGTGGAGTTCGGAGGACGGTCCGCACGGGCCGGGCACGCCCATCGACCAATAGTTGTCCTCCATGCCGAGGCGCTGGATCCGTTCCGAGGGCACGCCGACGCGGCGCCATAGCCGTTCTGCCTCGTCATCGTCCAGGTACACGGTGACCCAGATGCGTTCCGGGTCGAGATTGTAATGGCGGACGAAAAGATCCCACGCCCAGGAGATCGCCTCCGCCTTGAAGTAGTCGCCGAAGGAGAAGTTGCCGAGCATTTCGAAGAACGTCGAGTGCCGCGTGGTGCGGCCCACGTTCTCAATGTCGGACGTCCGCGCGCACTTCTGCACGGACATCAGCCGGGAGTGTTCCGGTGTCGTCTCGCCGAGGAAGTACGGCTTGAACTGGTTCATGCCCGCGTTCGTCAGCAGGAGCGTGGGATCTGACGGGATGAGCGGGCTGGACGGCACGACGCGATGATCGCGCTTGCGGAAGAAGTCCAGAAAGGTCGAACGAATGTCACTCGAACGCATGGGACGGCCTCACGAGGTCGATGGGATGACGGCGCACACCGCCGAGCCGGGCCGGGCACGACTGCTCGTTCCCCAGCTCGGCGCGGCTAGCTCGCCGTCCCACCTCGTGAAAGTCCATCACCACTACGCTACCTCGTCGCGGCGGGCGGAGGCACACGGATTTAGCGTCGCGCTCGCGTACATCCGCGTCCTACCGTGAATCGCATGTACGCCTATGTGGGGCCTGCCGAGTTGCTCGGCCAGGTGCGTCCCGGCATGGAAGGCAAGCCCATCTGGTCGCCGGCAGACGTGCGGCCCCTGCCGCAGGACGAGCCGTTCACCTATGTCGTCGGTCTCGACGGCACGCTCCGGATCGCTCCGCGCCGCAGCGAGCACGTCGCCTGCGCCGGCGGGCAGAACGTCCTGGCCGCCGGCGAAATCACCTTCGACGGCACGGCCGTTACGGAAGTCAGCAACCAGTCCACCGGCTATTGTCCAGGCGCGGAATCCTGGCCCGCGGTCGCGGACGCCCTCGATCGCGCCGGTCTGGAAAGGCCGGACTGCTTCACCGCCACATTCGTTTTCCGGCACTGCCCCGAATGCGGAGAACTCAACGTCGTCAAGGACGAGCATTACGTCTGCGTCTTCTGCGACGCAGAGCTCGCATCCCCCTGAGCGAGGTCAGGACGTCTTTTTCAGCGCGTCGATCTCAGCTACGCGAGAGTCGTAGTCGGCCCGAGCGGCGTCGATCTCGTCGAGGTGGGATTCGGCCCAGAAAACGAGGGCGTTGGCCGCGTCCATCAGCGTCGCGCCCAGCGGGGTGAGCGAATAGTCGACCCGCGGCGGCATCACCGGATACACGGTCCGGGTGACGATTCCGTCGCGTTCCAGGCCGCGCAGCGTGACGGTGAGCATGCGCTGGCTGATGCCCTCGATCTCGCGCTTCAGTTCGGTGAACCGCTTGGTGCGCTCGCCGAGCAGCGCGATGACCTGCAGCGACCATTTGTCGCCGACCCGCTCGAGGATCTCGCGGGCGCGGCAGCTCGCCGCGTGCGGGTGCAATCCCATGGTTCTCTCCAGGTGACCGAGGCAGAAAAAAGTGCCTTCTTGTGCCGACTCCGAGGGTGTCCGCACCATGGAGGCGGTTCCCACGGTTCCCGATCGGAACCGCCTTACCATTCATAACCCTAGGAGACACGATGACGACCGAGCTTGTCGAGGTCCCCGGCTACATCGCGGGCACCTGGACCGTCGACCCCGTCCACTCCGGCGTCGGCTTCACGATCAGGCATCTGATGGTCAGCAAGGTCCGCGGCCGTTTCGGGACGTTCGAGGGCACCCTCGTGACCGGCGACGACCCCCTCGACTCGACGGTGACCGCGTCCATCGACCTGGCCTCGATCGACACCGGGAACGCGCAGCGCGACGAGCACGTCAGGTCGGCCGACTTCCTGGACGTCGCCGCCCACCCGACCATGACCTACCGCTCCACCGGTCTGCGCCGGGACGGCGACGGTCACGTCCTGGACGGCGAGCTGACCTTGCGCGGGACGACCAGGCCGGTCCCGCTCAAGCTGGAGGTCGAGGGCTTCGGCCCCGACCCGTTCCGGGAGGACGACCCGTTCAAGGGCGCCCGCGCCGGCTTCACCGCGACCGGCGAGATCAACCGGCTGGAGTTCGGCGTGGGCGACCGCGCCACCGTCCCTGGCGGCGCGCTGGGGCTGGGGGAGAAGGTCCAGATCGTCCTGGAGATCCAGGCGGTGCTGCGGACCGGCTGAGCGATCCGTTCACCCTCCGTTCCCCGGGATGAGTGATCATCCGTAAAGGGGTGGTAACGGGCCCGCCGCCCCTCGATCGTGGGTCCGGGGCGTGACGGAGGGCGGAGGGACCGGATGGACCGGATGCCGGACGAGACGTCCACCGGCGCGCCGTCGCCGCAGGGGCCGGGAGCGGCGGCCCCGAGGCGGGCCCGGCTCGCGGCGCCGTGGATCGTCGGCGGCCTCACCGCGGTCATCACGGCCGTGACGACGTCCCTGGACGCGCTGGACCTCGCCGCCCCCGTCCAGGTCGTCGTCACCAGCGGCGTCGCCCTCCTGGCGGGGATCGCGGCGTGGGGGACGCAGCAGGGCGGCCCCGGCGACGGCCCTCCCGGCCGGAACGAGATCGAGCCGGGCGTCACGCCGGCGCAGCTCCCGCCCGTGATCGCGCACTTCACCGGACGGGACGGATCGCTCGCCGAACTGCGCCGCGCCGCCGCCGACGGGACGGGCTCCCCGGCGTCCCCGCTGGTCGTGTCCCTGCACGGCCCGGCAGGGGTGGGCAAGTCGTCGCTGGCCGCCCGGTTCGCGCACGAGATCGCCGCCGACCACCCGGACGGCTGCCTGTACTTCGACCTGCGCGGCACCGGCGACGCGCGGGTCGCCCCGGAGGAGGTGCTGATCGGGTTCCTGCAGGCGCTGGGCGTCCGCCTGTCCACCGACCCCGGCGGCCTGCCCGAGCTGCAGAAGCTGTGGTGGACGTGGACGAAGGGCCGCCGGATCCTCGTCCTGCTCGACAACGCACGCGACGCCGAACAGGTGCGGGCGCTGCTGCCGCCCGTCGGGAGCTGCACGGTGATCGTGACGTCCCGGCAGCCGCTGCACCTGCGCAACACCTTCGACCGGCGGCTGCGGGAGTTCACCGGCGAGAGCGCCGTCGAGCTGCTCGGCCGGCTCGCCGGGCCGCAGCGGATCGCCCTCGACCCGGTGGCGGCGGAGGAGATCGCCGAGCTGTGCGGGTACCTGCCGCTCGCGATCGGGATCTGCGGCGGCCGCCTCGCCGCCCGCGAGTCGTGGACGCCGCGCGCGATGGCCGACCGGCTCCAGGACGAGCGGCGCCGCCGGCTGGACGAGCTGGAGACCGCCCGCGACATCGACACCAGCGTCCGGGCGAGCCTGGCGCTCAGCTACGACGACTGCAGCCGGACGCAGCGCCGCCTGCTGCGCACCCTGGCCATGCTCGACGCGCCCGACGTGCAGGCGTGGGCGGCGGGCGCGCTGCTCGGCGTGTCCGACCTGGAGGGCGACGACCAGCTTGAGGCCCTGGTGGACGCCCAGCTCGTCGAGTGCTCCGGGACGGACGCCACCGGACGGATGCGGTACCGGCTGCACGACCTCGTCCGCCTGTACGCGCTGGAGCGGACGGAGGTCGAGGACGCCGAGAACGAGCGCGACGCCGCCCTTGACCGCGTCCTGGACGGCTACCGCGAACGCGCCGAACGCGTGGCCGCGAGCCGCTGGCCCCAGGACTGGCACCGGCGGGCCGGCGAGGCGCCCGTCTCCGAGTATTCGGCGCTCGACTGGCTGACCAGTGAACGTCCCGCCCTTCTCGCACTGCTCGCCCAAGGCGCGGAACACGAAATGTGGAGTCTGGTGTGGCGCCTTGGCCGTGCCACATGCTCGCTGTTCCATTCGCTGCGTGTCTTCTGGCCGGAGTGGCGGGCGGCGGCCGAATTGACCTACACGGTCGCCACGCACATGAACGATGACCAGGCCGTGGGGATCGCCTTGCTTGAACGGTCGTCCGTCCAGGGCAACCAGGGCTTCATGGAGAGCGCGTACAACGACGCGTCCGAAGCCCTCCGCATCTTCACCGGCGGCAGGGAGATGTGGTGGCGCGCCCGCGCTCTCCGGGCCGCGGGGATGTGCCTGCGGGACGCCGGCAACGTCGACGAGGGTCAGGACTACCTCATCGAGGCGATCGACGCGTTCACCGACGAGGGCGACGCCTGGTGGCGGGCCAGGACGCAGCGCAACCTGGCGGAACTGCGGCTCGCCCAGCGCCGCTACGAGGAGGCCCGCGGCCTCCTCGAACAGGCCCTCCAGGTCTTCCAGCGCAACGGCAACCGGTACTCGGAGGCGCAGACGCTCCGCGCGCTCGGGGAGGTCCTGGCCGCCGAGGCCCGGGCGCTCCGGGCGTCCGGCGACACCGCGGCCGCCGACGTCAAGCACAGCCTGGCGGCGCCGACGCTGGAGCGGGCGATCGAGGCGTTCCGGCTGCGCGGCGAGCAGTGGGAGGCGGCCCGCTGCCTGCGCGCCGCCGGCGAGACCGGCGACCCGCGCAACGGCCTGCGGGAGCTGCGGTTCGTCCGCGAGTCGGCGCGGACGCTGGAGACGCTCGGCGACACGTGGGGCCTCGCCCGCACCCGCATCTCGGAGGGACGCGCCCTGGGCCGGCTGGGACGGCACGACGAGGCGGCCGAGGCGCTGCGGCGTGCGGTGGACGCCTTCGACGAGCTCGGCGACCGCTGGTGGCAGGCCCGGAGCCGCCGCACCCTCGCCGAGGTGCTCCTGGACGCGGGCCGCCGCGAACCGGCCGCCGCCCCCGCCCGCGAGGCCCTCGACCTGTACCGCAGCCTCGGCAACGCCTCCGGCGAGGCCCGCGCCCGCACCGTCCTAGCCCGCACCCAAACCCACACCGAGACCTGACCCGCCCGGCACCTGACCCGCACCCGGCCCTGAGCCGCGCCGCGCCGGGCCCTGAGCGGCGCCGGGGGCTGAGCCGGGTCGGGTCTTGAGCCGCGCCGGGGGCTGAGCCGCGTCGGGGCTGGCCCGGGCGTGGAGGACGGTGGAGGCCCTTTCCCGGCGGCGGGGGGCGCCGGGAAAGGGCCGGGCCTTGACCGGGGTGCGGTCAAGGGCGGGCCCCTGACCGGCGTCCGGTTGGTCAGGGGCCCGATGTCTCGGCTGCCTAAGGGGCTGGGAGGACCCCCTCTGCGAACAGCTCAGCCGAGACCGCTATCGGATGGCGTTGATGAGCTCGCCATTGGTGGTGTCGCCGCTGAGCTCCCAGAAGAACGCGCCTCCGAGTCCTTCGGACGCTGCCCAGCCCGACTTGCTGCCGATCGTGGCAGGTGTGTCGTAGCTCCACCATTGGTTACCGCAGTGCGCGTAGGCGGTCCCGGCGACCGTGCCGTTCGAGGGGCACCTTCCCTTGAGGTCCTTGTAGTCCTCGATGCCCTGCTCGTACTTGCCGGGTGCCGGGCCGGTGGCCGTGCCGCCGGGCTCCTTCTGGGTGACGCCCGTCCAGCCGCGTCCGTAGAAGCCGAGCCCCATCAGGAGCTTGCTTCCCGGGATGCCCATGGACTTCAGCTTGGCGATGGTGTCCGCCGTGTTGAAGCCCTGCTGCGGGATGCCCGGGTAGGACGTGAGCGGCGAGTGCGGCGCCGTCGGTCCCTGCGCGTCCCATGCCCCGAAGTAGTCGTAGGTCATGGGCAGGTACCAGTCGACGTGCTGCGACGCGCCCTTGTAGTCGGCCTTGTCGAGCTTGCCGCCCGAGCTGGCGTCCGCGGTGATCGCGGCGGTCACGAGGTTGTTCGAGCCGAACTTGGTCCGCAGCGCGCTCATCAGGTTCGTGAACGCGGCGGGGCCGCTCGTGTCGCAGGTCAGACCGCAGGCGTTCGGGTATTCCCAGTCGATGTCGATGCCGTCGAACACGTCCGCCCAGCGCGAGTCCTCGACCAGGTTGTAGCAGGACTCGGCGAAGGCCGCCGGGTTCTGCGCGGCCTGGCCGAAGCCGCCGGACCAGGTCCAGCCGCCGAACGACCACAGCACCTTGAGGTTCGGGTACTTCTTCTTCAGCTTGCGGAGCTGGTTGAAGTTGCCGCGCAGCGGCTGGTCCCACGTGTCGGCGACGCCGTCGACGCTCTGGTCCGCGCCGTACGCCTTCTCGTAGTCGGCGTACCCGTCGCCGATGGTGCACCGGCCGCCCTGGACGTTGCCGAACGCGTAGTTGATGTGGGTCAGCTTGCGCGCGGAGCCACTCGTGTCAATGTTCTTGACGTGGTAGTTCCGCTGGTAGACGCCCCAGTTGACGAAGTAGCCGATGACCTTGCCGGCCGTGCCGGTGCCCCCTTCGTCGGTGGTGACCTGGAGGGGAGCGGAAGCCGGGGAGCTCTTTCCAGAGGCGTCGTTCGCCTTGACCGTGAACGTGTAGGCGGTCTTCGGGGTGAGACCCGTGATGTTGGCGCCGGTCCCGCTGCCCGAGGCGACCTTGGTGGTGCCCTGGAAGACGTCGTAGCCGGTCACGCCCACGTCGTCGGTGGACGCGTCCCACGCGAGCCCGACGGTCGTGGCGGACTTGTTGACGAGGCGGAGGCCCATGGGGGTGGTGGGAGCCTCGAGGTCCTCCCCGCCGTTGCCGCCGCCGTCGCAGGCGGCGCCGTTGACCTTGCAGCCGGTGAAGAAACCGGGCCCGGTTCCGTTGAACCCGAAGCTCACCGTGGTGTTGGCCGCGAGGGTGTTGCTCCACGTCGGGTTGGTGAAGGTGTAGTGGTTACCGGAAACGGTCTTGGTGGCGTTCCAAACCGACGTCACGCTCGTCCCGGATGGCAGGTCACCTTCGACCTTCCAGCCGTTCAAGGGGGCAGTGGTCCCGTTCGTGATCGTGCACGTGCCGCCAAAGCCGGTGCCCCAGTCCTGGGTCTTCTTACACTCGGCGGTGACCGTCCCGGCCGACGACGCCGGAGGCGCCGCCACCAGGGCGGTGGAGACCGCCAGGATTGCCGCGCCGGCGAGCGCGATCGCCCGCCGTCCGCCCGGTCTTGACATGATTCTCCGTTCGTTCGGCCCCCGAAGCAAACAGGAATCCCCGCTCAATTCTTAGGAAACTTTCCTAAGAATTGGGTGGATCGTAACCGGGTGGAACGGTGCGTTCAAGGGCTTTCGGGCAGGTCGGATGCGTCAATGCAGGTGGTCTAAGCGGCTGCCTGGGCACGTACGGGTTCAAACCGTCCAAGAATTTTCAGGCCGAGCCGAACCATCCGGGGACGTCGAGCCGCCACGGGTCGTCCGGCGTGACCCGGCGGAGGTCCCGCTCCAGGGCCCGGACGCGGTCGGCGCCGAGCCGCCGGACCCAGTCGTCCCGGACCCGGTCGAAGATCCGCGCGGAGCGGGCCAGCGAGTCGGTGCCGCGCGCGGTCAGCCGGACCAGCTTGCGCCGGGCGTCGGACGGGTCCGCGCCGCGCTCGACGTACCCGGCGCGCTCCAGCGACTCGATCATCTTGCCCGCGGCCTGCTTGCTCACCCCGAGCCGCCGGCCGAGCTCCACCGCGGTCGTGCCGTCCGGCCCGATGGCCTGGAAGACGAACCCGTGCATCGGACGCAGGCCGGGATGCCCCTGCTCGGCCAGCTCGGTGTGCACCTCGTCGACGATCACGCGGAAGGCGAGGAACAGCCGCAGCGGCAGCTCGTAGCCGGGCGCGTCCGGGGGCCCGCCGCCGGGCTCGTCATTTGACATGAAAGACAACCTCATTGACTATAAGGACAACCACATTGTCTAACTTAGGGGATCGGGGCTCATGACGCTCATCCGCGACGCAGAAAGCCGCCGCACCGACACGCCGAACGGCACCATGACCACCTTCGCGACGCCCACCCAGGGCGGCACGGAGGGCCTCGCGCTCTGGCGCGTCGACATGGCGCCCGGCCGGACCGGGCCGCTGCACGCCTTCGACACCGAGCAGATCTGGACGTTCCTGGACGGCGCCGCCACCATCGACCTGGACGGACGCAAGCTGGAGGCGGGCCCAGGCGACACCGTCGTCCTGCCCGCCGACGTCCCGCGCCAGATGACCTCGCGGCCGGACGCCGGGTTCACCGCCGTCGTCGCCGCCCACGCCGGCTGCCTCGCCTACGACCCGGACGCCCTTGTGGACGACACGAAATGCGACATCGCCCCTCAAGGCGACGAGCGGCTCGTCCCGCCCTGGGCGAAATAGCCGACTCAAGCGCCCAGGTAGGCGAGGACCGCGAGGACGCGCCGGTTGTCGTCCTCGGACTGCGGCAGCCCGAGCTTGGCGAAGATGCTGTTCGTGTGCTTGCTGATCGCCTTCTCGGTGACGAACAGCTTCGCCGCGATCGCCGCGTTCGACCGGCCCTCCGCCATCAGCCCGAGCACCTCGCGCTCGCGGGGGGTGAGCTGCTGCAGCGGCTCCTCGCGGGCGTGCCGGGTCAGCAGCTGCGCCACCACGTCCGGGTCGAGCGCGGTGCCGCCGTCCGCGACCCGGCGCACCGCCTCCACGAACACCTTGACGTCCGACACCCGGTCCTTCAGCAGGTAGCCGATGCCGCCGGTGCTGTCGGACAGCAGCTCCCGCGCGTACAGCTGCTCGACGTGCTGCGACAGCACCAGCACCGGCAGGCCCGGGATCTCGCGGCGCGCCTCCAGCGCGGCCCGCAGCCCCTCGTCGGTGAACGTCGGCGGGAGCCGCACGTCCACGACCGCCACGTCCGGACGGTGCGTGGTCAGCGCCCGCTGCAGCGACGGCCCGTTGTCCACGGCCTCGACGACCTCGAAGCCGAACGCGCCGAGCAGGCGGATCAGCCCGTCTCTGAGGAGGGCGAGATCTTCGGCGATGACAACGCGCACGGCAGCTCCATGGTCACGACGGTCGGCCCACCGGGCGGGCTCGTCACGGCCATCGTCCCATCGAAGGCGGCCAGCCTGCGCTCGATCCCGCGCATCCCGGAACCCTGGGCGGGATCGGCGCCGCCCGTCCCGTCGTCGCCGACGATCATGAGCAGCCGGTCGTCCGAGTGCTCGATCTGCAGCCAGGCCCGCCGCGCGCCCGAGTGCTTGACGACGTTCGCCAGCATCTCCGCGACCGCGAAGTACGCCGCCGACTCGACCGGCGCGTCGGCGCGTCCGGGCAGGTCGGTGTGGACGTCGACCGGCAGCGGCAGCCCCAGCGCCAGCGCCCGGACGGCCCCGTCCAGGCCCCGCTCGGCCAGCACCGGCGGATGGATTCCGCGCACCAGGTCGCGGAGCTCCGTCAGCGCCGTCCCGCTGGCGGCGCGGGCCTCGGCCAGGAGTTGCTGCGCGGTCTCCGGGTCGTGCTTCATCATCTCCTCGGCGAGCCCGATGTTCATGCTCAGCGCCACGAGCCTGGCCTGAGCGCCGTCGTGCAGGTCCCGTTCGATGCGGCGCAGCTCGGCGGCGGACGCGTCCACCGTCTCCAGCCGGGTCTCCGTCAGCCGCTGGACGCGCTCGGTCAGCGCGGCCCGCGTCGGCGCGAGCAGCGACTGGCAGAACAGCGCGTGCGCCTTCAGGAACATCGGCCCCACCGGGACGGACACCACCAGCATCACCGCCGCCAGGAAGACGGTGGCGACGATCCCGAAGACCCCGTAGTCGTCCAGCGGCCAGAACGGGCCCCACCCGTAGGCGGTGATCTGCGCGAGCCACGGCGCGACGAAGACGCCCTCCAGCCCGTAGAGGCCCAGCAGCCCGGCGAGGATCCCGAGGACGAGCGCGATGGGCACGTTCAGAAGCGTCCACAGCAGGTCGCGCCACGTCGCAGGGTCGGAGAACAGCCACTTCAGCCGCCCGAACGGCCCGAGCCCCGGCGGCTCCGGCCGGTACGGGACGGCGATCTCCACGCCCGACCATTCCGCCGCCCACACGCGCTGCTGGTTGGCGACCCCGCGGATCGCCTGGATCACCACCGGCGTGAGCACGACCCCGACCCCCAGCGGGATGAACGCGATCGACAGCACCGCGAGGATGAACAGCGGCAGGTTCGCCACGTACGCCACGACGATCTGCACGACCCCGCGGACGAGGTTGGTGAAGGCACGCCGCCCGTACACCCCGAGACGCGGCCCGATGACCAGTTCGCGGTCGCTCACCTGTACCTCCACGGCTGCTCTGTCCGGTGGATCCCGGCCCCTGTCCGGTAGATCCTGTAGATCCCGGCCCCGCCACCATTGTGGTCGACCATCGGCCACGGCTCGGTGGTGTTAGGCCCCCTCTCGTCCGCGCCGGAGGTGGACTTAGACCTACCCTGCCTTAATGCGACGGCGGCACCGCGAACCTGCTCGGCAGTGTGGAGGGATACGCCGATCTGCTCGATCGCGTCCGGTCGGCGGTCGGCGTGATCCACTATTGGACGTCCGGCCGGACGAGCGAACGGGTGCCCGGCCACCCCTCGTGTGGGACAACTCAGACTGAAAGCGAAAATCGAGCTGTGACAGCGACCATGAGCCAGACGTCCGCCGGGCATGACGGCCCGCCGCCCATCACCCAGCGCATCGCCGAGGAGATCGGCGTCGGCGAGGGGCAGGTCCGGGTCGCGGTGGAACTCCTCGACGGCGGGGCGACCGTCCCGTTCATCGCCCGCTACCGCAAGGAGGCGACCGGAACGCTCGACGACGCGCAGCTGCGCGCCCTGGAGGAGCGGCTGCGCTACCTGCGCGAGCTGGACGAGCGCCGCGCCGCGATCCTGGAGTCGATCGAGTCGCAGGGCAAGCTCACCGGCGAGCTGCGGTCCCAGATCATGGCGGCCGACTCCAAGGCGCGGCTCGAGGACATCTACCTGCCGTACAAGCCGAAGCGGCGCACCAAGGCGCAGATCGCCCGCGAGGCCGGGCTCGAACCCCTCGCCGACCTGCTGCTCGGCGACCCGTCCAACGACCCGCAGACCGCGGCCGCCGGATACGTGGACGCCGACAAGGGCGTCGCCGACGAGACCGCCGCGCTGGAGGGCGCCCGCGCCATCCTCGTCGAGCGCTTCGCCGAGGACGCCGACCTCATCGGCGCGCTGCGCGAGCGCATGTGGAACCGGGGCCGGATGGTCTCGCGCGTCCGGGACGGCAAGGAGGAGTCGGGCGCGAAGTTCTCCGACTACTTCGAGTTCGCCGAGCCGTTCGCGAAGCTGCCCTCGCACCGCGTCCTCGCGCTGTTCCGCGGCGAGAAGGAAGAGGTCCTCGACCTGGAGCTGGTGCCGGAGGACGAGCCGGAGCCGGGGCAGCGCAGCTCCTACGAGGCGGAGATCGCGCGCCGGTTCCAGATCACCGACCAGGGCCGTCCGGCCGACAAATGGCTGGCCGACGCGGTCCGCTGGGCGTGGCGCACGCGGATCCTCGTGCACCTCGGCATCGACCTGCGCACGCGGCTCCGCCAGGAGGCCGAGGACGAGGCCGTCCGCGTGTTCGCCGCGAACTTGCGCGACCTGCTGCTCGCCGCCCCCGCCGGGACCCGCTCGACCATGGGCCTCGACCCGGGCCTGCGCACCGGCGTCAAGGTCGCGGTCGTGGACGCCACCGGCAAGGTGGTCGCCACCGACACGATCTACCCCCACGAGCCCCGCCGGAAGTGGGACGAGTCGATCGAGACCCTCGCCCGCCTCGCCCGCGCGCACAATGTCGACCTCGTCTCCATCGGCAACGGCACCGCGTCCCGCGAGACCGACAAGCTCGCCGCCGACCTGATCGCCCGGCACCCCGATCTCAAGCTCACCAAGATCATGGTGTCGGAGGCGGGCGCGTCGGTGTACTCGGCGTCGGAGTACGCGGGGCGCGAGCTGCCCGGCATGGACGTGTCGCTGCGCGGCGCCGTCTCCATCGCCCGCCGGCTCCAGGACCCGCTCGCCGAACTCGTCAAGATCGACCCGAAGTCGATCGGGGTCGGCCAGTACCAGCACGACGTGTCCGAGGTGAAGCTGTCCCGCTCCCTCGACGCCGTCGTCGAGGACTGCGTGAACGCCGTCGGCGTCGACGTGAACACCGCGTCCGCGCCGCTGCTCACCCGCGTGTCCGGCATCGGCGAGGGGCTCGCGGAGAACATCGTCGCCCACCGCGACGCCAACGGCCCGTTCCGCAGCCGCCGCGGGCTGAAGGACGTCCCGCGCCTCGGCCCGAAGGCGTTCGAGCAGTGCGCCGGATTCCTCCGCATCCCCGGCGGCGACGACCCGCTCGACGCGTCCAGCGTGCACCCGGAGGCGTACCCGGTCGTCCGCCGGATCCTGAGCGCCGCCGGCGCCGACCTCAAGGGGCTGATCGGCAACACCGCCGTGCTGCGCTCGCTGAAGCCCGCCGACTTCGTCGACGACACGTTCGGGCTGCCGACCGTCACCGACATCCTCTCCGAGCTGGAGAAGCCCGGCCGCGACCCGCGCCCGGCGTTCAAGACCGCGACGTTCAAGGAGGGCGTCGACAAGCTCGCCGACCTCGAACCCGGCATGATCCTGGAGGGCGTCGTCACCAACGTGGCCGCGTTCGGCGCGTTCGTGGACGTCGGCGTGCACCAGGACGGGCTCGTCCACATCTCCGCCATGTCCGACAAGTTCGTCGCCGACCCGCGCGAGGTGGTCAAGCCCGGCGACATCGTCCGCGTGAAGGTCCTGGACGTCGACCTGCAGCGCAAGCGCATCTCGCTGACCCTCCGCCTGGACGACGAGCCCGGCCGCGACCAGCAGGGCGGCGGACGGCAGCGGCCCCGGCAGGGCGAGCGCCGCGACCGCGGCGGACAGCAGAACCGCGGCGGCCAGAAGCCGCGCGGCGACGGACATGGCCAAGGCAGCCAAGGCGGTCAGAACAGCGGGAAAAGCCAAGGCGGCGGGCGCGGGCAGAACCGTGGCGGTCAGGACAGCGGCAGCGGCGGAGGCGCGATGGCCGACGCGCTCCGCCGGGCCGGGCTCGACAAGGGACTCCCCGGCAACGACCGGAAGGGCCGCAAGGGGCGCTAGTCGGTGAAGCCGCGCCAGCGGCCGTCCGCCCCCGTCTCGGTGGGAGCGGGACCCTGCGGACGGACGGGCCGTCGCGGCGGCGTCTGCTCCGGACGGTCGTAGGGGCCCCGGCCGAGCAGGTCCTGTGCGTGCGGGGAACGCTGCGGGGGCACCGGCGCGGCATGCGGCATCCCCTGGTCGGCATGCCCGGCATGCGTCCCGCCGACCGCATGTTCTCCGGCCGCGTGCTCCCCGACTACAGCCGGGTCACTGCGCGCGGGGTCCCTGACCGGCGGGTAGCCCAACGGGTCCTGCGTGGACGATGCGCCCACATGGGAGGGCTCCCGCGGCTCGTCCTCGATGGGCCGGTGCCGCGGGAACTGCAGGACGGCGATCACCCCGAGCGCCAGCGCGCCCAGCCGCATCCCGGAGTGCGCCATGTCCTGCGGCCACTGCTCCGCGTACAGGAACGTCCCCATCGTCAGCAGGTAGGTCTTGGCCGCCACCGTCATCACGGTCGACACGATCGAGACCCGGCAGCGCTGGAACGCCATGACCATGATCCCGAACCCGATCGCCGCCGAGAACACCGTCAGATACGGCCACGGCGTCAGGACGATCTCCGGCCGCGCGGCGTCCGCGTGGTCGCTCCACCCCTTGATCGCCAGTTCCGCGGTCCCGACCGGGAAGCCCGAGCTCAGCCCGTAGGCGATGCCGGTGACCGGCCGGGCGTGCCGCCCGTCCGGCCGGTAGTCGCCGAGCACCAGGATCAGCACCGGCACCGCGATCGCCGGGCCCACCACGACCGCGATCTTCCACAGCGGCGCGTCCGCCGAGCCGATCGGCTCGTCCCCCCTGAGCGAGGCGGTGAGCAGCAGGATCGCGCCGCCGATCAGCAGCAGGCTCAGCCACTCCCGGGCGGTCAGCCGCTCGCCGAAGAACACCAGCGCGATCAGCAGCAGCGGGACCATGCCCGACATGAAGATCGGCACCGCCGTGGACAGCGGCAGCTTGCTCAGCGCCAGGATCTGCAGGCTGAGCCCGCCGAGCACGAACGCGAGCGCGATCAGGAAGATCCAGTTGCTGACGATCGTCCAGGTCATGTGCAGGATGCGGTTGCCCCGGAGAGGGGCCATCCGGTCCGCCGCCACTTTGAAGAAGGCGAACCCGAGGTAGTAGAGACCGGTCGCACTGAAGGCCGCAGCTATCCCGTTCATCCCGGACGAGTATGGGGGTTCTGGTGCTGGATGTCACTGCCTGTGCGGTATTGCTGACGCGGATTCGGCGGTCCGGGGGGCGTCCGATGTCCGCAGCCGGCGCCGCTACCCCATAGACTTGGCCGCGCGAAGGCGCGGAGCCGTGTTCGGCGTGCCCGCGCCGCTGAGAGACTGACCGGCCGATGGACGACGCGAACGGGCCGAAACGATGCAGGCCGTCCGCGCGCAGGGCCGAGGGCCTCGCAGGCAGCACCCAGAAGCACGCGTCGAACGCCGCGGCGAGAAAGCGCCCGATCAAGGAGACCGACCCCAGTGAAGACCGATGTCGAGGAGCTGACCCCCACGCGGGTCAAGCTCACCGTCGAGGTTCCGTTCGACGAGCTCAAGCCGAACCTCGACAAGGCGTACAAGGAGATCTCGCAGCAGGTGCGGATCAAGGGCTTCCGGCCCGGCAAGGTCCCCGCCCCGCTGATCGACAAGTACGTCGGCCGGGGCGCGGTGCTGCAGGAGGCGGTCAACGACGCGCTTCCCGGGCTGTACGGCCGCGCCGTCGAGGAGTCCGAGCTCTTCGTGCTCGGGCAGCCCGACGTCGAGGTGACCGAGCTGGAGGACGGCACCCAGTTCGCGTTCACCGCCGAGGTCGACATCCGGCCGAAGTTCGAGGTGCCCGACTACGACGGCCTCGAGGTCGTCGTGGACGACGCCGAGGTGACCGACGAGCAGGTCGAGGAGACCCTCGGCAACCTGCGCGAGCGGTTCGCGTCGCTGACCACCGCCGAGCGCGCGGTCGAGGAGGGCGACTTCGCCACCGTCGACCTGGTCGCGCGGATCGACGGCGAGGAGGTCGAGGACGCGTCCACGTCCGGCTACTCCTACGAGGTCGGCAGCAAGTCGTCCGTCGAGGGCCTGGACGACGCGCTCATCGGGCTCGCCGCGGGCGAGGAGGCCACCTTCACCGGCGCCCTGACCGGCGGCGAGCACGCCGGCGAGGAGGCCGAGATCACGGCCACCGTGCAGAGCGTCAAGATCAAGAACCTGCCGGACCTGGACGACGAGTTCGCCCAGCTGGCCAGCGAGTTCGACACGATCGACGAGCTCCGCGACGACGTCCGGACGCGGCTCGGCCGGCAGGTGAAGGCGCAGCAGCTGTCCGACGCGCGCGACAAGGCCCTCGAGGCCCTGCTGGAGAAGGTCGACATCCCGCTCCCCGACAAGGTCGTGGAGGAGGAGGTCGGCCGCCGCAACCAGCAGCTGGAGCAGCAGCTCCAGATGGCCGGCATGACCAAGGAGGACTACCTCAAGGACGAGGAGAAGTCCGAGGAGCAGTTCGACACCGAGGTCGCCGACGCCGCCCGGCTCGCGGTGAAGGGCGGCTTCGTCCTCGACCAGCTCGCCGTCCAGGAGGAGCTGAACGTCGAGAACGAGGAGCTCAGCGAGTACGTCGTCACGCAGGCGATGCAGATGGGCGTCCAGCCGCAGCAGCTCGCCCAGTACCTCACCGAGAACAACCAGCTCCCGGCGATCGTCTCGGAGGTGCTGCGCAGCAAGGCGCTGAACCTCGTGGTCGGGCACGTCACCGTCAAGGACGAGTCGGGCAACGTCATCGACGTCGAGGCCGTCCAGCGCGAGCTGAACGGCGAGACGGCCGAGGCCGAGACCGCCGAGGCCCAGGCCACCGACGCCGAGACCACCGACGCCGAGACCGCCGACGCCGAGACCGCCGAGCAGGCCGAAGAGAACGAGCAGGCGGAGGCGGAGACCGGGGAGACGGCCGGAGGGGCGGCTGAGGCCGCCGCTGACGAGTCCCCGGCCGCCGAGCCGGAGGACGCCCAGGACAAGTCCTCCTAGGACTTTCTGGACGTTCTGCACCGCACTGGACACGCCCCGCATCCGTACACCGGGTGCGGGGCGTGTCGCGTATTCCCGTGACACGCCGCGGCGACCGGGTACGCCCCTGGCGAAAAGGCGGCCCCACGGGCTTAACCGGGCCTGTGAGCGCGTTAATGTCCAATCATCCGAACCGATAAAAAGACCGGAGGAACACCGGTGAGCATGCCTCCGACTTTCGACGAGTCGTCGCGGATCCAGGCGCGGGTCGCCGAGGCCCCCATGTTGCCTCTGGGCGACCAGCTGTTCCAGCGGCTGCTGCGCGAACGGATCGTCTTCCTCGGCCAGCAGGTCGACGACGACATCGCCAACCGCATCAGCGCGGAGCTGCTGCTCCTGTCGGCCGAGGACGGCCGCCGCGACATCACGCTCTACATCAACTCGCCAGGTGGCTCCGTCACCGCCGGCATGGCGATCTACGACATCATGCAGTACGTCCCGAACGACGTCGTCACGGTCGGCATGGGCCTCGCCGCGTCGATGGGCCAGTTCCTGCTGTGCGCGGGGACGCGCGGCAAGCGCTACGCCCTGCCGCACGCCCGGATCATGATGCACCAGCCGTCCGGCGGCATCGGCGGCACCGCCTCCGACATCAAGATCCAGGCGGAGCAGATGCTGTACGTCAAGCGGACGCTCGCCGAGAAGATCGCCGAGCACACCGGCCAGCCGCTCGACCAGATCGAGCGCGACTCCGACCGCGACCGCTGGTTCACCGCCGACGAGGCCAAGGACTACGGATTCGTCGACCACGTGGTGCTCAGCGCCACCCAGGTGCCCTCCGAGGGCACGGTCTCCTGACGACCTGACATTTATCGGAGGCACACAGTGAGCGACCTCATCCGACCCGGCTTCACCGATCTGGTCCCGGGCGCCCAGGCGGGCGGGCCCCCGGCGCCGGTCGAGAACCGGTACATCATCCCGTCGTTCGTCGAGCGCACCACGTACGGGGTCAAGGAGATGAACCCGTACAACAAGCTGTTCGAGGAGCGGATCATCTTCCTCGGGATCCAGATCGACGACGCGTCCGCCAACGACGTGATGGCCCAGCTGATCACGCTGGAGTCGATCGACCCCGACCGCGACATCAGCATCTACATCAACTCGCCGGGCGGGTCGTTCACCGCCATGACGGCGATCTACGACACGATGCAGTTCGTGAAGCCGGACATCCAGACGGTCTGCATCGGCCAGGCCGCGTCCGCCGCGGCGGTGCTGCTCGCCGCCGGGACGCCGGGCAAGCGGGCCGCGCTGCCCAACGCGCGGATGCTGATCCACCAGCCCGCGACCGAGGGCACCTACGGCCAGTCCAGCGACATCGAGATCCAGGCGCGCGAGATCATGCGGATCCGGGAGCTGCTGGAGACGATCCTGGCCGAGCACAGCGGCAAGAGCATCGACCAGGTCCGCAGGGACATCGAGCGCGACAAGATCCTCACGGCGGCGGAGGCGAAGGAGTACGGTCTCATCGACGACGTCTTCGCCAGCAGGAAGCGCAAGGCCGAGGTAGTGTCGTCCTGAGACGGCACGAGGACGAGGGAGACCCCCGAGCCCGGTCGTCACACTTCCGGGCGAGGGGCTTCCCAAGTCCGTTGGAGGCGGTAACGTCGAAACCAACGTCGAGAGCCTTCGGGACGCAACCGAGCTGCGCCGCAAACTGCATGGCGGTCGGCCCCACGAAAAGGAGACAGTTGGGTGGCACGCATCGGCGACGGCGGTGACCTGCTGAAGTGCTCGTTCTGCGGAAAGAGCCAGAAGCAGGTCAAGAAGCTCATCGCGGGTCCGGGCGTGTACATCTGCGACGAGTGCATCGATCTCTGTAACGAGATCATCGAGGAGGAGCTCTCCGAGACCTCCGACCTCAAGTGGGACAACCTGCCCAAACCGCGGGAGATCTACGAGTTCCTCGACTCCTACGTGATCGGGCAGGAGACGGCGAAGAAGGCGCTGTCCGTCGCCGTCTACAACCACTACAAGCGGATCCAGTCGGGCGACACCGGCCGGGACGACCCGGTCGAGATCGGCAAGTCGAACATCCTGCTGCTCGGCCCCACCGGATCCGGCAAGACGCTCCTCGCGCAGACGCTCGCCAAACTCCTCAACGTCCCGTTCGCGATCGCGGACGCGACGGCGCTGACGGAGGCCGGGTACGTGGGGGAGGACGTCGAGAACATCCTCCTCAAGCTCATCCAGGCGGCCGACTACGACGTCAAGAAGGCCGAGACCGGCATCATCTACATCGACGAGGTCGACAAGGTCGCCCGCAAGAGCGAGAACCCGTCGATCACCCGGGACGTGTCGGGCGAGGGCGTCCAGCAGGCGCTGCTGAAGATCCTCGAGGGCACCACCGCGAGCGTCCCGCCGCAGGGCGGCCGCAAGCACCCGCACCAGGAGTTCATCCAGATCGACACCACCAACGTGCTGTTCATCTGCGGCGGCGCGTTCGCCGGCCTGGAGAAGATCGTCGAGTCGCGGGTCGGGAAGCAGGGGATGGGCTTCGGCGCGCAGATCCGGTCCAAGTCCGACTTCGACGAGTCGTCGGCCGTCCTCGGCGAGGTCATGCCGGAAGACCTGCTGAAGTTCGGCATGATCCCCGAGTTCATCGGCCGGCTCCCGATCATGACATCGGTGCACAACCTCGACCGCGAGGCGCTCATCAACATCCTCACCGAGCCGAAGAACGCGCTGGTCCGCCAGTACCACCGCCTCTTCGAGCTCGACGGCGTCGACCTGGAGTTCACCGACGACGCGCTGGAGGCCATCGCCGACCAGGCCATCCTGCGCGGCACCGGGGCCCGCGGCCTGCGCGCCATCATGGAGGAGGTCCTCCTGTCGGTGATGTACGAGGTGCCGAGCCGCCAGGACGTGGCCCGCGTCGTCATCACCCGCGAGGCCGTCCTGGAGCACGTCAACCCGACCCTCGTCCCGCGCGACCGCCCCAAGCGGGAGCCGCGCGAGAAATCCGCGTGATCGGGGTGTGACGGGACGGAACGCCCTCGACCTCGCGGTCGGGGGCGTTCGGCATTTCAGGCGAGGGCGTTCGGCGTGCCAGGCGTCAGTGGCGGGTGGTGGATTCGCCTAGGCCGGCTTCGCGGGCCACGACGATCGCCTGGGCGCGGTCGGCGACGTGGAGCTTCATGAAGATGTTCGAGACGTGGTTGCGGACGGTCTTCTGGCTGAGGAACAGCGTCCCGGCGATGTCGGCGTTGCTGCGGCCCTGCGCGATCAGCCCGAGGACCTCCCGTTCCCGCTCGGTGAGCTCGGGGAACGCGGCGCGGCGCGGGTCGGGCATGTCGGTGAAGTACGTGAGGACGCGGCGGGCGATCTCGGGGCCGTAGATGGCCTCGCCGGCCGCGACGGCGCGGACCGCGCGGGCGATCTCCTCGGCGCCGGACTCCTTGAGCAGGTAGCCGCGGGCGCCGGCGCGCATCGCCGCGAACACCGAGTCGTCGTCGCGGAACATCGTCAGCACGAGGACGCCGATGCGGGGGCTCGTCCGGGTGATGGTGCGGGTGGCCTCGATGCCGTTGCCGCCGGGCATGTGCAGGTCCATCACGACGACGTCCGGCTGCAGCTCGGCCGACAGCCGCACCGCGTCAGGACCGTTCTCCGCCTCGCCGACGACGTCCACGCCCAGCGCCTGCAGCAGGCCCTTCAGGCCCTGCCTGAACACCGGGTGGTCATCGGTGATGAGGACCCGGATCGTCTCCGCCATCTACGCCCCGCCTCTTCCCGTGGAAGGACGATGATACCCGGCGGCGGCCGCCGCGGCGGCGAGCGGGAGATGGGCGGTGACGACGGTCCCGCCGCCGTTCCGGGACATGATCGCGCAGCTCCCGCCGACCTCCGCGGCCCACTCCTTCATCGCCGCCATCCCGCGCCGGCTCGGCTGGCCGCCGTTGCGGGACGAGTCGGGCAGGCCGGGGCCGGTGTCGGCCACCATCAGGTGCAGTTCGGCGTCCCGCGTCAGCCGGACCATCGCGGTGCTCTCGGGCGCGTGCAGCCGGACGTTCGTCAGCGCCTCCTGCGCGATGCGGTACGCCGCGACCTCCACGGCCGCGGGCAGTTCCAGGTGCTCGCCGTCGAAGCGCACGTCCACCCGTTCGCAGCAGCCCTCGGCGAACGACTCGATGGCCGCGACGAGCCCGAGGTCGTCGAGGGCGGGCGGGCGCAGGCCGTGCGCCAGGTCGCGGATCTCGCCGACGGCCGACGCCAGCCTGTCCCGGACGTCGGCGAGCAGCGGATCGGCACGTTCCGGTTCGCAGGCCAGCGTGATCCGGGCCGCGTCCAGCGACATGGCGAGGCTGGCGAGCGTCGGGCCGAGCCCGTCGTGCAGGTCGTGCCGCAGCCGGCGCCGCTCTTCCTCCCGGCTGGCGAGGATCCGTTCCCGCGATCGCTGCAGGTCGGCGGTGAGGCGGCGGAGGTGGGGGATGGTCGCGGCACGCGCCGCCACGGCCCCCGCGGTGAACGCGCCGGCCAGCACGGCTGCACGTGCCAGTGCCGTTCGCATCCCGTCCCTCCCTTCGCCTCTCCGTTTCGGGTGTTCCCCGCAACCCTTTCCGGCAGGGCGACCCGGTGTCAGGTGACCTGTGTCCCGATCCCGGCGGGAAACGCCGGCCGCGGGCAGCGGCCGCCTACCCATAGAATCGTCAGCCGTGACACAGTCCAGCACTCAGCGCGGCCAGGGGGCCGCCGCAGACGTCGACCTGCCCACCCAGTACCGTCCGGCGGACGTGGAAGGCCGGCTCTACGAGCGGTGGGTATCGGCGGGGCTGTTCACCGCGGGGCAGGACGGTCCCCCGTTCTCGATCGTGATCCCGCCGCCGAACGTCACCGGCTCGCTGCACATGGGGCACGCCCTCGACCACTCCATCCAGGACACGCTCGTCCGGCGGCGCCGCATGCAGGGGCACGCGACGGTGTGGGTGCCGGGCATGGACCACGCGGGCATCGCCACCCAGAACGTGGTGGAGCGCGAGCTGGCCAAGGAGGGCGTGTCGCGGCACGACCTCGGCCGCGAGGCGTTCGTCGAGCGGGTCTGGCAGTGGAAGGCGGAGTCGGGCGGGCGGATCCTCGGCCAGATGCGCCGCCTCGGCGACAGCGTCGACTGGACGCGCGAGGCGTTCACCATGGACGACGACCGTGCCCGGGCCGTCCGGACGATCTTCAAGCGGCTGTTCGACGACGGCCTCATCTACCGCGCCGAGCGCATCATCAACTGGTGCCCGCGCTGCCTGACGGCCCTGTCCGACATCGAGGTCGAGCACGAGGACGTCGACGGCGAGCTGGTCTCCATCCGGTACGGGGCGGGCGATCCTGCTGGTGACGGTGACAACGCGATCGTCGTCGCGACCACGCGGGCGGAGACGATGCTCGGCGACACCGCCGTGGCCGTCCATCCCGAGGACGCCCGGTACGCGCACCTGGTCGGGCGGGAGATCGAGCTTCCGCTGACCGGCCGCCGCATCCCCGTCGTCGCCGACGAGCACGTCGACCCCGAGTTCGGGACGGGCGCCGTGAAGGTGACCCCGGCGCACGACCCCAACGACTTCGAGATCGGGCGGCGCCACGCGCTGCCGTCCCTGTCGGTCATGGACGAGCGCGGCGTCGTCACCGCGTCCGGGCCGTTCGAGGGCCTCGACCGGTTCGAGGCGCGCCCGGCGGTCGTGGCCGCGCTGCGCGAGCAGGGCCGGATCGTCAAGGAGGTCCGCCCCTACCAGCACTCGGTCGGGCACTGCCAGCGGTGCGCCACGGTCGTCGAGCCGCGCGTGTCGCTGCAGTGGTTCGTGAAGGTCGAGTCGCTGGCGCGGGAGGCGGGCGACGCCGTCCGCGACGGCCGCGTCACGATCCACCCGCCGGAGATGGCGGCCCGCTACTTCGAGTGGGTCGACAACATGCACGACTGGTGCATCAGCCGGCAGCTGTGGTGGGGCCATCGCATCCCCGTCTGGTACGGGCCGGACGGCGAGGTCGTCTGCCCGGCCGCGGACGAGGAGCCGCCCTCCGGCTGGACGCAGGACACCGACGTCCTCGACACCTGGTTCTCCTCGGCGCTGTGGCCGTTCTCGACGCTGGGGTGGCCCGGCCAGACTGAGGACCTGAAGCGCTTCTACCCGACGTCCGTGCTGGTCACCGGGTACGACATCCTGTTCTTCTGGGTCGCCCGGATGATGATGTTCGGGCTGTACGCGATGGACGGCGTCCAGCCGTTCGACACGATCGCCCTGCACGGGATGGTCCGCGACCAGTTCGGCAAGAAGATGTCCAAGTCGTTCGGGAACGTCGTCGACCCGCTCGACTGGATCGAGGCGTACGGGGCGGACGCGACCCGGTTCACGCTGCTGCGCGGCGCCAACCCCGGCGGCGACGTCCCGGTGGCGGAGCAGTGGGCGCAGGGGTCGCGCAACTTCTGCAACAAGCTGTGGAACGCGACGCGGTTCGCGCTCATCAACGGCGCGCACGTCCGCGGCGAGATGCCCGCCGAGGTCTCCACGGTCGACGCGTGGGTCCTGTCGCGCCTCCAGACGGTCATCGCCGAGGTGGACGCGCACCTGGAGTCCTACGACTTCGCGAAGGCGTGCGAGACGCTCTACCACTTCGCGTGGGACGAGGTCTGCGACTGGTATGTCGAGCTGGCGAAGGTGCAGCTGGCCGACGACAGGGCCGAGGCGACGCGCCGGGTCTTGGGCGAGGTGCTCGACAAGCTGCTGCGGCTGCTGCACCCCGTGATCCCGTTCGTCACCGAGGAGCTGTGGACGTCCCTGACAGATGGCGAGACGATCGTCACCGCGCCGTGGCCGTCCGCCGAACCCGGACGCGCCGACCGCGACGCCGAGGCGCTCGTCGAGTCGCTGCAGCGGCTCGTGACCGAGGTCCGGCGGTTCCGCGCCGACCAGGGCCTCAAGCCGGGCCAGAAGGTCGCGGCGGCGCTGGAGTGGGGCGGCTCGCCGCTGGCGGCGCACGAGGAGGGCGTCCGCGCGCTGCTGCGCCTCACCGAGCCGGGCGAGGGCTTCGCGGCGACCGCATCCCTGCCCGCCGAGGACGTCACCGTCCGGCTCGACACCGCGGGCGCCATCGACGTCGCCGCCGAGCGCAAGCGGCTGGAGAAGGACCTCGCGGCCGCCCGCAAGGAGGTGGAGCAGGTCGGCCGGAAGCTCGGCAACGAGGCGTTCATGGCCAAGGCGCCCGAGGCCGTCGTCGCCAAGAACCGGGACCGGCTCGCCCAGGCCGAGGCGGACATCAGGCGGCTGGAGTCGCAGCTGACCGCGCTGCCCGCGGTCTGACACGGCAGCGGAACCATCGGGAGTGCAATGGCCGAATCACCCCCTCGGTCCGAGATGCCGGACTCCTCGTCCGGCGATGACCTGGACGCGCCGCAGGCCGTCGAGGACGGCGACCCTCCGGAGGACGCCGCGGCGGCTCCGTGGGGCGACTCGCGTCCGTGGTGGTCAGCCGACTCCGGCGACGGGACGGGCCCGCACGCGGCCTTCCCGGACGGGACCGGCCCGCAGATCGTGATCCGGGACGCGTCGGGCGGGCACCCGATCGTCCCGGACGGCACGGGCCCGCTGCCCGTGGTCCCCGGCCCGCCGGTGGGGCCTTTCCCACCCCTCCCGCCGCTGCCCGGCGCACCGCTCCCCGGAACCGCGCGGAGGCGGTTTCCGAGGTTCCTGCTCGTCGCGGGCGCCGCCGTTGTCGGGACGGTCGTGCTCATGGCGGGCGTGCTCGCGTTCCGGACGGGCGTCGTCGACGACGGCGGCGGCGTCGATGGCGGGAAGAAGGCCCCTGGCGGGAAGGACGCCCGCGCCGCCGGGGTCCCGGCGTCCGAGAAGGTGATCAGCGCGGGCGCGACCGCGGGCGGCATGCGCATGGACGGCCTGACCTCCCCCCAGGCGAGCGCGGCGTACCCGTTCGTCGCCAGGGCGATCGAGGCGGCCGGGGTCCCGGTCGCCGAGCGCGGCAAGGCCGTGTACAGCGAGGAGCCCGTCCGGCCGATCAACGTCCTGTTCGTCGGCGGGACGGGCCAAGTCGGCGACCCCGCGGAGTTTCTGCAGAAGGCGCAGCCCACGACGTTCATAGCCGGGCAGCCCGCCGACCCCGGTGAGAAGGGCGGGAAGGCCCTCTGCGGAACGTTCGCCGTCCTCGCCGATACGCACACCTACTGCGCGTGGGCGACCGCTGACTCCTACGGCGTCGTCGCGTCCAACCGTCCGTCGCTGAACCCGCGGTTCACGCTGATGGCCGAGATCATGCAGCGGATCAGGAAGGACGTCGAGAGGCCGCGGTGACGAAGAGCCGCTCGGTGTCGGCGCCGACCGCGTCCAGGACGAGCCCGGTGAAGTAGACGGTCCCGAGGACGACGACGCGGCGCCCGAGCGCGGCGAGGGACGCGGGCGTGACGGCGTCCGAGCCGACGACGTCCCAGCCGGACGGCAGCGGACGCGTGAAGCGCAGATGCGGTAGCGGCAGCCGGACGAACGTCACCGGCAGCCCGTCCAGCGCGGCGACGGCGCCGTCCAGGTCCTTGTGGTCGGGGAGGCAGACGACGACGCGGTCGATCGCGCCCCAGACGCGCCGCGCGGCGGTGAGGGCGGCGGCGATTCCCGTCCCGTCGACGGCGGAGTCGACGAGCAGCCGTGTCGCCGATCCCGGTTCGTCGAGCGGAGCTCGTCCGTTGAATGGCGGTGGGTGGGGGCTGGAGGACGGTTCGTCGAGTGGAGCTCGTCCGTTGAATGGCGGTGGGTGGGGGCTGGAGGACGGTACGTCGTGCCAGGACAGCCGTCCCGGCAGGACGACGGACGCCAGCACATCGCAAAGCGTCCCGTCCGGCGGCTCGGTGACGCCCGGCAGGCGGCGGGCCGCGACGACGCCGAGTTCGGCGCTCCCGCGCACCAGCCCGCCGGGCAGCAAGTCCTCCGCGAGCCCGCTGCCGCCCGCCTCCACCCGCTCCACATCTCCGAGCACCCCGGTGACCTCGGCCGACTGCGGCGCGGACAGCACGGCCGTCGTAGGCCCGGCCACGCCGAGCTTCTCTTCCGCGATCTCCGCCGGGGTGTCCCCGAGCACCCCGGCGTGCTCCCGGAAGATCGGCGTGATCGCCACGACGGCGGGCGGGAAGAGGGAGATCTCGTCCGACCGTCCGCCCATGCCCGCCTCCAGGACGATCGCATCCGCGCCCACATTCCGCGCGTGCACGACGCCCGCGATGGTGAACAGCCCGGACGGCGACAGATAGCCCCCCGCAGGCGGCGGTAGAGCACCAAGGGCCTCGTCCAGAACGCTCCCCAGGAAGGCCAACTCCTCCTCCGAGACCGCGCGCCCGTCCACCCTTATCCTTTCGCGATTGCTGCGAAGCTCAGGACTCGTGACCGTGCACACCCGCAGACCGGAGGCCGCCAGATAGGCGGACGCGTAGGTGGCCGCCGTTCCCTTCCCCTTGGACCCCACGACGGTCAGGACGGGCACGTCCGGGGAGAGGACGTCCAGCACGGTCGCCAGCGCGCGCGCCCGCCCGATATCGCGGGTCTCGCCGGGCGCCCGCCGCTCCCATTCCCGGAAGAACGCGTCCATGACTCCAGTGTGGGTCCGTCCGGAACCCGGGGGACCGCCGAGTAGGCTCTGAGATCGTGAATCAGGTATCCGAGCCGTCCGACTACCGGCGCGCAGTCGGCGCGATCATGGCCCGCGGGGTCGAGTGGGAGATCGATCCCACGCTCGACCGCGTCCGCGACCTGGTCGACGTCCTGGGGGAGCCCCACCGCGCCTACCCGGTGATCCACATCGCGGGGACGAACGGCAAGACCAGCACCGCCCGGCTCATCGAGGCGCTGCTGCGCGAGCGCGGCCTGCGCACGGGCCTGTTCACCAGCCCGGAGCTGACCTCCCTGCGGGAGCGGATCGCGATCGACGGCGAGCCGGTCAGCGAGGAGCAGTTCGTCGCCGCGTACGAGGAGGTGCTCCCGTTCGCGCAGCTGGTCGACGGCAAGCACACGGCGCGCCTCTCGTTCTTCGAGGTCCTGACCGCGATGGCGTTCGCGGCGTTCGCGGACGCGCCGGTCGACGTGGCCGTGGTCGAGGCCGGCATGGGCGGCGCCTGGGACGCGACGAACGTGGCCGACGGCGTCGTCGCCGTCGTCACCCCGATCGGGCTCGACCACACCCGCTACCTGGGCGACACCATCGAGGAGATCGCCGGGGAGAAGGCGGGGATCATCAAGCCGGAGTCGGTGGCCGTGCTGGCGCAGCAGCCGGTCGAGGCGGCCGAGGTGCTGCTGCGGCGGGTCGTGGAGGTCGGCGCGGCGGCGGCGCGCGAGGGCGTCGAGTACGGCGTGCTCAGCCGGGACGTCGCCTTCGGCGGCCAGCAGGTGGGCCTCCAGGGCCTGCACGGCCGCTATGACGAGATCTTCCTGCCGCTGTTCGGCGAGCATCAGGCGAGCAACGCCGCGACGGCCCTGGCCGCCGTGGAGGCGTTCGCCAGCGGCGCGCCGACCAGGGGAGAGACCAATCTGGAGGCCGCCACCCGCGTCGCGCCCGGCGAGGCGTACCTCGGCGGGAACGAGGGCCAGCTCGACCCGGCGCTGGTGCGCAGCGGCTTCGCCAAGTCCGCCTCGCCCGGGCGCCTGGAGGTCGCGCGGACCGGCCCGACCGTCCTGCTGGACGCGGCGCACAACCCGCCCGGGATGGCCGCGACCGTCGCCACGGTCACCGAGTCGTTCGGCTTCACCCGGCTCGCCGGGGTCCTCGCGATCGCCGCGGACAAGGACGTCGCCGGCGTCCTCGACCAGCTCGAACCCGTCGTCGCCGAGCTGGTCGTGACGCGGAACTCCTCGCCGCGCTCGATGCCGCCCGAGGAGCTGGCCGAGCTCGCCGGGAGCATCTTCGGCCCGGAGCGCGTCCATCTCGAGGACCGCCTGGACGACGCGATCGACCGGGCGATCGGCCTCGCCGAGGAGACCGGCGAGTACCGGGGCGCCGGGGTCCTGATCACCGGCTCGGTGGTCACGGCCGGCGACGCCCGGACATTGCTGCGCGTCGGGGAAGGCCGGTGACGGGGATGAGCGCCGGTACCGCGCCGAATCCGGTCCGGAGGCTGTTCGCGACCGTCCTGGCCTGCGAGGCCATCGTGATCGCGCTCGCGATCCCGGTGGCGGTGGCCGTGCTGGACGTGGACGGCGCGACCGCGGGCGCGGTGTGCGGGGGCCTCGCCGTCGCGTGCCTGCTGATGGCGGGCCTGCTCCGGTTCCCGTGGGCGGTCGCGGCGGGCAGCGTGCTGCAGGTGCTGATCATCGCGACCGGGTTCATGGTGCCGGCCATGTTCTTCCTCGGCGCCGTGTTCGGGGCGCTTTGGGCGACGGCCGTTTGGATGGGACGCAAGGCGGAGCGCGCCCGGCCGCGCTAAATTCGCGAGGGACGCATTCATTCATCTGCCGATTCCGTGCAATTCCAATCCTTTCCCTGATTCCGACATATTTCTCATTTGGGAAATGCGTGAGCGGCGGATGACGATCCTGCGAAGGAGCAGGCCGTGTCCCTGCACGCACGCGGACATGCACCCGCCGCCCCCGTCCACGGATATCCGGCCGCGCCTCCGGAGGGCCGCGCCCGCCGCCGGCTCGCGGCGTCCGGCGCGCTGCTGCTGACGCTCACCGCCGTGCCCGCCGCCGTCCTCGCGGTGCCGGACGCCGTGGTGAACGTCGTCCCCGCCGCCGCGAGCGCCCTCGACCTGGGCGAGTCCGGGATCGGCGGGCTGCTGCGCGCCACCGGGCTGTCCCTGCCCGCGCTCGTCGTCGCGGTGCCGCTCGCCGCCGTGGCCGCGCGGCGGTTCTCCGCCTGGCCCGTCCTCGCCGCGGGGCTGGGCGTCCTGCTGACCGGGCTCGGCGCGGTCAAGTTCGCCCACACCGTGCCCCTCGTCGGGACGGTCCGCGCCGTCCAGGGCGCAGGCGCGGGGATGATGCTGCCCGCCTGCCTCATCCTGGTGTGGGAGCGGCGGAACCGCGCCCTGGCCGCCGCCTGGGCGGGCACGCTCGCGGGCGCGCTGCTCCTGGCGATGCCCTTGGCGCTCAAGGCCGTCCCCATGCGCGGCGACGGCGGCATCGCCGTCTCGGACTGGCGTGTCGCGCTCGTCCCGTACCCGTGGGCCGCCGTGGGCGCCGCCGTCGCCGCGCTCGTCCACCTGCTCCTGCGCGGGCGGGGCCCGTGGGCGCTGCCCGTGTCCCGGCACACCGAACGCGGCCAGATCCTCCTGCCGTTCGTCCCGGCGGCGGGCTTCGCGTTCCTCGCGGTCGTGGCGGCGGCCGGATGGTCGCCGGGCGCCCGGCTCATCGTCGCGGCCTTCGCGCTGCCCGCCCTGCTCGGCCTCGCCCTCGCCGCCCGCCGGGACACGATCGCGGGCAGCCCGTTCGGCTGCGCCGTCGTCATGATCGCCGCCGGCCTGCTCACCTACCCGGTCGCGGGCCCGCTCGCCGGCCTCGCCGCCGCCGACGCCCACGACCGGGGCGGCCCAGCCGTCGTGCCGCTGCTCCCGTTCGCCGCGGCGGCCGCCGCCGCGATGGCCGGGGCGCTCGCCTCCGCCTGCGCCCCCGCGCGCCACGCCGTCCACGCCGGATACGTCCTGATGATCGCGGCGGTGCCGCTCGGCCTGCTCACCCACCTGGACGGCCGCTGGACGATGCTCGTCCCGCTCGCCCTGCTCGGCGCCGGCGCCGGCACGGCCCTCGCCGCCTCGCTGCGGGACGCGGGCGTCGGCGCCGCGCTCTTCGGCCTGTCCCTCTGCTTCCCCGCCGTGCTGGCCGGGCAGCTCCTCGTCCTGTCGCTGCAGGCGTCCCGGCTGGAACGGCTGCGCCCGGTCACCGAGGCCGACCGGATCCAGGCCCTGCGGGACGGCTACGACGTCTGGCTCATCGTCGCCGGAGCCGCCGCCGTCCTCCTCGCCGCCGCCACGGCGCGGCCGTCCCGGAAAGCCGCCGCAGGCCCGGGAGCCCGGTAGGATTCGCGCGCTGCTTATTCCGAGTTTCCTCAAGGAGAACCACCCGTGTCCGAGCGCACTCTCGTCCTCGTCAAGCCCGACGGCGTCCGCCGCGGCGTCATCGGTGAGGTCATCTCCCGGATCGAGCGCAAGGGCCTGAAGCTCGTCGCGCTGGAACTCCGCACCCTCGCCCGGGAGACCGCCGAGGCCCACTACGAGGAGCACGCCAGCAAGCCGTTCTTCGGCGAGCTCGTCGAGTTCATCACCGGCGGCCCGCTGGTCGCCATGGTCGTCGAGGGGCCGCGCGCCATCGAGGCCTTCCGCGGGCTCGCCGGCGCGACCGACCCGGTCAGCGCGACCCCCGGCACCATCCGCGGCGACTTCGCCCTGGAGATCGGCGAGAACGTCGTCCACGGGTCCGACTCGACCTACTCCGCCGACCGCGAGATCAAGCTCTTCTTCCCCGAACTCGGCTGAGTCTTCCCAGGGGGGCGACCCCCTGGAACCCCCGTCACGGTCGGCGGACCGTTTCCCGAGCCGCTGGCGCGTCTCGCGAAACGGCCCCCCGGCCGGCGGGCCGTGCGACCTCCGGCGCTGGGCGCCTCCGGCCGCACGACCCGGGGCCCCGGCTGAGGTTCGTCCCGCCGGGGGCGGTGATCGGCCGCCCGCGCGTCTTTGGCGAATGCCGGGCTGCTCAGGGAGCGTTTTTTGATCGACTCGCGGCCCTCGGGTGACTGCCCGGGGACGTCCGCGCACGTTACGATGGACACGCCGCTATACACGCCCGTCAATCATGAAGGGCTCCCTTTCTTCATGGGTAATAAGCTGTCGTTTCTCGGCCGTGACATGGCGGTCGATCTTGGTACCGCCAACACCCTTGTGTACGTGCGCGGGCGTGGCATCGTCCTCAACGAACCGTCCGTGGTGGCGATCAACACCAACACGGGGAAGATCGTCGCGGTGGGCATCGAGGCGAAGCGGATGATCGGCCGTACCCCGGGCAACATCGTCGCGGTGCGCCCGCTGAAGGACGGCGTCATCGCCGACTTCGACGTCACCGAGCGGATGCTGCGCTATTTCATCCAGAAGGTGCACAAACGCCGGCACTTCGCCAAGCCGCGCATCGTGGTGGCGGTGCCCAGCGGCATCACCGGGGTGGAGCAGCGCGCGGTGAAGGAGGCCGGCTACCAGGCCGGCGCCCGCCGCGTCTACATCATCGAGGAGCCGATGGCCGCCGCGATCGGCGCCGGGCTGCCCGTCTACGAGCCGACCGGCAACATGGTCGTCGACATCGGCGGCGGCACGACCGAGGTCGCGATCATCTCGCTCGGCGGGATCGTCACCAGCCAGTCCGTCCGCGTCGGCGGCGACGAGCTCGACCAGGCCGTCATCTCGTTCTCCAAGAAGGAGTACTCCCTGATGCTCGGGGAACGTACGGCCGAGGAGATCAAGATGGCGATCGGGTCCGCGTACCCCGGCGGCGACGAGGAGCCGCATGCCGAGATCCGCGGCCGCGACCTCGTCAGCGGGCTGCCGAAGACCGTCGTGATCTCCGCCGAGGAGGTCAGGCGGGCCATCGAGGAGCCGGTCAACGCCGTGGTGGACGCGGTGAAGACCACGCTCGACAAGTGCCCGCCGGAGCTCTCCGGCGACATCATGGACCGCGGGATCGCGCTCACCGGCGGCGGCGCGCTGCTGAAGAACCTCGACGAGCGGCTCCGCGAGGAGACCGGGATGCCCATCCACCTGGTGGACAACCCGCTCGACTCGGTGGTGCTCGGCACCGGCAAGTGCGTCGAAGACTTCGAGGAGCTCCGGCAGGTGCTGGTGCCGGAACCGCGTCACTGACCCCCCGGGTGGACTGAAGAACGGGAGGTCGGTGGGGTGAAGGACACCCGGCGCACCCGCGTCGTCCTCGGCGTGCTGCTCGTCGTGGCGCTCGCGATGATCACCATTGACTACCGCGGCGGGGCCGACTCGCCGCTGCGCGGGCTGCGCGACGTCGGCGCCGCCGTGTTCGGCCCGGTGGAGCGCGCGTCGGCGTCCGTCGTCCGGCCGGTGAGCAACACCTTCGACGCGATCACCGACGCGCCCGGCGAGCGGCGCCGCGCCGACCGGCTCGAACGGCAGAACCAGAAGCTGCGCGAGCAGCTGCGCTCGATGCGCCTCGACCAGGACAAGTCCGCGCAGCTGCAGCGGCTGCTCGGCACCGCCGGGATGGGCGGCTACGAGATCCTCGCCGCGCAGGTCATCTCCGCCGGGCAGGGCTTCGAGGACACCGTCACCATCGACGCCGGCAGCCGCAGCGGCATCAAGCGCGACATGACCGTGATGAGCGCGGACGGGCTCGTCGGCCGCGTCACCCGCGTCGGGCCCGCGACGGCGACCGTCCTGCTCGCCACCGACCAGACCTCGTCGATCGGGTCCCGGCTCGAAGGCTCCAAGGAGATCGGGATCGTGCAGGGCCGCGGCCGCCGCGGTCTCGGCGGGCGCGGCGCCACGCCGCTGCGCTTCCAGCTTTTGGACGCCGCCGCCCCGATCCAGGTCGGGCAGCGCCTCGTCACGCTCGGCTCGCAGGGGCAGCGGCCGTACGTCCCGGGCGTCCCCATCGGCGTCGTCGAGCGCATCGACCGCTCCACCGGCGGCCTGACCCGCACCGCCTACGTCCGGCCGTTCGTGAGGTTCACCAGCCTGGACGTCGTCGCCGTCGTGGTCGCCCCGCCGAAGACCGACCCGCGCGACGCGGTACTGCCGCCGAGGCCGAAACCGCCGCCCTCGCCGACGCCGCCGGCGAGCGCGAGCCCGTCCGCGAGCCCGTCGGGTTCCGGGCGCCCGGACGCGCGGCCGAGCGGCCGGGAGACGCCGTCCACGAATCCGAGCCGGGGGGACTGACGTGCTGAACCCGCCCGAGGCGTCGCCGGCCGGCCGCGGTGCGGTCGCCGCCGTCGTGATCGCCGTGACGCTGATCCTGCAGGTGTCGGTCGCGAACCGGCTGCCGCTGCCCGGCGGCGTCCAACCCGACCTGGTGCTGCTGGCCGTCGTCGCGCTGGCGCTCGTCGCCGGGTCGATGACGGGCATGGTCACCGGGTTCCTGGCCGGCCTCGCCGCCGACATCATCCCGCCCGCCGACCACACCATCGGCCGGTACGCGCTCGTCTACTGCCTCATCGGCTACCTGTGCGGCGTCGCGTCCGACGAGATGGACCGGCAGTCGGTCGTGCCGTTCTTCGCCGTCGCCGCCGGCGCGCTCGCCGGGACCGTCGTCTACGCGGGCACCGGCATGATCCTCGGCGATCCGCGCGCCGAGTGGGCCACCGTGTCGAGCATGGTGCCGCTGCAGGTGCTGTACGACGTCATCGCGAGCCCGTTCGTCGTGTGGGCGGTGCTGCGCGCCACCCGCCGGTACGAACGCGGCGAACGCTCCCGGAGCGGCGACACCCTCTCGGTGCCCGCCGCCCGCTACCGCGCGATGTCGGGACGGGGCTGAGGCCGGTGAACCCGCGCACCCACTTCCGCCTGGTCGTCCTGTACGTGCTGGTCGGCGCGCTGCTGCTCGTCCTCGTCGGGCGCATGTGGACGCTCCAGGTCCTGGAGGGCGAGCACTACAAGGGGATCGCGGCCCAGAACCGCACCCGCGACATCGTCGTCCCCGCCGTCCGCGGCATGATCCTGGACGATCGCGGCCGTCCCCTCGTCCGCAACACCAGCGCGCTGGTCGTGTCCGTCGACCGGACGACGCTGTCGCGGCAGAAGGACGGCGGCGAGAGCATCCTGAAGCGGCTCTCGGCCGTCCTCGGCATCGGCCAGGACGAGATCACCAAGCGCATCCGGCTGTGCGGGCCCGGCATCAAGCGGCCCTGCTGGCCCGGCTCGCCCTACCAGCCGATCCCCGTCGAGGACCACGTCGACCCCAAGCGCGCCCTCCAGATCATGGAGCGCCAGGAGGAGTTCCCCGGCGTCACCGCGCAGGTCCAGGCCGTCCGCGACTACCCGGAGCCGGAGGGCGCGAAGCCCGCGCAGGTCCTCGGCTACCTCCAGCCGATCACGCAGGAGGAGATGGACAAACGCACCGGCCTCAAGGTCACCGGCTACAGCGGCGTCGACCTCGTCGGCCGCGCCGGTCTCGAGGCGCAGTACGACGCGGCGCTGCGCGGCGAGCCCGGGTTCCGCAAGGTCCTCGTCGACAGCCAGGGGCGCGTCACCGGCACCGCCGACGAGCAGGCGGCCGTCCCCGGCAACCACCTCGTCACCAGCATCGACGCGGGCGTGCAGGGCGCCGCCGAGGACGCGCTCAAGCGCGCGATCGACGGCGCGCGCAAGGCGGGCCGCCCCGCGGACGCGGGCGCCGCCGTCGTGATGGACGTCCAGACCGGCCGGATCGTCGCGATGGCCAGCCACCCGACGTACGACCCCGCGATCTGGACGGGCGGCATCTCCCAGGAGCAGTACGAGGCCCTGCTCGGCAAGAAGAAGGGCGAGCCGCTGATCTCCCGTGTCACGCAGGGGCAGTTCGCGCCCGGCTCCACGTTCAAGGTCTCCTCGGTCGCCGCCGCGGTGGAGGACGGCAACAGCCTCAACGGCATCTACCCATGCCCCGGCTCGTACAACGTCGGCAACCGCGCGTTCCGGAACTTCGAGGGCCAGGGGCACGGCCCGATGAACCTGCACATGGCCCTCGTGAAGTCCTGCGACACGATCTTCTACCGGTTCGCGTACCAGGAATGGCAGCGCGACGGCGGGATGAAGCCGAAGAAGAACCCGTCCGACCCGATGGTGAAGATGGCGCGCCACTACGGGTTCGGCTCGCGCACCGGCATCGACCTGCCGAGCGAGAGCGAGGGCCGCATCCCGGACCGGGCCTGGAAGAAGGACTACTGGAACGCCACCAAGGCCGCCAACTGCAAGGGCGCCAAGGAGGGCTACCCGCAGGTCGCGAAGACCGACCCGGCGCGCGCCGCGTACCTGAAGGCCGTCGCGACGGAGAACTGCACCGAGGGTTTCGTGTGGCGTCCGGGCGACGCGGCCAACTTCTCCGTCGGGCAGGGCGACGTGCTGGTGACGCCGCTGCAGCTCGCCCGGGCGTACGCGGCCATCGCGAACGGGGGCAGGCTGGTCGTGCCGCGGCTCGGCGTCGCGGTGATGCGGCCGGACGGCTCGGTCGCGCAGCGGATCGAGGCGCCGCCGGCGCAGCGGCTGCCCGTCGACCAGAAGGTGATCAAGTACATCCGCAAGGCGCTCGGGGACGTCACCACGCAGGGCACGGCCGCGGGCGCGTTCGGCGGGTTCGACATGAAGACCGTCGAGGTGGGCGGCAAGACCGGCACCGCCGAGGTGTACGGCAAGGAGGACACCTCCTGGTTCGCCTCGATCGGCCCGATGAAGAAGCCGCGGTTCGCGGTGGTGGCGATGGTCTCGCAGGGCGGGACGGGCG
>NZ_SMKT01000061.1 GCF_004348735.1 Actinomadura sp. KC06
AGGACAAGATCAACGCGGAGCGGCCGCCGTCCGAGCAGGTCATCGACGAGCACCGCGACAAGTTCGGCGACGAGTACCGCCTGGCCACCGAAGGCCCCCACCCCGTCGAAAGTCTCCGCGACAAGCCCGCGTCGTCCTAGCCGTGCCCGCTGTGGCCCGGAGACGCTCGGACGCCGAGCCGGTGAGCCTGCTCCTGCCGGGGATCCTGCCGGGGATCGTACTGGGAGTGGGGCTGTGCGGGTTCGTCGACGGGATCCTTCTGCACCAGGTGCTGCAATGGCACCACATGCTGACCAGCACCGACACCGACAACATCGGCGTGAGGTACTACTCCCCGCACACCGTCTCCGGGCTGGAGATGAACACCGTGTGGGACGGGATCTTCCACGTGGTGTGCTGGCTGGCGGTGCTGGCCGGGCTGGCGGTGCTGTACGCGCGGGTCACCCGCCACCGGCGCCGGGTGTGGACGTCGCGGGTGCTGTGGGGGTGGATTTTGGCGGGGTGGGGGCTGTTCAACCTCGTCGAGGGAATCGTCGACCATCACGTTCTCGGCGTCCACCCTGTCCGCGGCGGCCCCCACCAGACCTGGTGGGACGTCGGGTTCCTCGTCCTGGGCGCCGCGCTGCTCGCCGCCGGTCACCTCCTGCAGCTCGGGTCATCTCGGAGTGTGGGCCATCTGCTGGACGGCCGCCGACCACGACACCGGATTCCATGATCATGACGTGTCCCGCGGTGCCGTACGCGTGGCACGAGGCGCCATCCGCCACGAGCGTCTGCGGCTGGACGGCACCGGAACCGAACACTCCAGTGAACTGGTGGAGGAAAGGCACACCTTCTCTTTCGACGAAACCCACATCCACTGCATGCGCTACGAGCCCCGGGCAGGGCGCACGGTCACCATCCACGCCTACTCGCCGCCACTCGAACGCACGGGCCAGTACGCCAACGGCGACGACGGTCTCCTGCAACCGGGTACCGACCTCCTCGGCCGAGCCCTGACACCGCACCTGAAATACCGTCCCGAAATCTCCCACGTGTCAGGCTCGTAGCCTTCAGAAACGCCTTTCCCACCGTGCGCGGCGGGCCCGCTCGCCCGGACTGCGGCCACGGGTTCCTACAGGCTCATCCACGCCCTGACCTACGCCGGCTACGACGATCGGGTGGCCGCCGGCCGTAAGCCTCATCGCGAGACAGCGGGCCCACATCGGTGTGCCGGCCCATGCGCCTGGCAGCGTGACGCTGCCCAGGGCCAGGTCCGGATCGAGAAGCCAGGGCATCGGCGACGGCACCCGTCACGAAGCCGTAAACCGCCTTATGCAGCACGTCCACGCCCAGTTCGAGGCGAGGCCAGGACGCCGGAGGCGCACCGACACCGGTGGCGTTCTCCAACAACTGATCATTAGTGAGCCGCACCACGGTGAACTTCGCCGAGGACCACGGGCCCCGCAACCCCGCATGCGCCATCGCCGAACGCAAGACCCCCAGCAGCGCCCCCTGACCGTAATGCATGACCCAGTTCAGCGGCACCGGCTGGCGCCCCGGACGCTCCGCCATGCCCGCAAGACGCTCCAGGACCCGCGCGGGGACGTGGGAGTCCGGCCGCCCGGTCAACCGCTGCTCCAGCTTCTCCCCCAGCGTCATCACCACCGTCCCTGCCGTTCCGGCGACCAGGCCCTCCCCCACCGCACGTTTCATCATGGCGCCCCGATACCCCACAAAAGTCGTTCTACATCCCCAGAACCGGCCCCGCGACGAGGAAGCCGGTGATCAAGGCACCACGTCGAATGCACCCAGCGGCATACGACCAACCGGCCAGGTGGGCTCACATACCGCCCGAGACCACCGTCCACAACAGCCCTCGCACGCAGCCGCGCCGGGCGGCTCGACGACCCTGATGTCGGTGGTCAGCGGGCGCTCTGATCCCCCTCATGTGAACTCGGGCCGGACTGCCCGGCGCCGGTCACGGGCAGAGGAAAACCGCTACGCGGTCGCACCTGGGCGGCATACAGCACGCTGGTCGGCGGCCCGTCAGGCGCCGGTACGCCCACCGCGGCGAACAGCCCTTCGTCGGCATAGTCGAGCAGCTCAGCCGATCGCAACGGCCACGGCTCATGGGCGAACGGCAAATACAGCGGCATTCCGTACCAAGGGGTATGCGTGCCCCACCGGGCGGTGACGAAGTCCTCGGCGGTACTGGCCTGGTGGGGTTCTTGGATCCGCAATGTGAACCCGATGCCGGCCCCCGCCGGGCCGGGCAGCCGCCGCGAGGATTTGTAGCCGACGATGTCGCCATAGCGATATCGGACCACTGTCGACCACGAGTAGGGCAGCCGCAGCAGTGCGCGGGCGGCCGTGACCACAGGCAGCCGTCCCGCCTCCATCGCCAGGAACACCGTGCTGCGACGGCCGTCCGCACCGACGGTGTAGAGGCGCACGTTGAGCTCGTCGAAATCACCCATATAGGGGAGCCGCAGAAGGCCACCGATGCGGACTTCCGTCAACCGAAGTCCCACCACCCCGACCCATGTCTTCCCTTGACGCACATCCAGTTTCGTACCGGCAGGCACCAAATGCTCCAGAACGCTCGGCTCGTAAGGCCAATGCAGGAACACCACGTCCCGCCAAGCTTGCGTTGACACCGCCAGTGAAATCTCGCGTGGCGGAGAGCGCGTGACCGGCTCTACTACTGCGCGACGGCCGTCGGAAGCCGAGTCATCCAATTCCATCGGCCTCACCTACCCGCCTGCTGCACCATCATGTTCCGTGCTGACCGTTGCTCCGGCTCTTGTGTGGCACGGGCGATGGCCCCGGCCGCAGCCACCGGGCCGGCACGCTCGCCCTGGCAACGGTCGACGGCTGGTACAACGCCGTCTCGGGTAGGGCGGAGTCGGCCCCGCTCGTGCGTTCCAGCAGCGGGGCCGCGCTTGCCCAGTGTCGCCGTCAGGTGCATGCCGCCAACAGAACGCCTACCACCGGGACGAGCCCGAGGCTCTCCAACCCCGCAGGCGCGACACCGGTGCGCATCCGCCACACCGCCGTCCGGTGGTTTGAGTTACAGGCAGGTACATCTGGACTTGTAGGCCGAGGACTTGGGGGCGGAGACCTTGATGCGGGTGCGGAGCCATTTCCGCGTGTTTCGGTGATCTCACGGCATGCGGTGGCGAGGTCGGGAAGGTCACGGTCGCGGGCGGCTTGAGTGGCCTGGAGGAGGAGTTCTGCGACGTCTGCCGCAGGACCTCACAGGCCCGTTCGAGCGGGCAGCGAGGGCGGGCATGATGACGCCGATGGCTGGGTCGATGGTGGTGCCCGCGAGGTCAGCGCCGTGCGAAGATGCCCGGTCAGGCCGCCCGGGTCGCCGATGCGCACCGCCAACGCCACAGCCCCGGACAGGATCTGGGAGTACCCGCGGGCCTGACTGATCTGCTCCGGCCCGAAGGCGTCGATGTTGGGGCGTAGATGTTCAGCGCCCCCCGGCCTTGGCTGTCGCCACCGGGATGCAGTGGTATCGACAGCGAGGACCGCACACCGTGCTCCAGCGCATGGGCGGCGTAATCGCCCCAACGGTCGGGATGATGCAGACCTTTGAGGAGCACCTGTTTCATCGGTGCGAATCGAGTACAGGCACGCCCGCGGTCCAGGCTGTACGGCACCTCCGTCGACCTTCTCTGCGAGCGCGTCCGAGGACGCCACCGTCGCCGGCCGGCCGTCGGTCTTCATGGTGATCCCGCACAACAGGCCCTCGCCGATCGTCCCGGCGGCCAACTGCGCGATGTCCAGCGTGGAACCCTTCTACGCCCTCGGTGGCCAGCAGCAACTGGTGCAGCTCCGCCACCGCGTCGGAGAACGTTCTTGGAGGCAGTGCGGGGGTGATCGACTACGACGCGTCAAAGACCGCGATGGTGGCGTTCACCAAGTCGATACCTCCACCCGGCCAAGAAGGGCGTCCGTGCGAACGTCGTCGTGCCCGGCCCGACCTGGGCCCCCCAAGCGTCGCCGACCAGGGCTATCTGGAAGGGCAGATCCGCGACATGGGGAGCGCGACCCACCTCGACAGACTCGCCGTGATCGACAGGACTTGGGGCCCGTCAGTTCTTGCGTGCTCGCGCGGGCGCTGGCCGGGTCGATCGCGCGCCGCGAGCAGCAAAGGCCCCAGGGCGTGGACCTCGTCCACGGACCGCCGGTCGACCCAAGCCGATTGAGCTTGTTCTCCGGTTGCGGCGTCTGCCCGCGGCACTCTCCGATCGCAGCCAGGCGACGATCCAGGCCGCCTCCATGACGCCGTCCAGCAGATAGGTCCACCGAAGCGTCCCTCGGGCGACGTGAACGAGGTCGATGGTCAAGAGCGTCGCGGCCGCGCCGAGGCCGATCCGGCGGGCGTGGCCCAGGCCGTCCGGTGAGGTGCCCGCGCGCAGCTGGGTCCAGCCAGCCGATATCAGCAGACCGGCCACGGTCTGCTCAAGCCACCTGTCCTGTTTGGGCCCGAAGACCCACTCAAAACTCCTCATGCTCACCAAAGGCCACGCCCCGCCCACCACATTGAACAGACCCTGACCGCGTGCCAGCCCCGCGGGATCACGTGCCACGTGCCTGCTCCTTGCGCACCGCGATGGAGGGGTCCGGTTCGTCGCCTTCATTGCGGCCTGACGGCAGCCGACTCTGCGGTTCCCGCCCGGCGGAACACGTCGGCGACCGCCGCCTTCCGGAGTTGCTCCAGACCGGCGAGCGCCCTTGAGTTTGAGCCGTCCCACCTTCTCGGCCGTCCACACCGCCAGGCTCTTGTACCGGCGGACCGGCAACCCGAGCTACCGCACAATCGACAACAGGGCCCCCGGTCGGCGGCGACGTCGTCCGCCAGCCTCCTCAGCCGCTCGGCGTCTTCCGAGCGGCTATGTACCTGCGCGACCCTGCGGGCCAGGCCCACACCGCCGACCGCCGCCGCGAGATGGTCGTGCAGATAGATCCCCAGCAGCTCCCGGGAACGAGTTTCTCCCATCCGCAGGCGATACCCGGAGCCTGCCGAGTAAACGGCACCACAGCCACCAATGGCCCGGACCCGTGGCCGAACGACTTCGTTAGGCGCGCCGAATGCGGGGCATACGGTTCGGTCCGGACCCCAAGGCGAGGACGACATGACGGCCACAGCGCGGAGCCTCGGCCGGGCACCTCGGCCCCTTGTCCGGCGAGCGACAGCGCGATGGGGGAACGGAGCCCCTGATGCACACGAACGATCCGTGGGCGACGCGGCACCGGAAGCTGCCCACATGGCATTGAACGGAGGATCGCCATGAGCAAGAGCGATAGGCCGTTGGCCTTGGTCACCGGTGCGTCCAGCGGGATCGGCCGTGAGCTCGCGGCGGAGTTCGCCCACCACGACTTCGACGTGCTGATCGCCGCCGAGAACGAGGAGATCGTGACCGCCGCACAGGCCATCGGCGCCGCGTCTCAGCGCGAGGCCACGCCAATACGCGTGGACTTGGCGCACCCGGAAGGGGTGGAGGAGCTGTACGCGGCGGTGAAGGCGACAGGACGGCCCCTTGCCGCCGCTGCGATCAACGCCGGCGTCGGGGTCGGCGGCGATTTCGCCCGCGACAACGCCCTCACCGACGAGCTCAACCTGATCGATCTCAACGTCAGGTCGTCGGTGCATCTGGCCAAGCTCGTCCTAGGCGACATGGTCCGCCGGAAGCAGGGACGGCTTCTGTTCACGTCCTCTATCGCCGGAACGGCGCCGGGCCCCTTCCTGGCGACCTATGCCGCGTCCAAGGCTTTCCTGTACTCCTTCGCCGAAGCGCTCCGCTACGAACTGCGCGACACCGGCGTAACCGTCACAGCGGTCCTTCCCGGCCCCACCGAGACCGCCTTCTTCGAACATGCGGGCGTCCTCGACACCAAGCTCGGTCAGGTATCCAAGGACGATCCCACGGACGTCGCGCGGGAGAGCTACCAGGCGCTCATGGCAGGCAAGGACCACGTCGTCACCGGCTCCCTCAAGAACAAGGCCCAGGTCGCGGCGGCCAGAGGCATGCCCGAGACGGCCAAGGCCAAAATGCAGGCGAACCTCTCCGAACCGGGCACCGGGTGAACCGTCGAAAACGTGGTCCGCGGCAGCACGGGGATCCGAGCCGGATCCGCTGTCGTGGGGAGAAGCGCCGATGGCCACCTTGGCTCGCTACCCATCTGCCGACCGAAGTCGATCTCACGAATTACGAAGATCTCCGCACCTGCGCGCAACGGCTGCTGGACGTCGGCGTCCCCGCCATGATCCTCGATCTGACCGGCTGCAGATTCTGTGACTCCACCACTGTGGACGCCATTCTGCGCACCTACCTCCACGCCGGGGTGCGGAACACGCCCCTGGCCCTGCGGCTGCCGCCGTCCGGCATCGTGCGACGTGTCTGCGCCATCACGGGCGTGACCCGCATCCTCCCCCTTGAAGAGGCCGAAGCGGCTGACGGCCGGGTTCCCCGCTGCCGTCTCCGCTCAGCCGGGGGGCGGTTCCGTCGCTGAACGCCTGTTCTGGAATCGCCGCACCGCGTGTTTCTCCGAGCGCCGGAGCCGGCTGAGGGCCACGCCTACCCCGTCGTCCTTGTAGGGTGCGGCGGCACTTGAGGGAATGCAGGTCTCGCGCCTGCTCAGCAGGTCCCTGCAACAGCTACGGCCGCGGCATGCTGCCGACATGACACCCGCCTGATCCGCCGCGCGTGAAGCCAAGCCTGAGCTTTCACCCGATCGCACTCACGTTAACGGCGAGGACGCTGGCGGGTCTCAGGGACCGGTCGCCCCCTCGAAGGTCGCGTGGTCTGCATTCGGATGCTGGATGATGCCTGTATCGATATGCCAGCATTCGACCATTCGAAGACCGCGCCCGGCATCTACCGCGCCGGCCCTTCCGGCGCTCAGAGGGCCTTGAACTGCGGTGACCGGGCGGGTCTCGGTCTGTAGCTTGGGTCGGAGGCACATCGCCGTCTTTGAGTCCTGAATCGGTGGTTTCCTGTGGTCGGATTTCGCTAGCGGAGGTGCGGACGGTGAAGGCAGACGGATCAGGGCCGTCGGGGGCCCGGCTGAACGTCGAGGTAGACCCGCTGGTTGAAGTGACCCTGCAGCTGCGGAACCTGCAGCACGTCCTGGCCGAGGGGGAGTCGCTGGAGATGGTCCTGGGCCGGCTGGCCGAGACTGTGCGGTCATCGATCGATGACGTCTGGGCGGTCTCGGTCACCGTGGTGTCACCGGAGGGGGCACGGACGGCGACCGCGACACACGAGTCGGTGGTGGCCATCGATGACGGCCAGTATGAGGCTGGTGAGGGGCCGTGCCTGGAGGCGGCCCGTGGGCGGCGTCCGGTGCGGGCGAGCGTGCAGGAGGCTCGGCAAACGTGGCCTGCATTCGCCGATGCGGCGGCGGCAGCGGGGTTCAACTCGTACCTGTCGGTGCCGTTGATTCTCGACGAGCAGGGGCCCGTGGTGGGTGCCTTGAACCTGTACGGGCGGGGCCGAGGTCTCTTCGATCCCGTCGACGAGGCGCTGTTGCGCCTCTTCACCGCGGCCGCGTCGGCTGCCATCGTCAACGCCCGCCGCGGAATTCAGGCTGTTGAGATGGTCGAGCAACTGCGGACGGCGCTCGCTTCGCGCGCGGAGATCGACCAGGCCAAGGGTGTCCTCATGGCCGTCCACGGCATCGATGCGGATGAGGCGTTCGAGTTGCTGGTCCAGCGGTCACAGCACGTCAATGTCAAACTCCGCGATGTGGCACGGTCACTGCTGGCCGATGTCCAGCTGGCGCAGCCACAACCTGACGACGCGGCACCATAGCGTCTCCCGGCCGCCGGGTTGCGGTGCCGGTCGAACACCGCGGCTGTGCTCCCGACCCGGCTCGTACCACAGCCGAGGAGCACATCGACCCGGCCGTTGGACGAGACGACGGACCTTCCCGGGCCATTCGGCATGGCGTCCCGACGTACTGACGCCCGGTCACTGAGAGGCGGTCTGGAGGTAGACGGTGAAGTCGGCGGACGCGCCGTCGCCGCTCACCACGGCACGGGCGAGATCCGACATCCTGAGCCCACGGTCGTGGGCGAAGGCGCGGAGCCGGTCGAACGCCTCGTCCGGCGTGAGCTGATGGCGTTCGGCCATGATGCCCTTGGCCTGCTCGATCGTCACTCGGCTGGTGAGCGCTGCTTGGAGCTGGGCTGTCAATGTCGCCTGCCGGTTGAGGTAAGGCTGGCTCGCGATGCCGAGAGTGGAGATGTCGGCCAGCGCCTGGCCGATGTGCAGGAGGCCGGTGTCCAAGCCTCCGGGAGCGAGGCTGAAGAGGTTCAAGGTCCCGATCATCTGATCGCGCAGCCGCATCGGCAGCGCGTGCACCGCGCGGTAGCCCGCCTTCGCGGCGACCACCTGAAATGTGGGCCACCGGCCGGGCTCGTCCCGCAGGTCCGGACAGTCGATACGTACCCCGGCGCTGTAGCAGTCGGGGCCCGGCCCGTCTTTGCTGTCCAACTGGACCTGCTCCATCGCGGTGGCCTGTGCGGTGGAGGCGGCGATCAGCTGGAGCTGGTCCTGCTGGTTGGACACCAGCACTCCGACCGCGTCCACCCCGAGCAATCTCGTACACCGTTGCACGAGCAAATCCAGGAAATCGATCACATCGAAGTCGGTGACCAGCACGTCGGCCAGCTCGATGAACACCGCGGCCAGGCTGGCCGGTTCCGGAGACCGGTCCGTGGCATCCGGCTGTGGCGGTTCTGTCAAGGACATGTCGCTCTCCTGCCGGTGTCGAGGGCACGCAGCCCTGGGACGATGGTGCTCTGACCCAGGGCGATCATCCGTCCTCCTGGTTCTCGGGCTCGAACCGCAGCTCCCGTCCCTCGATCCGGCGCGCGACCTCACGCAACGGCAGATCGTGGGCGAACGCGTAGGCGCGTATCCGTGCATAGGCCGCGTCGATGTCGACCGCGAGTTGGACCGAGACCATCCCGGCGGCGCGGTGGATCACTGAAGCATCCTGCCCGATCCCGTCGACGCTGAGGACGCTCTCAGGCACCAGCAGCTCCGGAAGCGCCAGCATCACCGTCAACGCCGCCGACGCGAACGCCAGCGCGTCGGCCAGCTGGGCAGGCTCCAGCGGCCCCGTCTCATCCCGGTAGAGGTCCAGGGTGCCGGCGCGTACCGCACCAGCCTGCAGCGGAAAGGCGAAAACAGCCCCCGCGCCCAGCCGCACCGCCGCCGCCGCGAAGCCCGGCCACGCCTGCTGCCACTGGCGGGCGCCCAGATCCTCGACCAGCACCGGCGCACCGCTAGTCCACGCCTGCGTGCACGGTCCCTCACCCAGTACGAACTGAAGATCCTCCAGCCGTTCCGCAACCGGGTCTGTGCAGTGCGCCATGATGCGCCGGTCCACCGTGTCGCCGACCCACAGTCCGGCTCCCGACACGCCCACCGCCGAAACGCAGGCCGCGCACACGTCCCCCGCGGTCGCGTTCCCGCGGCCGCCGGCCCGCTCCCCGATCAGCTCCCACACCCGATGCCCGCGGCCCGATCCGGCCATCAAACCCACCCGCCTTCTGGGCGTCCGGAGCGCCGACTGCCGGTCGGCCGCTTCCCGCTGATCGTTCGGCCAACAGAACCGCACGGACTTCCTACCGCGTCCACACTAAGGCAACCGGACGAGCCGAACTCCGTGCCGTCTCCGGGCCGCGTCAGGAGCTCTCACACGACAGGCCCCACCCGCCGGCCAAGCGATGTACGCCGAGATGGTCGTGTGTCGCGTCGCTGGGGCCAGGCCGCACCCGAGGAACCCGCCGCATGGGGCGTCCCGTCCCGGGTAGGGGGCGCCGACGGAGCGGAAATGGGGTAATCATGCCTGATGATGCGATCACCCTCACCTTCATAGGGAACGCGACGACAATCATCCGGTACGGCGGGCTGACACTGCTGACCGATCCGAACTTCCTGCGCCGGGGCCAGCGGGCCCATCTCGGCTACGGCATCACCAGCAAGCGCTTGAAGGACCCTGCTATCCCCGTCGACGGCCTGCCCCCGCTCGACGGTGTCGTCCTGTCGCACCTGCACGACGACCATTGGGACCAGGTGGCCGAGCAGCACCTCGACCGCCGCCTCCCGATCCTCACCACGGGCGCAGCAGCCCGCGCGCTACGCGACCGCGGATTCCGCGAGGCCGCGGGCCTGCGCACCTGGCAGACCGGGACCCTCTCCAAGGACGGCCACCAGATCCAGATCACCGCACTGCCCGGCCGCCACGGGCCCGGCCCTCTGCGCCGCCTGCTGCCGCCCGTCATGGGCTCTCTTCTTGAGTTCTGCCCGCCCGGGGGCGACCCCCGATTCCGGCTCTACATCAGCGGCGACACACTCATGTACGACGAACTCGCCGAGATCCGCCGCCGCTACCCCGACATCGACGCCGGACTCGTCCACCTGGGCGGTACCAGGCTTCTGGGCTTGCTCACCGTGACCATGGACGGCCGCCAGGGCGCGCAGTGGCTCCAGACCACCGGCTGCGCCACCGGGATCCCCGTCCACTACGACGACTACACCGTGATGAAGTCACCGCTTTCCGACTTCGAACGCGAGGTCACCCGGCTCGGCATGGGAACCCGCCTGCGCCACATCGACCGCGGCGGCACGCTCACCCTGGCACGAGCCTCAGCATGACCCCGCCACTCGGAACGCCGACACGTCCAACCGATCCTGACCGCCGGCATCACCACCAACCACCGCGGCGACCCATCGTGTTGTTGCCAACCCGGTTAACTCGACACGGCTAGTGAGCGCCAGCTCCGCACCGCCATCCGCAGTGCCTGGATGACAAGCCCCGCGCACTCGTGCTGGAACCGTCAGGACTGCAATTCCTCGACTGCACCGGCCTGTCGCTCCTGATCTGGACCCGCAACCAACTGCACCGGCATGCAGGCACCCTGCGGATCCGCAACCCACGACCCGTCGTCCGGCGGGTGCCGGACCTGGGCGGCCTGACACCACAGATGGTCTGACAGGCCCCGGCAAGGTGCACTCACCCCGTCACAAACCGCCGCAGGCGGTCCCGTAGGCCCACGCCGAGGAAACGCGGGACCGCATCCAGCCCGGTGCCAGCGGGGTTGGCAGGAGGAGCGGGCTCGATGTGGATTCGCACCGCTCGGCTCCCCAGGGTCCACATGCCGCAGCTCATCCAGCGCCATCACCACCCAGCGCCTCGATCCGCGTCAGCTCGGCATCTTGCCGCGCCGATCGGGGCGGTCTGCGGCCGCGGTGGAGCTCCAGCGGCGGCTCTGTTGTCGGCAGGCCGAGCGGATCAGCGAGGATCTCCCGGCCACGCTGCCGATCATGGAGAGCAGAGCACCACTCGGCCAAGCTGGTGGACGGAATGCCCAATGTCACCAGACGCCCCCCTGTTTGCCGCGACACAGACCGTCCAGGCATTCCGCCGGGGAACAACAAGACGGTGGGCCGGTCGCGTCCAGGTCGGCCCGTCCGCGTCGTTGGTCGACGGCTGACTCGGAAAGAGTGGACTGTCGCCGGTGGTGAGAGCGACGATCTGGGCCACGGCAGACCGTACTGGAGCAGCAGGCACCCGGCGACCCGGTCGGCGAGGCGAGCCGCGCTGGGATCGGTTTCGAGCGCACGGCGAGAAGGACACGCTGGGTGTCGTTCATGATCGACCGGTTCTCGCCATGCCGGGCGGCGGCCTCCCGAAGCGGGCAGGGGTGAGCACCCTTTCGGTCTCGGGCCCTTGTCTCAGCCCTGGACATTCCCGCGCCCCCGCGGACAAACGACCGCCCGAGGGGCCATTGCCAACAGCCGGGACACCAAGGCACCAGCGGCACAACCTCAGTCATTCGCCCTGGCGGGAATGGCTGCGCACCGGGCCACGCAGGCTCGCGCACACGATCGCCCGACTCGGAACCACGGCTCCAGAGAACCGGTCATTTGTGAGAACACGAGAGTTACCGACCGCCCACTGCCAACTGCACTCGGCCATGGTGGCTTCAGAATCCCGGGGCCTTGTCATCGCCGGGCTTGGAAGGCTGGACCTCATCGACCGGTGCGTCGAGCCGGGGCCGAAACCTCTCGAAACGCTCCCTGGCAGCGGCGGCGTCAGGCAGGTCCAGTACTGCGGCGATCTGCGCCCAGTCCAGGCCTACCTCATGTACGGCGCCCAGCAGGTCAGCCTCCAAGCGGTCCATATCCAGCCGGGCGGCTTGCAACACCACCAGGGCCGCGCCCAAGTCCGTGGCGGTCGGAGGCTCCTGCCCGTCGGCGTGTGCGGCACGGATCGCGGCGATCGCCTTGTCGACGGCTTCCACATCCGGCAGCGGGTGTTCGCGAGCCTCCCACAGCAGGGCCTCAACTCCCTTCCCGAAGCGGCGGGTCAGATGGGCGCGCGCGGCGTGCACCATCTGCGGCGACGGAATCGGAAGATCTCCCACCTCCGCACCGTAAACCTGATCTCCCGGACCGACCCAAAAACGCACTGCTCATTCGGGGAGGTAACAGGATGGACCAGAGATATCAGACGAAGGCAGGGGTCACGGTCCCTGAGTCTGCTCCAGACCCGGCGGCCGCCGGTCCTCCCCATCCCCGGACCGACGGCCTGGCGGTTCATGTTCCGCAGACCGCGGCGGAGCTGTTGCAGGCTTCGGGCCAGCAGCCGGGCGACGTGCATCTGGGAGATGCACAGCTGCGCGGCGATCTGGGTCGGGGTCTGGTTGCCGAAATAGCGCAGCAGGACGATGGTGCGTTGGCGTTCGGAAAGCCGCGCGAGCAGGGGGCACAGCGCATGGCCGTCAACTAGATGGTGCAGGTCGGGGTCATCGACACCAGGTGCTCACCGACGTGCCGGGGTCCTCGGTGGCGGGCCCGCCGACCGGAGCGTCCAGCGACAGTGGCCGGTATGCCTCGCTGGCCACCCAACGCGTCCATGGTCGCCTCGTGGCCGATACCGACCCGGTCGGCGAGTTCGGCGGTGGTGGGCGAGCGGCCATACTCGGCGGTGAACTCGGCGATGGCCCTGAACAGGCGAACACCGCGACCCGCCTAGCGGGGGTGACCGTGGACGACATCAACGACCGGTCCCGGTGTGCGGTGTCAAGTACGTGGTGCTAGCCGCGGCCTCCGCGGTCACATGCTCCAGCATCTGATTACCGGTATATGGACGCCGCTGGAACTGGTGCTGGGGGTCTCGATCACAGTGCTGCTGCGTGCCCCGCCCCGCGGCCAGGACCCGCGACTGACCTGCGCCCTGCACGGCAGGCACTGCGGGTTCTGACCAGTCCGGTGACCACACTGACGCTGAGTACCGGGACATTGGCAGCGGTTTCCTTCACGCCGCTCTACGACGCCACGATAAAACATGTCGTGGTGCACGCGGCACTGCACGTCCATTTCCCGATCTCGGGCTGCCCTGTTCGCTGGGGCATCGCCGGTCCCGTCCCCACGCCTCCCATTCCGGCTGGCCGTGCTAGGCAGCGCCGCCGCGACACCATCAAGCGTTCGGACGCCAAGGCTCAGCGGACCTTCGCCAAGGCGCACGATTCGGCGGTCGAGGAGTACGGCGAGGGGCAGCGGGCCCATCGCGTCGCGTATGCGGCGCTCAAGCACACCCACGAGAAGGTCGGCGATCATTGGGAGCCCAAGAGAAGGGCGCCGAGGGCCCGTCCGACGCGCAGGCCGAAGGCGGACGCACGACCTCACGCAAGACCGCTGGGGGTGTGGACGCCAACGCCTCCAAGAAGCACCTGTACGACGTGGCGAAACGGCTCGACATCTCGGGTCGCTCGACCATGTCCAAGGGCGAGCTCGTGAAGGCCATCGAGAAGGCCAACAACCGCAAGACCGCTCGGTCGAGATCATGAACTAGGGGGAATCATGGCGGACAACCCGTCGTTCATCGAGGTTCAGAAGTGCCTGGCCGGGATGGACTACCCGGCGTCCCGGGACGACCTGGTCCAGCACGCGCAGCAGCACGGCGCCGACGAGCAGATGCTGCGGGCGCTGCGAGCCATGCCCGACCGGGAGTACGACGGCCCCAGCGGGGTCAGCACGGAGATCACCAAGACGTCCTGACCTGCCGGGGATGACCTCTGGCAACACCAGCCCGGGACCAGGAGGTGGTGCACCGCGTGACGCAGGCGGGCCTGACAGCGCCCGCGTGATCCGCGGCCTGGAAGGTTTCGTCGCCGCCAGTGGCATCCACACCATCGGATCCTGTCGCTGATCGAACACCTTACGCTGGCAATCATCATCGTGGACGTCACCGACAAGACCTGCCCCTACCTGCCGCAGCTGGAAGAGCTGATCACCTCGGCTTTGTCGTCATCGACCCGGCCGAGGTGATTCGCTACCTCGGCCGCCCTGCGCCACCGCCCTCTACCGCCTGATGAAGGAAAAGATCACCAGCGTGTGGTCGCTGGAGGACATCTCACCCGGATGCGCCACTCGGCCTCCTGACGGACTGGCCGCTGGCCACCTCCTGCAGCGCAGGGGCGAGCCGTAAACCCCGGGTCGTCCCGCCACCTGGCGGCATGGCAGGCCACGGCGGGCCGTCTGAACGGGAGCATGACGTCCATCGCATGGTTTCTCATTGGCCCGGCGCACGGGCATCCGATGGACGCACACACGGGGACTCTGCGGGGCGCTGTTTCAGCGCGGAACCGAACCCGCGTTCACAGATCAGGCCCCGCGCGCAAATGACTCTTCAACGCCTTAGCGGGTCCTCCGCGCACCAGGCACAGCCACCTGGCAGGCCATGCTTCATGGCGGTCGCGGATCGGCAGGCTGGCTGCCAATCCGGTTCCTGCATGCTGGCCGGCGTTGCAGTCTGCCCGTCTGGCTGCGCCAGTCAGTCGTCACGGTGGCGCTTGGAACCGGCCACACCGTAACCGGGCTTCGGCTCGGGAGAGGCGTCTTGTTGCTTGCCCTTGTGGATGTCTTCCAGCCGTTCGGCGTGATGGTGCGGCTCGTGCTCGGGCCGGGTGTGCGGCTGCTTGGACGCGCCCGTGGTCGCGTGCTCGCCGCTCGGCGTCGACCCGGCGGCCCGAGCCTCGCGCGCCTTCGCCCTGCGCTGGGCCTCGTTCCCCTCCATCTTCTTGCCTGACATGCGTGCTCACCTCCACGTCTTCAGATCCGGCCAAGAACGCCCCATACCCGTCGGCTCCCAGCTCAACCGGGATCTGCGGCCGTTTGGAGGGTGGCGCGCCGGGCGGTTCCGCCGCAGAAGCACGTACGGCGCGCATCGAAGCCACGGAGAGCACATCATGAGACTCGCAGACACCCGGGAGATCGAGGAGTTGCTGGGGGACCTGGCGTTCCCGGCGAGCAAGCAAGAGATCGTCGAGCACGCGCATAACAGGGGACCGGAGACGGAGGCGGAGCGCGCGTTGTCGTCCCTTCCTCTCGGCACCTACGGCAACGTGGCTGAAGTCGTCCGCTCGGTCCCGCTCGAACCGGACCCCGGGCGCAGCCCGGCCGAGCAGGACTACCAGCGCCGTCACCACAGCAGGCCCGGTCTCGCCGAGCACATGCGCGATAGCCGGCGTCCGCCCGTCCAGGACGAGCTAGGCCGCGAGGACGAGTAGTGGTGTGACCAACACTCGCTCACTCCCGGCCGCTTTCAATGGGCCTGAGCGGGATCTGCACCGTTGCCTCGTTTCCGAACGTCCGGCGCTGCACTACCGCTGAAAGAGCGACCCCCAGAAGGCCGAGTCGGCGCTGCCCCGCCCCGCGGGTCCCATGAGTCGAGGCCGTACATGGAACATCCGGGGGGAGATGTTGCCGTTCTCCCGATCCAGCGCCTCAAAGAACCTCGGCCACGGATCCAGACGATCAGAAGACTGTGAACCGCGACGGGATCGTTAGGCGGGCGCCCGATAGGGCGACCGTGAGCGCCGGTCTGCGGCGGACCCCGTAGGGGGTACCACGCAGACCGGCGCGCGATTCTGTTCCATCACCACCGATCGCCGCAGCCGCCGCGTCCTGCTGGGTTCCCACGATCTCGGACGTGATCGTGACTTCGCATTCCACCTCGTTGGCGTTCCGGGTGTAGCCCATCCGCAGCCGGGACACGTCCAGCAGCCGCCGCAGCATCGGCCCGGGAACGCGCTCTAGATCGATCGTCCCGACCGGCAGCAGATCCAGCAGTTCGGGATACGGACGCGACGGTGCCGTACTCCGCACGTCCTGTAGCTTGGCCTGCGCAGCTTCCAGGTCGCCAGCGATCTGTGCGGCACGTTCGTTGACGTTCTGAACGAACGCCTGGCTCGGCTCATCCAGTTGTTCAAGCAGTTCAGCACTCGCGCCCGGCGCCGAGCCAGATCCGCGATCTTGGTTTCCAGGGCCGTGACGTGCGCCTCGTGTTCGCGCAAGTGCCGATCGTCCAGCCCCAATCAACTGGGAATCAGAGGTGTCGGGACCGATACACGGCCAGTCCAGGTAGGGCTCCACACCTTCAGGCTCAAGAACAAGGCTGCGGATGCGTCGACCGTTGTGGAGATCGCCGTGGCGGCGATCGAGGGTCTCCGGGCGGGCAGACGACAGGGTGACAGGCGGGCGGGCGTACCGCAGGTTACCCACGGTGAGATGGACGAAGTTGAGTTCGTCCTCCACCCCGGCGGCGTCGCGGCCAGATGCACGGCTTCGATCAGCGTGGTGCCCGTCCCGCACATCAGGTCGACGACCAGGTCGCCGGGGCGGGTGAAGGCGTCGATGACGGTCGCGGCGATGGCGGCAGCGTATTGCCGGGGTGGCGCATCGACTCGGAGGTGTAGCGGCCCTGACGCTGCATCGGCTGGCCGTTGCCGCAGCTCGACCAGATCCTGGATCACCTCCCAGGATCCAGTTCCCGTGCCGCGATCACATCGCAGCGCCGCCTGCAGAAGCCCGCGAAGGCGGCCTCAGTCGTCCGCCGGCGGCCAGCCGTCCGTGGCCCAGGGAGATCAAGCCGGCGGTCGAAGCGGCCACCACGTCGCGAGGCCCGGCCGCACCATCCGGGCGCCCGGCCGGCCGCGAATTGGCCGGCGAAACAATCCCTATCCAGTGCGTTGAGCTGCATCTTGTAGCACAGAGTGCTGATGAGATCTGTCGACGCGTGCACCCACCCCAAGGTTTACATTCGATGATGACCACATATTGTCAGCCCTGGCAAGGGACTAGGTAAATCTTCTTTTACTCTCAATTTCTCGATGCGGCTTTCGTGCCGGATTACGGTCTTGATCGCACCCCGCGGTTAGTACATCCGTTCGAGTCCTACGAAAGGACCGCGCATGAGAACCGACCGTGCACTAACTGTCACCTGTATGGCGCTCGGGGCGCTAGTGGCCGGCACGGCCTTGGCCGGCTCCGCATCGGCGGCGCCTGACACGTCCGCGCAAAACCAGGTCAATGACCAAATCAACCGCTTCGGTGGCGTGCAGACCGGTCCAGCGGAAGTCTCCTATGGCGGCGGAACCGCCAAGGTCGTCTTCCAGACCAACGTCGCAGGAACACCAAACTGCCCAAGCGGCTGGTACTGCTTCTATCAAGAGAAGAACTGGGACGGTCGGCGACTGCAGTTCCAGGACTGCGGCGGCTCCCAGTCACTCGAAGATTACGGATTCAAAAACCAGGCAAGCTCCCGGCACAACAACTCCAGGCACAAGGTAACTGTCTACGATCGCGACACCGACCCCTGGACGACGCTGTGGGTCATGACAGCACGCTCCAGCTCCTCCTACGTCGGCGCCTCCGCCGATAACAGAGCCGACCTGTTCTACACCGAATGCGGCTGAGGAGGCACCCGTGATCCGCTCCCGCATCACCCGCGCATTCGCAGCGATCGGCACGACCGCCATTCTCGCGGTGGCCACCGCCGGCCTCACCACCCCCGCCCTGGCCGCGCCGGTCGACCCGGTACAAGGCTGGTCCACGCTGGAGCTGAAAAGCTGGTCAGCGCTCCCTAAAACCGTCAAGCCCGGCACGGACCTCAAGCAGTACGCCGCGCAATCAGCCGAGGCGACCAAGCGCAACGCCAACAGCGACGATCCCGCCAATCCAGCGGCGAATCCCACGCCGATGCCGGTCGACACCCGTCCCGGCGCCAGGCAGTTCGCACCCAATTACGACTACTACACCCTCGACACCTGCCGCGCACTGCAGGGCGACAACATCGACTTCCAGAAGTACAAGAATCACTTCGCCTACTGCTACGTCGGCACCGGATCCATCACCGACTGGGGCCGCGACAAAGACGGCAACGTCATTACGCTGGGCGTCGACACCTTCCGGCTCACCATCACCGGCGAGGGCATCACTGGCGACCAGAAGATGAAGTTCTGGGCTGCGGTCGACAAATGGACCTCCCACCCCGGAGCATGGAACGACTACCGGTTCCAACTGGACATCTTCTGCTTCGCGCTACCACGGGCCAACTGCCAGCCAAACAGCAGATGGGAATCCCACCCACGCAAGGAGTGGAAGTCCACCTACAACAACAAGCCGCTGACATGGACCTTCGATACCTCAAAGGCGACCGGCGGCGGCGATGGGAAGCACAACGACAAGGACGCCGTCTCTTACTACGAGGCATCCCCGTCAATCAACCTGCCCGACGGGCTACGGCCGACTAACAGGAACGGATACAAAGTACCGTTCCGATGCGACCGCGCCAGCTACGTCTACGTCGGCGGTGGTTCAACCAAGAAGCCTTACGGCTGCATCTATCACGAAGTGCCCGCCACGTTCGCCCTGTCCCGCACCGCCCACGCCAACATCTCCGAGGTGATCCAGCACATCGAAGATGCGCAGACCGGCCAAGGTTCCAAGACCAAGCCACCCGCAGTGGGTGTGATCATCCCCGGCGGGAAGAAATCCGGACAGCAACTCTCACGCAACTACTACCAGACACACGATGTCGCAGGGAACGGCAGCCTAGAGGACAAGTCCCGGGCACAGGTGGTGAGGATCTGCTCCGACCCGCAGTACTACACACAGCCCTACACCACCGGACCAAACGGTGAGGCCAGAGACTGCGACGAATATCCGATGGCCGCCACCTACCAGAACGCGGCCACAATCGGTTCAACGGGACGGTGGTACTCGGCCAGGCCCCTGAACCGCAGCCAGAATCGCAGCGCAGGAAATGCCTACAAAAATTGGATGAGGGACGACCACATTCTGGACAGCGACTGGTTCTGGGTACGCATCGACCCATGATCGGCTGAGCCACTGAGTGGGCAAAGCGGGCCGTCCCGCTTCTAGCGAAGCGGGGCGGTCCTCGTTATCTTTGACCGATATGAGGCCCCCGCCCTTCCAGATCACGGTCCGTCTCCCAGTCAGCTTCGGCACCTACTTCCTCGCCGAGGAGGAAAGCCCTCTGGAAGACAATGGAGTGGAACAGATCTTCAACACCAACACCCTCGGCACCGTCACCGGCGAGGGCCATGCCGCCTTCATGGCCGGAACGCACACCGGAGACATCATCCTCACACTCACTGCATCCGACAGCGAGCCGCCCCTCAACCTCAGCGACTGGGACATCGTGGTCGACCTCACCTACATCAGCCCGCGGGGAGAAGCAGTGATCATCAAGTCTGGAGGCGAGGAGCACCCTGACCTGCGTGGCCGCAGCCCCATGCGGGGAGTGCCCGGCAAGTACAAAATTCGGGCACACGCGCGGGGCCGCAGCGCCGGCCACCTCGCAGAAGGGCAGTTCCCCGGCGACCAGGAACCGCCCGAACACCACCTCATCTGCGTATGGCCCGCCCCACACGCCGATGAGGGGGAGACAGTACACCAGACCGACTCGTTCGCAGACACATGAGGCTATGGCGAGCCATGGGCTGGACTACAAATCAACGCCCCTCGCGCGCATTCCGGGCTGACCCGTTCTTGAAGGCCGGGCGCGACGCACTCTAGCCAGGGCTGTAGACCGTGCATAAGAGTTGGTCGCAGTCCTCCACCTGCGGCCCAGGTGACAACGAAGCCCTGGTGAAAAACGTGTCTCGCCGAGGTCGGCTCCGTTCGCAAGGGCGAGATGTACGACGACGAGTCAGGCAGGGCGGAGCAAAACGACCACCCGCGCTATCAGTGCTTTTCTCGAGATCATCGTCGGTTGATATGCGGCTGAAGGGAGCTGCTCGTGCCCGCAGATATCCGCCTCACCCGCCGTGGCGTGCTGGGGAATACCGCAGTGGTCATGGGGGGAGCGCTGCTCGGCCTCCTCGTCGACCCCATCGTGGCCCCGACGCAGGCTTCAACGTGGGCCGCACCCCTTATCCACACGCGCCACCAGTGGCAGGCCCGTCCGCCCAAGGTGGAAGCGACCGTGCTGGACCGGGCCCCCGACCACATCGTCGTGCACCACACCGCCTCGGCGAACTCCACCGACCAGTCGCTGGAACACGCCTTCGAACTGTCCCGCGCGATCCAGACCTTCCACATGGACGACAAGGGCTGGGACGACATCGGCCAGCAGCTCACCATCAGCCGCGGCGGCCACCTCATGGAAGGACGCAACCGCACCCTGGAAGCCCTCAACGCCGGCCACCACGTCATGGGCGCCCACACCCTCAGCCACAACGACCACACCATCGGCATCGAGAACGAGGGCACCTACATGACCGAGAAGCCCACCGAAGAACTGTGGGTGCAACTCGTCGCGACCTGTGCGTGGCTATGTGGTACCTACCAGCTCGATCCGCACGCAGCGATCGTCGGACACCGTGACTACAACGCCACCGCCTGCCCCGGCGACGTGCTGTATGCGCTACTGCCGGAGTTGCGCAACCAGGTCGCCGACCGCCTGGGCCAACGGCGTGTAACGCAGAGCTTCCCGGCTACGCCCAGCGGGCTTCCCGGACCGCGTTACACCTTCGACCACGGACCGGCGGCAGGGCCCTGAGCCCCATTCCACCACGGGGGCGAGCAAGACCTTTGGCAGTTCCGGACACGCTCAGGCGTCGCCTTGCCCACGACCGTGATGTGACTGCAAGCTGTCGCGCCTCCTCCCAGCCCCAGAGCAACCTGCTCGATCTCCCCGGCCTGTGACCTTCCGCGCGGGACGACCACCATCGGCAGGTCGGGCAGCGCAGCCAACGACAGCGGATCGTCCGGCGGTAGCGGCGAGCCTGGCGGGAAGGTCTTACGTTGCAGCTTGGGCAAGTCCTGCGAGATCGTCGGCTGCGCCACCCCAGCGACGCGGCGGCCGCGTTCACTCCCCTGTGGTCGACGACCGCGAGGAAATACTCGAGCTGGTGAAGATCGACGCTAACGGGGCGCCATCCGCAGGGCCCCGTCCAGCCGCAGCGTCTCGCCGTTGAGGTAGCCGTTCCGCAGGATCTCCAGCGCCAGCGACGCGAACTCGTCACCGTGCCCGAGGCGGGACGGCTGCGGGACGCTGGCGTGCAACGCGGCCCGCACGTCGTCGCGCATCCGGGACAGAAGGCGGGTGTCCATGATCCCCGGGGCGATCGTGCAGACCCGGATGGACCGGCTCGCCAGATCACGCGCAGCGGTGATCGTCATGCCGACGATGCCGGCCTTCCCCGCCGTGTAGGCGATCTGCCCGATCTGCCCCTCATAGGCGGCGACCGACGCGGTCAGGACGATCGCGCCGCGCTCGCCGTCCTCCTCGTCCCGCCGCGCGATGCGCGCCGCGCCCAGCCGCAGCGCGTTGAACGAGCCGAACAGGTTGAGGCGCACGGTCCACTCGAAGTCCTCCAGCGACGCGGGCTCACCGGCGCGGTCCAGCAGCCGGACCTTGCGGGCGGCGCCGGCGCAGTGCACGAGTCCCCGCAGGCCGCCGCGCTCCTCGGCGACGTCCAGCGCGGCGGCGAACTGCTCGGCGTCGGTGACGTCCGCGGTGACGAACCGGGCCGCGTCGCCCAGATCCGCTGCCACGGCCTCGCCACCCGAATCCGGCAGATCGATGATCGTCACCATGGCGCCCGCCGCCACCAGCGACCGTGCCGTGGCCAGGCCGAGGCCGCGGGCCCCTCCGGTGACGGCGGTGGAAACACCTTCCAAACGCATGCGATGCCTTCCATGCTCGTAAACGGTTCAGGGCCGATGTCGCCAGGAGGTCTATGACGCTTCGGGGCGGGCGGGACGCCAGAAGGCGGCCAGGAGGAGGGCCGCGCCGAGGCCGCCGGCCAGAGCGGTGATGGTCAGGCCCGTCCAGCCGGACAGGTCGTCGGAGATCCCGAGGGCGCCGTCGAGGGACGCGCCGGCGCCCCCCAGCGCGCCGAGTGCGCACGCCACCAGGATGATCATGAGGACGTACTCGTAGCCCTGGCCGGGACGGAAGATGAAGAAGCCGTTGCGCAGGTGGGCGGTGATGAACGCGACCACCATGGTGCCGACCGCGCCGGCGGCGGCCAGCGGGGTGAGCAGGCCGAGCAGCAGCAGGAGGCCCGCGCCGAGTTCGGTGCCGGTCGCCATCAGCGCGTGCAGCCTGCCGGGCCGCAGGCCCATCGATTCGAACCAGCCCGCCGTGCCCTCGATCTTCCCGCCGCCGAAAGCGTGGTTCCAGCCGTGCGCGATCAGCGTCCCGCCCAGGGAAACCCGCAGGACGAAAGACGCGATATCGATGCCCGCCACGTCAACAGCCATTCACAGCCCCTTACCTGTCCTTCGCTTAGGTGTTCTGCGGCGACGTCCACCCGGGTTCACACCGCCATGAGGCGCCGGAACCGGCTGCCGTGGAAGACCAGCGGCGGCCTACCGGGCTCCGACCGCAGCCGGTGGATCTTCAAGAGCGCGATCGAGTGGTCGCCCGCGGGATGTTCCGCGTACAGCGAGCAGTCCAGCCAGGCGCTGGCGCCGGGAAGGAACACTCCTCCCTCGGGTCCCGCTTCCCAGCGCACGTCACCGAAGCGATCGCCCCCTGTGCTCGCGAGCCGCAGGCACGCTTCTTCGTGGTCCTCGGCCAAAATGCTCAAACCGAGCCTCGGCAGGCCGCGTAGCCGCGGCCAGGTCGCGGACGTGTCCTGCATGCACACGGACACGAGCGGCGGCCGCATCGAGACCGAGGTGAACGAACTCGCGACCATGCCGACGGGTTCGCCCCCGGCCAGGGCGCAGACCGCGGCCACCCCGGACGGGAAGCAGCCGAAGGCCTGTTTCAGCATCTGGTCGTCGGCGCCCACCGGCTCCATCGCCATCATCTGAACACTCCTCGCTCGTAGGTCGCGACCGCGCCGACTGGCCGCGGCGGAACGCCCGTCACCGGGCGGTCGGGGTGGCGGCGTCGCGCCACGGTCATTCGGGAACACGGGCGATCTCGCCGTTCCAGAGGTCGAGCAACGCCCGTCTCCGTTCGGGACGGTCGAGGCCTCGCAGGTCCGCGATCCCCCGGTCGGTGACGACGACGTCGATGTCGTGGGAACCGGTCGTCACGGGCCGCGAGAGCCTCTCCACCAGCGTCGAACGGCCGCGGTGCGCCGACGCGGTCGCGATCACCGACAGGCCGCGGCCGCACACCCCGGCGGCGGCGAAGTCAGGGTGGCCCCCGACCATGCCGGCGGCCGCGGGTCCCACCCCCTCGACGTTCACCTGTCCTTCCACGTCGATCTCCAGCGCCGAGTTGAGCGCGATCAACGGTGGGAGGTCCGGTGACGACAGCCGGGTCATGTCGTGGGTCACCTCGACCGGATGCAGGATCGGCCGCCCGTCCGCCCAGTCGTGGAGCCGGTGCGTACCGCTCAGGTAAGCGGCGATGGGCTCGTCCAACAGCAGCCCCTTCGCGTCGAGATCCACCACCGGATCCGGCAGCAGGCCGGAGTCGATCCGGACGGGTACCGCGAGCGCCGACACCATCGCCTGCGCGAGCCGCCCGGGGCCGACCTGCACGCGTGCGCCCTCCGGCACGAGCCGGGCGATCCGTCCGGCGATCGCCATGTCCGCGTCGGTCGGTGCGGGGGCGGCCACCTCGCCTGGTCCGTCGCCGGTCTCACCGATGACGGTGACCATCGCGTCGCGCAACGGCGGCCCGGCGTCCGCGCAGGGGGAGCCGGACGAGACGACCGCGGCCATCGGCACACCGGCGTCCACCAGGCCGCGCAACCACCCGACCTCGGCGCCGAAGCGCAGGCCGTCCGGACGCTGGACGACGGCCGCCACCAGCAGGTCCGGCCGAAGCGGCCCGCGCAGGAGCGCGGGCACGGCCGACAGCCGGGCGGGGACGGCGTGGGCGCGGCCCGCCTCCACCATCGCGCGTGTGCCGGCGCCTCCGATGAGGACACGCACGTCGGCGAACGCGCCCGGGTCCAGCTCTGGGGCGGGCAACGGCATCCAGCCGAGAACCAGCCGCACCCCCCGGCCCGCCGCGGCACGGCTCAGCGGACCGTGCAGGATGCGCGGGGTCCCCGGACCGTCCGCGAGCGCGACGCGCGCCCCGGGCTTCACGAGGCGGGCCAGTTCGTCATCGAGACCGGCCATCACCGTCCCCGCTCGCCGGCCACCGCGGAGAGCCCGGCCAGTTCCAGCACACGCTCCAGATGGTCCTGGGGGTGCCGCAACAGCATGCGGCTGACGGTGGCGCGCTTCAGGAAGAGGTGCGCGGGATGCTCCCATGTCATCCCGATCCCGCCATGCACCTGGATGTTCTCGCCCGCCGCGAGCAGAGCGGCCTCCGAGCAGGTGACCCCGGCGACGGCGGCGGCCTCGCCCAGCTCGTCGTCCGGGCGCCGGTCGGCGACGTACGCGGCGTGGAGCGCGGCCGACCGGGCGGCCTCGACCTCCAGCAGGACGTCGGCGAGCTTGTGCTTGACGGCCTGAAACGAGCCGATGGGACGGCCGAACTGGGTGCGCCGGCACGCGTACTCGACCGCCATCTCCAGACAGCGCTCGGCGACGCCGACCTGCTCCGCCGCGAGGAGGACCACCGCGGTGTCGAGGATCGACGCGACCGGGGCCGCACCGTCGCGGCCGAGCAGGACGGCGGGGGCCGCGTCGAAGGTCACGTGCGCGACACGGCGGGTGGGGTCGACGGTCTCGGTCGCCTCGACCTTCACCCCCACGTTCTGGGACTCCACGAGGAACAACGAGGTACCGGACGGTGTTCTCGCGCTCACGACGAACAGGTCCGCGGTGGTCCCGTCGAGCACCCAGTTCTTCGTGCCGGTGATCCGCCAGGCGTCCCGGCCGGCCGCGGCCCGGGTGTGCGGCTCCGCGTCCCAGCCGCGGCCCGGCTCGCGCAGTGCCAGCGTCCCGGTCCGCCGGCCGGCCGCCAACTGCGCGACGCCCGCGCCGGGCCGTGTTCGCAGCAGCGCCTGAATCGCCAGGCTGGTCGAGAGAAGCGGCGCGCGGAGCAGACTGCGGCCCGCCTCCCCGAGAACGATACCGAGCTCGATTACGCCGGCACCGGTGCCGCCGTTCGCCTCGGGCACGGCCAGCGCCGGCAGCTCGAGCTCGTCGCAGAGCCGGCTCCACGTGCGCGGCGACCAGCCGCGGTCCGTCTCCAGGTCGTGCCCGGCCGAGCCCTCGGCGCCGGTGAGGACGGCCCGCACGCTCGCGCGTAGGTCCTCGTGTTCGGGGTCGTATCTGAACCGCATCGTGGTCTCGCTCTCGAAGGTCCCGTCAGGTGATGGTTCGCCCGGCCGGACGATCGCCCGGATCCGGCTCAGCCGGCCGGCCGCGGCTCCCGGGGAAGGCCGAGGGAGTGTTCGGCCAGGATGTCGCGCTGGATCTCCGAGGTCCCCGCGTAGATCGTCCCGGCCCGCGCGTTGAGGGAGACGCTCCACCAGCTCCGTGACGACGACGGGTCCGCACCGGGGTCGTCGGTTCGCAGCGGGCGCGAGGAGTCCTTCCCCGCCGGCGCCAGGCCGTCGAGGCCCTGGACGTCCAGGGCCAGGTCGGTGACCTCGCGGTGGTACTCGCTCCAGTACAGCTTCGAGACCGAGGACGCGGGCCCCAGCTCGGCGCCCGCCAGCACGTCCGACAGGATGCGAAGGCCCAGGGAGTGCATCACCTCGACACGGACGCGCGCGCGGCCGAGCCGCTGCCGGATCACCGGGTCGCGGTCCCGGCCCGTGCGGCGGGCGAGTTCGAACAGCCGGTCCAGCTCCGCCCGAAAGAGGATCGGGTTGGTCGCGGCCTCCTCGCCCCGCTCGAACGTGAGCAGCGTCGAGGCGACCTTCCAGCCGTCGCCCGGCCTGCCGACGATCATGTCGGCCGGGGTGCGGGCGCCGTCGAAGAACACCTCGCAGAAGTCGGTGCCCCCGGTGGCGTGCCGGATCGGACGGACCTCGACCCCCGGCTGGTCCAGCGGAATCAACAGGAAGGACAGGCCGGCGTGCTTACCCGCCGCCGCGTCGGTGCGGGCCAGCACGAAGATCCCGGTGGCCGTGTGCGCTCCCGACGTCCAGAGCTTCTGGCCGTCGACCACCCACTCCTCCGATTCCAGGCGGGCCCGCGTGTTCACCGACGCCAGGTCGGACCCGGCACCGGGCTCCGAGAAGCCCTGGCACCAGCGCTGCTCACCGGACAGCAGCGCGGGCAGAATCGAGCGCTTCTGCTTCTCCGTGCCGAACCGCAGGAGCGTGCTGCCGAGCATCTTCACGCCCGTCGAGTCCGCGGGCTGTTCCCCGAACGGGAGACCTGCCTTGGTCAGCTCCTCGACCAGCACCACCTGGTGCACCATGGTGAGACCGCGTCCTCCGTACTCGGCGGGCCACGCGACCCCGAGCAGTCCGCGGCGGTACATCGTCCGGCGCCATTCGCGGACGAACCTCCGGGTCTCCTCGGTCGTCGGGATGGCCCCGGTCCCCGCCCACCCGTCCGGCAGTTCCTCAGCCAGCACGGCCTTCACTTCCGCCCGGAACTCTTCGGCCTCCGGCGGATACTCCATGTCCATCGCGGTACCTCCGGCCTGCTCAGCGATTGCGCCAGCGGGGTCGCCGCCGCTCGGCGAAGGCGGCGACACCTTCGGCGGCGTCCCCGGACCAGAACACGGCGTGGACCAGTTCCCGCTGGCGCATCCAGAAACCGTCGGCCGCCGGCCCCTGGCAGCCGCGGAGCAGGTTCTTGCTCGCGGCCACCCCGAGCGGCGCGCAGCGGGTGATCATCTCCGCCATGGTGAGCGCCTCGTCCAGGGCGGCCCCGGGCGCCGCCAGCCGCGAGACGAGACCGAAATGATGGGCTCGCTCGGCGCTGATGCGCTCACCGGTGAAGGCCATCTCGGCGATCAGCGGTCTGGGCAGAATGCCCGGCAGCCGGTAGAGCGCGCCGCCGCTGGGGAACAGTCCCACCCGGACCTCCGGCAGGCCGAGTGCGGCGTCGGACGCCGCGACCAGGATGTCCGCGACGAGAGCCAGTTCGAGGCCACCGCCGAGCGTGACCCCTTCGAGGGCTGCGATCAGAGGCTTTTTCGTACCTTCCCGGAGGAGCACTTGCACGCCCCGCGGCTTACCGGTGCGGGCGAACTCCTTGAGATCCATCCCGGCGCAGAACGTCCCGCCGGATCCGGTGAGCACTCCGACACGGAGCGCGTCGTCCCGGTCCAGTTCCTTGAAGGCGGCACGCAGCCCCAGCGATACGTCGGAGTTGATCGCGTTCTTCACCTCCGGCCGGTTGAGCGTGATCACGAGGGTGTTCTCGTTCACCACCTCGGTGAGCACCGCGTCCGTCATCGTCTTCTTCTCCCCATGCGGTGAAAGCTCTCCATGCCGTGAAGGGCGACGGGGACGCCGGCTCGTAGACCGGCATCCCGGTCGGTTACGAGGCCCCCAGCAGCGTCGAGGCCGCCTGGACCGGGGCCGGGGGCTCCGGGTGGTGGTACAGGGCGGCGGCGTTCCCGAAGCAGATCTTCTTGACGGTCTCCGTGGGGAGCTGCTCCAGCTCCGAGCGGAAGAGCGCCTGGCTGTCGGGCCATGTGCTGTCCGTATGCGGGAAGTCGACCTCCAGCATCATGCGGTCCTCGCTGATGACATCGAGGCGGCGGAACGCCGACGGGTCCTCGATCGAGGTGAACCAGAAGTTGCGGTGCAGGACGTCGACGGGATGCGTGGGGAGCGCGGCCCACACCTTGGGCTCCGCCTCCCGCTGGCGGTAGGCCCGGTGGAGGCGCTCGACCACCATCGGCACCCAGGAGATCCCGGCCTCCGACAGCACGATGCGGATATCGGGGTACCGCTCCGGAACACCGGAGAAGATCCAGTCGACGACCGTCTCGATCCCGTTCAGCGGGAACAGCGCCACCTGCACCGGCACGGGCGAGTCGGGAGAAGGGCAGCTGATCCGGCCCGACGAACCGACATGGAGGTTGATCGCCGTCTCGGTCTCGGCGCAGGCGCGCCAGAACGGCTCCCAGTGGTCGGAGTGGACGCTGGGATACCCGAGCGCCGCGGGGTTCTCGGTAAAGGAGACGGCGTGCACACCCCGCTCGGCGTTGCGGCGGACTTCCTTGGCGGCCAGTTCCGGGTTCTCCAGATAGGTGAGCTGGCACGGGATGAACCGGTCGGGATGGGAGCCGGCCCATTCCTCCACCACCCAGTCGTTGTAGGCCTGCACGCAGGCGTACGCCACCTCCGGGTCGGGCAGGCGCGACAGCGTCGTGCCGGAGAACCCCCAGGTGACGGACGGGAAGCACAGCGAAGCCCACACTCCGGCCAGGTCCATGTCCAGGACGCGGGCGTCGGTGTCGTACACCGATCGCCGGTAGTCCTCCCTGCGCATCTTCATCGACCGCCACTGGTTGATGGGCCGGTTGGCCGCGCCGTCCATGCCGGTGAAGAAGTGGTCCTTCCCGCCGATCCGCCACGCGGGCCGGCCGTCGACCTCGACCGCCTGCGGCGCGTCCTGGCGCAACCTGGCGGGCACCCGGTCGAAGAGGGTCGTGGGCTCGAACGCGTGGTCGTCGACCGAGATCACCGGGCACCAGACGTCCCTCGGCTCCGGCTCGGGGAGGAACAGCAGCTCGTCGCCGGGGCCGACGGAGAAGACGTCGTCGCGGGACAGCGCGTCTTCGAGGTCCTTGGGCATGGTTCGTCCTCCGTGTCTTTCCGCCGCGATGCGGCCTCAACGTGAACCTCGTGGGTGGGGAGCCGATCGTCGGATCGGCGATGGGAACCGCCCGTGTCACCGTCGCTCAGGTCAGGGAAGGAGGGGCAGCTGCTTCGTCTCGGTGAAGGCGAGGAGCCCTTCGACACCGCATTCGCGTCCGATCCCGCTCTGCCCGAAGCCGCCGAAGGGCGCGTCGAAGCTGCCGCCCTGGCCGTTGACGAGGAGCAGGCCGGCCCTGATCCGCTTCGCCACGTAGGAAGCGTGCTCGGCGTCGAGGCTCCACACGCTCGCGGCGAGCCCGTACTCCGAGTCGTTGGCGATGGCGACGGCGTCGGCCTCGTCGTCGTACGGGATGACCCCGACGACCGGGCCGAAGATCTCCTCACGGGCGATGCGCATCGAGTTGTCGACACCGGCGAAGACGGTCGGTTCGACGTACCAGCCCGCGTCCAGGCCCGCCGGGCGACCGCCGCCGTAGGCGACCGTCGCCCCTTCGTCCCGGCCGATGCCGACGTAGCCCTCCACCCTGTCCCGCTGACGCTCGGAGACCAGCGGGCCGATCTCGGTGGCCGGGTCCACCGGGTCGCCCACCCGCATCGACGCCACCATCTCGCACAGGGCGTCGGTGAACTGCCGCTGCCTCGACCGGGGAACCAGGATTCGTGTCTGGTTGGTGCAGGTCTGCCCGCTGTTGCGGAAGGCGTAGTCCCGCAGGCCCTCCATCGTCTGCGCTACGTCCGCGTCGTCCAGGATGAGCGCGGCCGATTTCCCGCCCAGTTCGAGCGTGCAGCGCCGCAGGTCGCGGCCGCAGATCTCGGCGATCCGGCGACCGGCCGCGGTGGAGCCGGTGAACGCCACGCGGTCGACGCCGGGGTGGCCGATGAGGTGCTCACCCGCCTCACGATCGGCGGGGACCACGTTGAGCACTCCCGGCGGAATGCCGGCCTCGTCGAAGATCTCCGCCAGGACGAGTCCGTCGATCGCCGTCTCGGGCGACGGTTTCGCCACGACGGTGCAGCCGGTGACCAGAGCCGGCGCGATCTTCATCAGCAGGAGGGCCTGCGGGTAGTTCCACGGCGCGATGGCGGCGACGACGCCCGACGGATCGTGGACCACGCGGGCGGGCAGGCTGAGCCCCTCGCGTACCTGCTCGAACTCGAACCGTTTGCCGAGCTCGATGAAGTACGCGAGAACGTGCTGCGCGATGGGTCCCTGGGCCCGTCGTGAGAACGTGATCGGGCTGCCCATCTCGGCGGTGATGAGTTCGGCGAGCTCTCCGGCGCGCTCGGCGTAGATCTCACCCGCCCGCTCAAGGTGGCGGATCCGCTCGGCGGCCGGCAGGCCTGACCAGGTTCCTTCGTCGAAGGCATGGCGAGCCGCCGCCACGGCACGGTCCATGTCGTCGGCGGTGCCGTCCGGGGCGCATCCGATGACCTCCAGGGACGCCGGTGAGACGATGTCGCGCAGCGGCCCTGTCGACTTCACCCACTCGCCGTTGACATATATCGCCTCGCGCCGGCGATCCGCGAATTCAGAACGTTGTGACGACACTGCGGATCACCTCACCTGAAAGCATCGCCTGCATGGCGACATTGATCTCGTCCAGGCCGACCTGCTGCGAGACGAGTGCGTCGGTGGTGAGCCGGCCGCTCTCGATCAGATCGACGAGCACTTGGTAATCGCGCCGGATCTGCGCCGAACCGGCCACGCACCCCTTCACCGTCTTCTCCTGCGCCTGCAGGTCGAATGCGGGGACCCGGAACTCGCTGTCCATCGGCCCATAGCCGACGAGCACCAGTGTTCCGCCCTTGCCGATCATGCGGTACGTGGACGCGACGATCTCGGGCGTGCCGACGACATCGAAGGCGCAGTCGGCGCCCTTTCCCCGGAGCAGTTCCTTCACCTGCTCCTCCGGCGGCGCGGTCGCCGGATCGACGGTGTCGGTGGCCCCGAGGCGGACGGCGACCTCGCGCTTGGACGCGACCGGGTCGACGGCGATGATCCGGGCGGCGCCGGCGACGGCCGCGCCCTGGATCACCGATTGGCCGACACCGCCGCACCCGACCACGGCGACGGTCGATCCGGGTCGCACCCGCGCGGTGAACAGGGCCGCGCCGACGCCCGTGGTCATGCCGCAGCCGAGCAGCGCCAGATGAGCATCGGGCAGATCCGAGTCGATGCGGACGACCGATGCCTCATCGCACGTCAAGGTGTCGCTGAACGTACCGATACCGCTCATCGCGACGGCCTGGGATCCGTCGCGCCGGGTGGCGCGCGGTTTCCGCAGGAACGGGCCCAGCGCGTCGCACAGGTGCGAACTGTCGCGCGCACAGTACGAACAGGCGCCGCAGGCCGGGCGGAAGGACGCGATCACCCGGTCGCCGACGGCGACTCGGTTCACCTGCTTCCCGACCTCGACGACCGTTCCGGCCCCCTCGTGACCTCCGATCATCGGCCCGGAGACCATACTGGGGAACAGTCCGTTGCGCACCGAGAGATCGGTGTGGCAAATGCCGCTCGCGCCCACGGCGACGACGACGTCGCGCGGGCCGGGCGCGAGCGGTTCGAGCGATTCGACCGCGAGGTCCTTTCCGAATTCCACGAGCACGGCGGAACGCATCAATCGTCTCCTTGGAATCGGAGCGGAAGATAATCAATGCCCATCATCTGACCCATCATCAGGTGCGGGAGGTGCCGCGGGACTCCCACCAGCTCCAGCGGCGGCCGTTCGACGAGAGCTTCCATGAGAATGCGCATCTCGGCTCGCGCCAGTGGCGCACCGGCACAAAAGTGCGCGCCGATGCCGAATGCGAGGTGCTGCCGGGCGTTCGCCCGATCCACCCTGAATGTCGTGGGATCCTCGAACTGCTCGGGATCGCGGTTCGCGGCCCCGTAAAGCAACACCAGCCGCTCTCCCTCCGCCAGTGGGGCGTCGCGGAGTTCCGTCGGCTCCGTCACGGTCCGGAACATGGTGTGGACGGGTGGGAAAAGGCGCAGCCCCTCCTCCACGATCCCTTCGATCAACGCGGTGTCCGACCGCATCCGGGTCTGGAGCTCGGGATGTGTCACCAGGTGGTGGACGAGGCTCGCGATGGACCGTGACGTCGTCTCGAATCCCGCGAAGACGAAGGACCGGATGATCCCGAGCAGTTCGTCATCGGTGAGCGGCCGGTCGCCGAAGTCCGCCTGGACGAGCGTGCTGAGGTAGTCCCCGCGAGGCTCCTCCCGGCGCTGGTTCAGGTGGGTGCTCGTGAGAGCGCCGAGCTTCTGCACCGCATCGGCCATCGCCGGCGTGCCGGCGTGTTCGAGAATCGCCGTCGCGAACTCCTGGAGCTGCTCGTTCGCGTCCTCGCCGAACCCCAGCAGGTGTCCCACGGCCCGCACCGGAATCTGGACCGCGACATTCTGCACGAAGTCGGCGTCGTCGCCCCCGGCGAACGAGTCGAGGACGCGCTCGGTCAGGTCGCGCAGATACGGCTCGATCCTGCGCACCCGCGGCGCCTTGAGCACCTCCATGAACAGCTTGCGGTACGCGGTGTGGAGCGGGCCGTCGAACTCGATGGGGATGTTGGGCGGCTGTCCGGCGTGCCGCGGGTGGACGACGCCCTGAGCGCAGGAGAACCTCCTGCCGTCCTTCTCGACTTCGACGACGTCCGCATGCCGGGTGATGAGCGCGAATCCGTCGTGCGCCGTGGTCCTGGCGACCGGGCAGCCCGCGAGAAGGCGGTCGTAAACCTGCGTCAGAACCTCGTGGTCGAGCGCTTCATCGTGGTGGTCGAAGTCGGCGGCAAGCCGGTCGACTTCCGCATCATTACGCTTTTCGGTATTGCTCTGCATTTGCAGTCCCTGCCCCTGACCCGCTTCAGATAACTGCCCACAGCTTCTCTATCGGCGACAATCCGCGTCAAGGCGTAGTGGGTGGTGGCAATAGTGCTCGCATTCGGCGTTCACGCCGTTCTGCCGGCGCGTTGATCGAAGCGCAGGCCGAGGTATTCCGATGCGATTCGCACACGCTGGACATTCGGCGTGCCCCCGGCCAGCGACCAGCCGTGCGCGTCCCGATGCAGCCGCTCGACCTCGTACTCCTCCGAATAGCCGTATCCCCCGTGCAGCTGGATCGACAGATCGGAGACCACCTTGGCCATCTCGTTCGCCGTGCATTTCGCGATGGACGCGGCCAACGGGCTGGGCGCCGCCCGGCCGGCGTCCGAGGCCGCGGCGTAGATCAGCAGCCGGGCCGCCTCGACGCGCATCACCATGTCGGCGATCGCTCCTTGGACGAGCTGGAAGTCCGCGATCCGGCGACCGAACTGTTCGCGCTCGGCGACGTGCCGGGCGGCGCGATCCAACGCGGACTGGCCGACGGCGAGCGACATCGTCGCGTTCCCCAGCCGCTCGATCGAGAACGCGGTGAACAGCTTCGAGAACCCGCCGGCCGGAACGATCAGGTTGTCGAGGGGAACCCGTGCGCCGGTGAGGACGATGTCCGCCGAGCAGATCCCCCGGAACCCCATGAGCCGCTCCTGCGGCCCGAACGTCAACCCGGGGGTGTCGCCTTCGACGACGACCGCACCGATTCCCTTCGCGCCCGGCCGGTCGTCCAGCCGCACGTAGACCAGATAACACTCGGAGTGCCCGGCGCCCGAACACCACCGCTTGACGCCGTCGAGGACGATCTCGTCCCCGTCGATCCGCCCCCTGGTGGTCATGTCGGTCGCGGCCGAACCCGCGTCCGGTTCGGAGATCGACACCGCGAGCGTCTTCTCCCCGGCCGCGATCGGCGGCAGCAGGCGCGCCTTCTGCTCCTCGGTGCCGAACAGCTCGATCACCCGGGCCGGGCCGGTGCACGCCTCGAAAACGGGCCAGGCCGCGACGGGTGAGGACTTGGCCAGTTCCTCCAGCACGATGAGCGCGTCCAGCAGCGGCCGGCCCTCACCCCCGTACTTCTCCGGGATGGTGATGCCCAGCAGCCCGAGTTCGGCCAGCCGGCGCCGCTCCGCCGCCGGTAGCGGTGTGCGGCCGGAGTCCCATTTCCGCGCGTGCGGGGCGAATCGTTCGGCGGCCAGTGCCGCGACCATCTCGCGGAGGGCGCGCTGGTCGGAGTCGAGCCGGGCGAGGACGTCCTTCGTCATGGCGCCTGCCCCGCCTGCCGCCGGGCGATCGCCTCGTTGACGCGATCGGCGACGGCGGCGGACCGCTCGTCCGGCTCCGCGTCCGGGTCACTGATCGGGTTGACGCCGCGGGCCGCCGAGAAGATCTCCACCGACAGCGACCCCTCGGGCCCGGCGACGTGCGGCCCGTAGAACTCACCCGGCCGCGACACCATCACGTCGCCGGGGACGAGCGTCCGCCCGCCGGGCACCTGGAGGGACCCCCGCACCATGACCTCGACCCGGAAGCAGTCGTGGGCGTGCCGAGGCAGCGTGTCCCCGGGGGCGATCTGCAGCAGCGACGCGACCGGGACCTGCGGGTCGTCCAGGTCGTCGCCCATGAAGACGCTTCCGAGGTCCCATCCGGGCATCACCTCGCGGGTGACCTCTCCGGCCCATCTCCTTTCCGGCGGCGTCATCACCGTGAAGAAGTCGGGGTCGTCGAAACGGTAGTACTCCGGCATGGCGACGCTCCAGTTTCCTTGTATCCCTTGGTTACGCGGGCAAAAGCAATTCACCGTTAGTGACGAAGAACTGCTCCTTGGCGCCGCTCGGCGCCTGCGCCAGCGCGGCCTCCTGCAGGGCACGGGAGTCCTTGCCGCCTTCCACGTGCGGGTAGTCCGTGGAATAGCAGTAGACGGATGACAGTTCGCGATGGCGCTCGAAATAGCGGGCGATCGGCTCGAAGTAGAAGGGCGTCACGCGGACGTTGCGGGCGAGGTACTCGGAGGGACGCATGCTCAGCGTGCCGTCCAGCCTCGACCGGAACTGGCCCTCGGCCCAGCAGTCGAGCCGTTCGGCCAGCGGGCCGACCCAGCCGGCGGCCAGCTCGATCGCCCCGAACCGCAGCGTGGGGTGCCGTTCGAAGACGCCGCCGAGCACCATCGTCGAGATCAGGTTCTCGGCGCAGAAATGGATCGTCGTGGCCCGGTAGGGCTCGATGGGCAGCTCGACCGTGGACTTGTCCGAGGGGTGGAACACCTCCACGCCCTTTGACCACGCAGACGAGGCGAGAAAGCCGAAGTCGGTCCCGAGGTGGATCGTGACCGGCACGTCGGCCTCGGCCGCGAACCGCCAGAACGGATCGAGGTCCGGGTTCGCCGGCGATGCGCCCGCCGGTGGGACGTTCGCCGGGATCATCAACGCCCTGATGCCGCGCTCGACCATGGAACGGGCCTGCCGCACCATCTCCGCCACGGAGGTGTCGGTCAGCACGATGCCGACCGGTCGGACCCGGTCCGACGTCGACCTGGTGATATCGGCCGCCCAGTCGTTGTGCGCGGCGACGGCCATGCGCCCGAGTTGCCTGCCGTCAACCCGGCCCGGGTCGAATCCGAGCCAGGCATGCGCGTCGGGGTCGTTGACGAGGATGAGCGCGAACAGCCCGAAGGTCGGGAAGACCAGCTGCCGGGTGATGCCCATCTCGTCGAGGACGTCAGGGCGCCGGCGCAGGTCGATGGCCGACGGGGCGCTCGCCCCCTTCAGCCGCCATACCGTCTCCTGCGTGATGGGCGTGGTGTCGGCGACCAGGCCGGGGACCGAGAGCGGATTCGCGCGGGCGCGGCTGTGGATTTCGAAGCCGACCTCGTCGACGCGGCGGGCGATCTCCTCGCCGAAGAGCTCACCCCAGAGCTCCAGCGGCGCCATCTCGTGGCTGTCGACGTCCAATACTGCGGTCACGGGCTCCTCCTCCAGGCCGTTTGTCAGGCGATATTCCGTCACCACATAGATCGGTACAAGGGACTCCTTATGCTGTTATTCGTTGAACCACCCGAGAAGCAGTGCACGCCCGCGTAAGCCTGATTTCATGGGCCCGATGTTCAGCTCCGATGTTCTCGTTCACTCAGCTATCGCCCGGGCGCTCACCGCGCAGGGCATGACGACGCTCTTCGGGGTCGTGGGAGAAGGCAACATTCACGTGCTCGCCGACCTCGTCGAGGACCACGGCGTCCGTTACGTGAAGGCGGCGCGCGAGGACGGTGCCGTCCTCATGGCGAGCGGTTACGCGTCGGTGACGGGTGAGGTGGGCTTCGCGACCGTGACCCACGGCCCGGGCCTGACCAACACCACCACCGCGCTCACTCAGGCCGCCCGCGCCGGCCTGCCGGTCGTGCTGCTCGCCGGCGACACCGACGCGGCGCGGCCGCACGGGCGTCAGCGGATCGACCAGGCGGCCCTGGTGGCGCCGACCGGGGCGGGCTTCCAGCCGATCGCCTCACCGGTCACGGCCGTCCAGGACGTCGTGCGGGCGGTCGGCCGCGCCCGCGCGGAACGGCGCCCGATCGTGCTCAATGCCCCGGTCGACGTTCAGGGCGGCACGGTCGCCTACGCGCCGGCGAAGGCCGGCCCGCCCGCGCCTCAGGCGGTCGCACCGGACCTCGACGCGCTCGACCGGGCCGCCGGGGTGATCGCCACGGCGCGGCGGCCGGTCATCATCGCCGGGCGCGGCGCCGTCCTGGCCGGCGCGGCGAAGTCCATTCTCGCCCTGGCCGCGAAGATCGGGGCCCCCGTGGCCACGACGCTGCGCGCCAAGGATCTGTTCCGCGGGGAGCCGTTCGATCTCGGAATCTGCGGCACGCTGTCGCACGCTCCGGCGACCGAGACGATCCTGGCCGCCGACTGCCTCCTGGTCTTCGGCGCCGGCCTCAACTCCGACACCACGGCCGGCGGGTCACTGGTCGAGGAGAAGCGCGTCGTTCACATCGACGTGGACCCGGGCCGCCTCGGGCTGCGAACCGAGGTCACGGTCGGCGTCCAGGCCGACGCCGGACGCGCCGCCGATACCCTGCTCGAATATCTCGGCGAGCTCGACCTTCCGCACACGAGCACGCTCTGCACCGAGGAGCTGCGGGCCCGTCTCTCCGGGTTCGATCCGCGGTCGGAATTCGCGCCTCACGACGGCGACTCCGTCGACGGCCGCGAGCTGACGCTTCTCCTCGACCGGGTGTTCCCCCGGCAGCGGACCTACGTCTCCGACTCCGGCCGGTTCATGCTTCCGGGATATGCCTGGATGCACGTGCCCGAGCCGTCGGCCTTCATCGAGACCGTGGACTTCGGCTCCATCGGGCTCGGCCTCGCGACCGCGATCGGCGCGGCCGTGGGACGGCCCGAACGGCCCGTCCTGCTCACCGCGGGCGACGGTGGGCTCGCCATGGAGCTGCCCGAGCTGCTCACCGCCGTCAGATACGGGCTCGACCTCGTCCTCGTGGTCTACAACGACAGCGCCTACGGGGCGGAGGTGTCGATCACCGACCGGCTCGGAAAGGCGCACGACCTCGCCGCCCTGCCCTATACCGACTTCGCGGCGATCGCCCGGGCGATGGGCGCCTCGGGCGTGACCATCGCGCGCCCGGACGACCTGCCCCGCATCGCGGAGGCGGTCGAAAACCGTCGCGGGCCTCTCCTGATCGATGTGAAGACCGATCCGCGTACCCCCATCCCTCATTGAGGCGCCGCGATCGGCGCAGCATGACGGCACCGGTTCCGGGCCCCCTCGGAGCCGGTGCCATCACCAGGTCCTCATGCGGGCGCGCGGTACATCGTGACGACCGCGGCGCCGCCGAGGCCGATGTTGTGCTGAAGCGCGGTGTCCGCGCCGGTGACCTGCCTCGCCTCCGCCTCGCCGCGGAGCTGCCAGCAGAGCTCGGCGCACTGGGCCAGGCCCGTCGCCCCTAGCGGATGCCCCTTCGAGATGAGGCCGCCGGACGGGTTCACGACCCACCTGCCGCCGTAGTCGACGGCGCCCTTGTCGATCAGCTCGCCGGCGCCGCCCGCCTCGCACAGCCCCAGGGCTTCGTAGGTGATGAGCTCGTTCGTGCTGAAGCAGTCGTGCAACTCGATCACCTGGACGTCCTCGGGCCCGAGGCCCGATCGGTCGTACACCGCGCGAGCGGCGTCCCTGGTCATGTGAAATCCGACGAGTCCGGCATCACCGCCGTCGAAGGTGGACTCGGTGTCGGTGGTGAGTGCCTGCCCGGCGATCTCCACCGCCCGCGCACCGAGGTCGCGGCGCTCGACAAAGGATTCGCTCGCCACCACGGCCGCCGCGCCGCCGTCCGAGGTCGGGCAGCACTGGAGCTTCGTGAGCGGATCGTGCACCGTGGGCGAGGCGAGGATGTCGGCGAGCGAGTACTCGTCCCGGAACTGCGAATACGGGTTGTTCACCGAGTGGCGGTGGTTCTTCTCGGCGATCCTGGCGATGGTCTCCCGGCTGACCCCGTACCGCTCCATGTACTCGCGGCCGGCGTTGCCGAAGATCTGCGCCGCGGCCGGCGCCTCGGTGAGACCCCGCCGGGCGGCCATCGCCTCGATGTGCCGTCCGGTCGGTGCGGCACGGTCGCTCCAGTACTCCCGCAGGCTGCCGCGTTCCATCTTCTCGAAGCCGAGCGCCAGCACGCATTCGGCGAGCCCCGCCCGTACGAACTGGTTGGCGAGATACAGCGCCGACGACCCCGTGGAGCAGTTGTTGTTGACGTTCACCATCGGAATGCCGGTCAGCCCCACTTCGTACAAGGCCCGCTGCCCGGAGGTCGAATCCCCGTAGCAGTAGGCGAGGAACGCGTGGTCGACGGCCCGATAGGGAACGCCCGCGTCGGCGAGCGCGTTCGCCGCCGCCTCCCGTCCGATGTCGGGGTAGTCCCAGCCGGGGCGCGACCCCGGCTTCTCGAACCTGGTCATCCCGACGCCGATGACGAACGATCGCCGCGTCATGGTTCTCCCTTGCAGCTCGGTACCGACCGGCGACGGACTATCGCCGGTCCCACTCGACGTCGCTCTTCTCGCGGTCCCAGGTGGCGGGGGTGCATCCCTCGTCGCGCAGCCTGTACTTGTGCACCCGGCCGACGGGGCTGGTGGGCAGCGCCTCACGGAACTCGATGTACCGCGGCAGGGCGAAGTAGGGGACGCGCTCCTTCATCCATTCGAAGAGCTCGGGCTCCGTCATGACGGCGCCCGGTGCCAGGACCGCGGTGACCTTGAGGTCGTCCTCGGTCAGCTCGGACGGCACCGCGTGCACGGCCGCCTCGACCAAGGCCGGATGGGCGAGCATCGCCTGCTCCACCTCCTGGCTGGAGATGTTCTCGCCGCGGCGCCTGAGGTAGTCCTTCTTCCGGTCGACGAAGTAGAAGAACCCGTCGTCATCGAAGCGGCCGAGGTCCCCGGTGTGGAACCACAGGTCGCGGGTGACCTCGGCGAACGCCGCCGGTCGCCGCCAGTATCCCTGGAACATCACCCCTGGCCGCCGGGGCCGGCACACGACCTCGCCGACCTCGCCGACCGGCACTTCCCGGTCGTCGTCGTCGAAGATCCTCACATCGAAGTCCGCCGAGTTCGCCTTCCCCGAGCTGCCAGGAGGAGCCGGGACGCCGGCCCCGAGCGTCGTCAAGGGGAAGCACTCGGTGAGCCCGTAGGTGTTGCCGCCCACGCGCTCCACACCGAAGCGGGTGCGCCACACCTCCTGTAGTTCCGGTGGAAACGGCGCACCGTGGACGACACGAATCCGCCCATGGCAGCGCGCCATCTCCGGCGTCTCGTCCATTTGCGCGATGAGCGATCCCATGGAGCCGAGCAGGTTGACCATCGCGGCACCGGTTCGCTCCACATCGGGCCAGAACTTCGACACCGAGAAACGGGGGGCGATCGACGCCGAGCTCCGCAGCAGCATGGTGCCGAGAATCGTTCCGCTCACGAGGTTGAAGTGGTAGATCGGCAGCGGGCTCCAGTTCAGCTCGTCCTTCGTGCGCCCGCTCTGTACCAGGAACCCCCGGGCGGCGCTGAACACATAGCCGTTCGAGATGACACAGCCCTTGGACGGACCGGTCGTCCCGCCGGTGTAGATGATCAAGGCCGTGTCGTCGGAGCCGCGGTCGAACCAGACCCGTTCGCCGCCCTCGACGAGGTACTCCTCCAAGGGCTCGACCGGGACGTCGCCGATGTGGCCGGCCGAGCGCAGCCCGCGGACGAGGATGCGCTCGACGTCCGGCATCCGCGTGATCTCCGCTCGGAACCGGTCGACGAAATCGGCCTCGCACACCACCACGCGAGCGGCGGAGTCCGCCACGACATGCGACAGGAAGCCGCCTTTCAACGCGGTGTTGACGGGCACCCAGATACCGCCGAGAAGGTTCGTCGCGAACCACAGCGAGACCGCGTCCGCGTGGTTGTCGAGCATTGTGACGACGGTCTGGTCGGGCCGGAGCCCCGCCTTGCGCAGCCCTTCCGCGTACGAGGTCGCCCGGTCCCACAGCGCCCGGTAGGTGAAAGACTCGCCGCCGAAGTCCAGGAACGGCCGGTCGCCGACCTCCTCGGCGCAGTCGCGCAGGAGGCCGACGGCCGTCAGCCCCTCGACCGAGCTGGTCCCCCAGTCACTCATCGCTCCTCCTGTCCTCAACTCGTCCGACGCCGCGCGACCACGGCGGAAGCCGCCGCTCGGCGAATGCGGCGAAGCCCTCTTTCGCCTCGGCCGTGCCGATCGACGTGGCGACGGATCGTTCGTCGACCGGTGGGAGATGTTCGTGCACCGCTCGCTTCCACGCGGCCCGCGCTTGCGGGCCGGCCTCAAGCAGCTCGTATGCGGTGCGCTCGGCCGCGTCGTGAAGATCATCGTGCGGGACCACCCGTGCGACGAGGCCCATGGCCCGCGCCTCCGCGGCGTCGAATTGACGCGACGTCAACGCCAGCTCCTTCGCCCGCGCGAGGCCGATCACCGAGGGCAGCAATGCCGAACTCCAGGGCGCCGCCACGCCGAGCCGAAGTTCCGGCAGCCGGAAGCGGGCCCGTTCGCTCACGACCGCCACATCAGCAAGGACGGCGAGCCACAGACCGCTCGCCTGGCAGTGGCCGTTGACCGCGGCGACGACGGGGACATCGCCCCGCCGCAGCGGCGAGAACGGCAGGTCCTCGTCCCGGAGGGGCGTGTCGCCGGGACCATGGGACGCCAAGTCGCCACCGACGATGAAGACGTCGTCGACGCCCGTGACGATGAGCGCCTCGAGCCGGGGATCACGTGCGACACCGCGGATCGCGCGACCGAGACCGAGATACATCTCCATCGACAGGGAGTTGCGTCGCGCTGGGTTGTCGACCGTGCACCAGGCGATCGGGCCCTGCCGCTCGAATCGGAGGTTCGGTGTGCCGAGGTCCATCAGACCCCCAGCATCCGGCGGCCGATGATGTCCTTCATGATCTCGTTGGTGCCGCCGTAGATCGACATCGCGCGCCCGTCCCGCCAGGCCCGCCCGACCGCGCACTCCTCCATGTACCCGTACGCGCCGTGCAGTTGGACGCACGCGGTCAGCACGCGGGAGTTCAGGTCCGCACACCACCACTTGGCCTGCGCGGCCTCCTCCGCGGACAGCCCGCCCTCGGCATGGGCCGCGATCTGCGCGTCGATGAAGGCCTGGGTGACATCCAGTTCGGTGCGCATCGTGGCGAGCTGGAAGCGGGAGTTCTGGAAGGAGCCGATGGGCCGTCCGAAGGCATGGCGCTCCTTGCAGTAGGCCAGGGTCTGCTCGAAGGCGGTCCGCGCATGCGCGAGGGCCATCACCGCGATCGACAGGCGTTCCTGTGGGAGCATCGCCATCAGGTGGTAGAACCCGCGGCCCTCCTCGCCGAGGAGATTCCCGGCCGGGACGACCACGTCGTCGAAGAACAGCTCGGCCGTGTCGGCCGCGTGCTGGCCGAGCTTGTCGAGATTGCGTCCCCGGCCGAATCCCGCCCGGCCGGACTCGACGACGAGGAGGCTGAGGTCGCGCCGGGCGGTCTCGCGGTCCCCGGTGCGGCAGACGAGGATCACCAGGTCGCTGTTGATGCCGTTCGAGATGAAGACCTTGCTGCCCCGGACGATGTAGTCGTCGCCGTCCCGCACGGCGCGTGTGGCGATCGCGGCCAGATCCGACCCGGTATCCGGCTCGGTCATCGCGATCGCGCCGACGAGTTCTCCGGAGCACAGGCCGGGCAGCCACCGTTCCCGCTGAGCCGGCGTCCCGTATCGGACGAAGTACGGCACGACGACGTCGGCGTGCGTGGAGATCCCGAGACCGGCGTTCAGGACACCGGCCCGGCACATCTCCTCAAGCACGATGGCGTTGAAACGGAAGTCCGGGCGGCCGGCCCCGCCGAACTCCTCCGGCACGCCGAGTGCCAGCAGTCCCGCCTCCCCGGCCTTGCGGAAGACGGCCTTGTCGGTGACGCCGGCGCGTTCCCACTTTTCGAAGTAAGGGGTGATCTCCCGGGCGATGAAGGAGCGGACCGACGTCCGGAAGAGGTCGCGATCGTCATGGAAAATGGCTGGTCTCCTCGGGTATGCGGCTCCTACGCCGTCCTGATCGACTCGACGATGTCGGGGAGCGCGGCGGCGATGTCGTCCACGGGAAGGTCGTAGACCGACTCGCGCCGTTCCCCGATCTGCCACGGCGCGAGCAGGAAGGAGTCCACACCCAGCTCGCGGAGAGCGGTCATCCGGGCGCGTGTCACCGTGCCCCGGATTCCCGTCCGGATCTCGAACGGACGGTCCTCGGTGCCCGCCTCGGCGCGTGCCTCGGCGAGCCGCGCGAGGATTCCGGCGAGCTCTTCCACCGAGTGGTTCGCGCCGACCCAGCCGTCCGCGTACGCCGCGCAGCGCCGCAGAGCGGCATCGGACGTCCCGCCGACGAAGATCGGGAGGGCGCCCGGCGGGGGCGGGTTCACCGCGACCGGGGCGAAGGAGAAATGCTCGCCGTCATGGGCGACGAGATCGCCGCTCCACAGCCGCCGCAGCAGCGGCAGCATCTCGTTCAGGACGGCGCCCCGCCTGCCGAAGTTCTCCTGCCCCAGAGCCTCGAACTCCTCGCGGAGCCAGCCGGCGCCCACACCCAGGTCGAAACGCCCGCCGCTCATCGCCGCCACCGTCGCCGCCCCCTTCGCCAGGGGCACCGGGTGCCGCAGCGGCGCGATGAGGACCGCGGTCATGAACCGGGCGCGGGTCGTGGCGGCGGCGAGCGCGGCGGCGACGACGAGCGGATCGGGAAGCGACACCTCGGGTGGCAAGGTGACCGGCTTCGCGCCACCGTAGGGATACGGCGATGCGAAGGTGCCCGGCACACAGGGGTGATCCGAGAGCGCGAGACCGGTGACACCGGCCTCCTCGGCGGCGAGCGACAGCCGCCGCAGACCGTCCGCGGGCAGGAAAGGCAGCGAGAGCCAGACCTGCATGGCCGTCCGGACGGCCCCACGTGCCGGTGCGGTCACTGCCTCGTCGCGGGCGGCTCGGGCAGCTCCAGGTTGAACACCCGCGCGGCGTTGGTCTGCATGACCTTGCGCTTCACCTCGTCCGAGAGGCCCGCGAGCTCCTTGTGCGCCACCTCGATCGAGTTCGGCCACGTCGAGTCGGTGTGCGGGTAGTCGGTCTCGATCATCACGTTGTCCACGCCGATCTTCTCGATGGCGCCGACACCGAAGGGGTCCTCGATGAAGCAGCCGAAGATGTGCTGCCGGAACCGTTCCGACGGCAGGACGGACAGGTCGAGGCCGCCGAGGTCACTGCGGTCGCCGACGGAGCCCGTGGTGAGGTCACCGCCGCCGAAGTCGCCCTTGGCCGCCCAGGCCCGGTGCACCTCGACCACGTGGTCGCAGCGCTCCAGCACGTAGGGGATCCAGCCGATACCGCCTTCGGAGAGGCACAGCTTGAGGTCGGGGTACCGCGGCAGCCACGGGCTGAAGAGCCAGTCGATGCACGCGGCGGCCGTGCTGGCGACCGGCGTCAGCGCGATGACCCCGGCCATCGGCATGTCGGGGGACGTGGCCGGCAGCCGCGAGGACGAGCCGAGATGCATGCAAATCGGCATCCCCGTCTCGGCCGCCGCGGCGATCATCGGCTCCCAGTGACCGCTCGGGTCATGGATGGACGGCAGGCCCAGCTGGTACGGATTCTCGCTGAAGGCGATCGCCCGCGCGCCCATCGCCGCGGTGCGCTCGATCTCCTCGGCCGCCAGGCGCGGGTCCCAGAGCGGGAGGATGATCATCGGGATCAGCCGGCCCGGCGCGGTGGCGCACCATTCCTCGATCATCCAGTCGTTGTAGGCCTTGACGCACGCGAGGCCGAGTTCGCGGTCGTCGGCCTCGGTGAACGCCTGGCCGCAGAACCTCGGAAACGACGGGAACGACAGCGAGGCCAGCACCCCGGCACGGTTCATGTCCTCGATCCGGGCGGCCGGTTCATAGCAGCCCGGTCGCATGTCCTCGTAGGTCACCGGAAGCGGACTGAACTCCTCCCGCTTCTTGCCCGCGGCGGCGGACAGCCCCGTGGTCGGCATCCGCTTGCCCTCGAAGACCCACGCCTCGCCCTGATCGTCCCGCACGATCCGCGGGCCGGCCTCCTTGAGCCCGGCCGGCAGCCGGTCCTGCCAGACATGCGGTGGTTCGAGCACGTGGTCGTCGACAGAGACCAGCCAGTCGAGCGAAATCTCCATGATCGCCTCCATTCGTGTGGTCACGACGTCCGTGCCGTCGCGGTGGGCGTGCTGATGCCGCGTTGGGCGACGTAGGCGTCGAGCGAGTCCCGGAACTGCGGTAGCGCGAACGTTTCGCTCTCGGACGCGAACGCGAAGTCGATCACGCTCGCGATCGCCCTGCTCATGTGGATGTTGATGGCGCGTTTGGTGTCGGCGAGCGCCTGTTGCGGTTGCCGCACCAGCCGCTCGGCCAGCGCATGCGCCCGCGGTAGCACTTCGCCGGCCGCCACGACGTGGTTCGCCAGGCCGATGCGCTCGGCGGTGACCGCGTCGATGCGGTCGCCCGTGAACAGGTACTCCTTCGCGCGAAGGACGCTCATCATGAGAGGCCAGGCCAGCACCCCGCCGTCGGCCGCGACGACGCCCAGGCTCACGTGCGGATCGGCCATGAAGGCCCGCTCGCTCATGTAGACGACGTCCGACATCACGGCCAGACTGCATCCCAGGCCGACCGCCGGGCCGTTGACGGCGGCGATGATCGGCTTGGGAAAGGCCAGCATTTCGGTGACGATGCGCCGCGCCTCCGCCATCGTCCGATAGCGGTACCGGGGGTCGCTGGAGACCCGGGCGAGGAACTCCATGTCGCCCCCGGCGGCGAAGGCCTTTCCCGCACCGGTGAAGACCACCGCCCGGACCTCTTCGTCATCGCGCAGCCGGCCCCATACCTTCGCCAGCTCCGCGTGCATCTCCTCGTCGACGGCGTTGAGCCGGGCGGGACGATTCATCGTCACCGTTCGTATCGGGCCGTCGCCTTCGACGAGCAGCACGGGTGGTCCGCTGCCGTTCATAAACACCAGCCTCCGTCGGAACTGACCCAAGTATTAGCGGACGATCACGTTTCCGAACAGATTCAACGGATGCCATTACCCGTACTGCCACCCTGCCGTTCCGGTGTCTCCGAAAGGCCGGTGGTTCACATTGACGTACATTTGCTCAGCCGATGAAATGAATCTGGAGGAACCATGCCCGAAGCCGTCATCGTGGACGCCGTCCGCACCCCTATCGGCAAGCGCAAGGGATCGCTCGCCGACGTCCACCCCGTCGACCTGTCCGCGTACGTGCTCCGGTCGCTGCAAAAGCGCACCGGGATCGATCCCGAGGTGATCGACGACGTCGTCTGGGGCTGTGTGAACCAGGTCGGCGACCAGGCCGCGCAGGTGGGCCGTTACGCCGTACTGGCGGCGGGCTGGCCGGAGACCGTACCGGGCGTCACGCTGAACCGCGCGTGCGGGTCGAGCCAGTCGGCCCTCGACTTCGCGGCCGGCATGGTGATCGCCGGACAGTACGACGCCGTGGTGGCCGGCGGCGTGGAGACGATGACCAGGGTGCCGCTCGGCGCCGGCCGCGATCTCGGCCGGCCGTTCGGCCCGCTGGCCCGCGCCCGGTACGCGGCGGACCTGACCGGCGGCGACTTCCCGAACGAGGATTTCCACCAGGGCATCGGCGCCGAGCTGATCGCCCACCGGTGGGGCCTGTCCCGGCGGCGGCTCGACGAGTACGCCGCGCGCTCCCACGAACTCACGGCCGCCGCGATCGACGCGGGCGCGTTCGACGGGCAGCTCGCCCCGATCCCGGGCAAGCCGGAGTTCACCGCGGACGAGGGCCTGCGCCGTGGGACCACGGCCGAGACGCTGGCGGTGCTCAAGCCGTCCTTCCACGAGGACGGGCTGATCCACGCGGGCAACGCCTCACAGATCTCCGACGGCGCCTCGGCCGCGCTGATCACCACCCCGGAGAGGGCGCGGGAACTCGGGCTCACCCCCATCGCCCGCTACCACTCCGGTGCGGTCTGCGGCGCCGATCCGCTGATGATGCTCACCGGCCCGATTCCGGCCACCCGGAAGGTACTGGGCAGGTCCGGGCTCTCGGTCTCCGACATCGGGGTCTTCGAGGTCAATGAGGCGTTCGCCCCGGTCCCGCTGGCCTGGCAGGACGAGCTGGGCGTCGACGAGGCGGTCCTCAACCCGCTCGGCGGGGCGATCGCCGTCGGCCATCCCCTGGGCGCGTCCGGCACGATCCTGATGACGCGGATGCTGCATCACATGCGGGACAAGGGCATCCGCTACGGCCTGCAGACCATGTGCGAGGGCGGCGGCACCGCGAACGCCACCATCGTCGAGCTTCTTTGATCGACGGGGACGGCGGGCCGCCGTGCCGCGCTCAGGCATAAGCGCGCAAGAACGTGTCCACCCCGTCGGCGAGGATCTCGTCGACCCCCTCCCACCC
>NZ_SMKT01000420.1 GCF_004348735.1 Actinomadura sp. KC06
GTCTCCGTCCCACGCGAGGTCTCCGACCCCCGCGCGCCCTCAGGCCCACGCGGCGTCGTCTTCCCGGGCGTCATCGCAGCCCCCCGCGCGGTCTCCGGCCCACGTCCGGTCTCCGTCCCACGCGCGGTTTCCGGTCCACGCGCGGTTTGCGGCCCGTGCGGCGTCGCTGTCTCGGGCGTCATCGCTGGCCCCTGCGCGGCACGCACGTTCTGTGGTCCGTGTGGTGGCTGCGTTCCGCGTGTTGCCTCAGGGCCGCGCGGTGTTTCAGGGGCGCGGGCGATCTCCTGCTCGCGTGGGTCCCCAGGGCCGCGCGGCGGCTGCGTCCCGCGTGGTGTTCCGGGGGTGTGTGGTGGGGCGGATTCGCGGGTTGGCGGGACGTGTGCTGACGCAGGGCCGGGGGGTGTGTCACGG
>NZ_SMKT01000062.1 GCF_004348735.1 Actinomadura sp. KC06
CGCCTCCGCCGCCCGGCGACCGCGACCGCGATCCCGATCCCGGCCGCCACCACATTGAGCACCCCGCCGATCACCGGCGCCAGCTCCGCCACCGTCTGCATCCCGCACGCTCCCGTTCCTCGCGGACGAACGAGATCACCCTGACCCGGCGCCTCCGGCCCAGGCCGTGCGCCTCTGTGACCAGTTGCGCGAGGCATTCACGTCACACCTCTGACCTGGTCGTTCTCCAGGAAGAGGACACACGGGCGCACACCCCGGCGTCACACGATGGCGTGGCCGTGGTCGGCGGCGAGCGAGGTGAGATCGGGCTCCCCGAAGTGCTCGCGCATCGCCTGGAACACCGCGACCTTGTGTTCTCCGAACCGCCGCGCACGGACGATGTACGAGTCGGCGGTGACGAAGGTCGGCGGATCGGTCTTGCTGTGAAACCTGTCCGCGTACGCCACAACCCGTTCCTCAGCGGATTCGGCCATGTAGTCGGCAACGGGGATCGGGAGCCGCTGCCGCTCGACGTCGTCCCGCGTCAGCCCGGTGTGGCGGGAGCAGAACCGGCAGATCACCTCGGGAAAGCCCTCGTCGCGCAACAGCTCATGCCCCAGCGGGCCATGCTTGATGTAATTCTTGTGATCGAGCACCCCGGCCGTGTCGTAGAGCCGGTAAACCCCGATGTCATGCAGCAGGCACCCTGCCCGGACGAGGTCCTTGTTCACATCGAACCCGCCGCCCATGATCCGCTCGGCGATCCCGCACACGATCACGCAGTGCGTCCAGACCAGCTCGAACGCCTCCGCACTCGGCGCACACCGCTCATGCAACGCCCGGATCTCATCGTCCGCCGGAATCCTCATCCAGCAACGCTAAGCGCGCGGCAGCCTCCGAAGAGCCTCCGCGACGGTCTCATCGACGTCCGGCACGTTCATCCCCAGCCACCGCATCCGCTCGGCGGCCTCCCGCACACTCATGCCGGTCTTCCGCGACGCCCGCAGCAGATGAAGCAGCGGTACTGGCCGCCCGTCCAGGAGCCAGTCACCGCCGTCACGCAGAAGGGGAATGTCGAAATCCGCCCGTTCCGGGACACCATCCGGCGGCACGCGTACCCCCAAGGCGGCGACCCTCTCGGCGACCTGTCGCGGTCCGATACCGAGCTCGACCGAGCATCTGATCAGACGTCCACGGGACACCGTGACCTCGTGGTGGAGCCAGGAGTCGTCCGCAAGACACGCTTCCAGGAGTTCTAGGTCTTTATCACCGGCCCGGTCCGGCAGACCCTGTGTCGGCACGTCGAACCCGTACTCTCTCAGCCGTGCCGCTGCCTCGCTCGGTTCAATGTCGGCACGGGCACTGGCAATGATCAGCTCGGGAAGGGAGATGGAAGCATGAGCGGGTCGCCAGCGCGGCTCCTGACGCCGTTCAGTGATGAGCAACGCCAGGTCGTCGTCGCCGACGTCGTCCGGAAGCGACTCAGGCACCCGAACGCCGTAACCGGTGAGCCTGGCGGCCACCTCCGGAAGCGGGACATCGAGGCGGCGGGCCGCGAAGACCAGATGTCCTGGCGCCAGTGGAGCCGCTGGATCGAATCGGTTGCGCTCCTCCTCGCCGAGCACCCATTGGAACAGTTGCCGATCAGCCGCGGACGGTCGTGCGGGCAGCGCGAGGGCGTCGGCCTGGAACCCGTACTCCGCCAGCAGCGCGCAGACATCGGGGACGCGCATGTCCAGGTCCCACGCGCATTCGACCAGATGACTCGCCGCAATCGGGGATGTGTGGCGGACCGGGGAATTGGTGGCGCCCCACGTCACCAGCCGAAGTTCCCCCGCCGAGGGATGCCCCGACGCCCGGTCGGCAGCCGCAATGGTGAAACCATAGCCTTCGAGGCGCCGCCGCAGGTCCGCCAAGTCGGCATGATGCTGAACCGCGATGGTCATGAGGTGTCCGATGGGCACGGGTTCGGCCGGGTCCCACCACGGGTCTTGCTCGGACGTGTCAGCACTGAGCAGCGCGAGATCGATGTCGGAGACGGCGTCCACGGGGAACAAGTCCGGCTCGATCCCCCCAAGGCCCAGCTCCACCGCACGCCGCGCGACATCCCGTGGCGGAGCCCCGGTTAGGCGGGCCGTCAGAAGCACATGACCAGGACGGCACCATGTCTCCCACCGCCACGTCCACCGCATAAGGTCAGGGGAAACGGGCTCATTCCGCGAGCGGCGCTGGGGGTCGAACCCGAGCAGCAGGACGTCGGAGGGTCTGGCTCGCCGGACCGGGCCAAGCTCACCGATGCCGAGGGCCTCGAGTCGCTCGCGCATCTCATGGGCGGCCAAGCGCCACAGCAGCACATGATCCGGGACCCGGACGCCGCAATCGTGGAACCAAAGGACCTGTTGGCTCCCGCTCTCCTCATCGTCTAAGACGAGGTGTGAGTCCTGGAGAAAGCAACCGGCGGCCCGGGTATCGAGCGTGCCGCCCTTGGTCTCGATGCGGCAGCCATGCTCTGCGGCCTTTTCAGTGATGATATCCGCGATGAGGGGGCTCGTTTGGGTGACATCGCTGATCCAATTCACGTTCAGCAGTTCCCGGCCCGCGGGCATCAGGTCGCCCGCGGCCGCTTCCAGTAACTCCTTCACATCGGCCGACACGTCGGAGAGCACGGTCCGGCGATCCACGGAGATCTGCTCCGGAGCGTGCCGACCGGCTAGGTTGACGAGCACGCCGTGGAGCGCCTTGCCGAATCTCACAGGGTCGCCGGGCCGGATATTGAGGCCGTCGACGAGCAGGCCACCGCCTTTCGCGCACCAGACCACATGACACCCTTCGGGGCCCTTCCAAGGAACCATCGCGCCATGCGCGTGCAGACCACCGGCGGCTAACGACGAGGACTCCCGGCGCCTCGGAACGTCGGGCTCCCAGACCTCGCGCTGGGTGTCGTGCTCGGCCGTCGTGCGGAACTCGGTGATGCAGAGCAGGTGGCGCAGTTCCTCGACGCAGGACGGTGCGTTCTCGCCCTCGCGTAGATAGAGCTTTACCGACGTCCCCGGAGACCGGTCGGCTGCGAGGTGCTCAATCTGGAACAGGTGGCCGGAGCCGAAGATGGAGACCTTTAGCGCCGGGTGCGGACGGTGGCCGCGGTCCATCGGCCGGGTGACGACCTCGATCTCGTCGGCGATCATGAAGTAGCTGAGGACGCCGATGCCGAAGCGGCTGTTGGCTTGGAAGGGAATCGGCGGGTCGGCGTTCTTCCAGTCGGCGGACTCGACGAGGAACTCGGTGGTGTCGGTGAAACGGATACCGGCCTGCGAGAAGACCTCGGTGAGGACGGCCTCGGTCATGCCCACGCCGTTGTCGCGGCATTCCAGGTAAAGGCGGCCATTCTGATCCACACCCTGGACGAACTGGATACGGCCTTCCCACTCCTCCGGCCAGCCGTCGCGACCGCGGTAAGCGTGGCGGGCCCGCCGGTAGCGGCAGGCGTCGAGCGCGTTCTGGTACAGCTCCCGAATGGCCAGGCCGCGGTTCTGGTAGAGCTGCTCGCCCATCAGCAGGTCTTGGACGCGGCGCTCGTCCAGCCGGAACCGGCTGACCCGCTGGAAGAGGAGGCGGCCGTCCTCGTCGGTGTCCGGCCGGACATCGTCGGCGGACGCGCGGGACGGAAGCCGGTCGAGCACCTGCAGTGTCGGGTGATCGCCAGATCCCTGCCGGATCGTGTGGAGCAGCGTGTCGACCTGGTTCGTATACTGACGCAGTCCTTCCAGTTCAGCCGGGTGATGGCAGTCGGCGCGCAACACAAGGCACTCGGACTGGAGCACCCACCGCGCCCGGACGGTGACGTTCCTGCGCAGTTCGGTCACGTCGACGGGATGTGGAATGCCCAGATGCCGGACGACGATGTCGGGCAGCCGGACGAGATCGATCGTCAACCCGTATGCGACGGAAAGGATCTGCGCGACCAGCAGTTCCCTTACACGCTGCTCATGCGGCTCGCCCGCGAAAAGAACCGTCTCGAATTGCGGTGCGTTCTTCCGATCCAGGTCACCGAGTTCTGACAGATCGAGACGCAGCGCGGCCAGGAAACGCTGGACGGTCTTGGCGTCCAGGACCTCGTCTCGCATGCGATGATCGGCGATCCGCAGTTCGTTCAAGAGATCGCGCACGGTTCCCAGCGCGTACGCCTGAGGGAAGCGGGCCGTCCACCGGTGGAACAGCCACCAGCCGATCTCGGAGGCGGCGGAGTCGCGGTCGGGGAGGCTGCGTGCGGTCGCCCGATCCGCCAGTTCGCGCTGCCCGCTGAGAAAGGTCTGGTATTCGCGGCGTGAGCCCTCTCCGTCCTCGGCACGGAAGTCGAGCGGCTCGATTCCACGAAGCTCGACGAGCGTCCGGAGGACATGGGTGTGGTGGAGCATCGGGACGAGCACGAGCAGCGCCGCCTCCACTGGGGAGAGGTCGCGCATGGCCTCGGCGAACTGGGTTCGCAGCAGCCAATCCGTCCACTTACCGAAGCGATGCGCCAGACCGGCATCGAGCCACGGATCGTCCTGCAGGGCGACCTCCGCATCGCCGCAGAGCAGCCCGAGGCGCTCGGCGATGGTTATCGCCGCGTCCTTGAAGGCCGTGGCGTCGTATTGCTCGTCGACCAGGTTCCAAGCCGTGTGCCCAGAGACGTGAGGCACCCAGGGATGCGAGACCGGTGTGGCCTCTTTCGCGGGAGGCGCCTGTGCATAGAGCCGGCGCGCGTAGCGAACATCGTCCTCTCCCCCGCCGAGGGCCCGGACGAGCGACGCTATCTGCCGACCGTCGACGGGGCGCTTTCGTCCGCGAAGGATGTCGTTGACGCGGGACTGGGAAGCCAGGTTCATCGCGGCGGCGATGTCGCGAAGACTCTTTTGACCGTTGTCGTGGTGAATGGTGTCCAGATGTTCCAGGAACTGCCGGTATGGCCCGTCCTCCGGCCACGCCTTCCGATCGATCCGGTGCCCGCTCGCCACGTCCGCCTCCCGTCGCCGCCCGGAAACGTATCTACACCGGCCGTAGTTGACGGACCACCCGAACCGCTCAAATGAGCGGCTCATCAGGGTCTCCAGAAAGGCAGAGTCCGGACGGTCATCCTGCACAGCCACCTACTGGAACATCTCCCTTAAAGCGCCTGCACGGGTGCTCGACGTCGGCGGCGGAGCGGGACGTCAAGGGGGCGGGAAACGGTAGCGGGGGCCATCCGGGCGGCCGGGCCGGTTATCCACTGGTCCGGCCCGACCTGCCCACGGAGGCGTGCTGAGGCGTCAGGTGCCGTCGGCGTAGACGCAGTGGTCGGATCCGCGGCCGATGACCGTGCCGTCCGTGTGCTTCACGATGACGTGGACGGTCTGGCTGTAGTAGTAGGGATCGGTCGTGAAGGTGTGGGAGTAGCCGAGGTCCGACCAGCTTCCGTTCGCGTCGGTCGGCTCGCGGTGCGAGATCTCCGGGGTCGGGCCTAGGTTCATGGACGTCCAGCGGAACTCGCCCGGTGCCCGCTGAGACGTCGTGACCCGGTTGTACTCGATGACCACCTGCCCGTTCGGGCGGTACCGGGTGCCGCTCACCGTCGCTGAGACGGTGTGCGCGGACCGGTCACACGTGATCGTGTACGTGGTGTAGACGTCCCGGTAGCAGGTCGCGTCCTTCTGCGCCACCTGGGCGCCCGCGCTGTTCCGCACGATGACCCGCACGGTCTCGGTGTAGAAGAGGTAATCCGACGCATTCCAGTCGCGGGTGTACCCGTCGATGTTCAGTGCGCCGTTGCTCGCGCCGGTCCCCGTGCCGGTGACGGCGGGGAACTGGGGGACCCGGCCGAGGCTGCCGTCCGTCCTGACGAAGGAACCGGTGAGCAGCCTGAACTCGGCCTGATAGGCGAAGCCCGGCACCCACTTGCCCGTCAGCCTGGTGCTGATCTTTCCGGTGGACGCGTCGCACGTGATCTCGGCACGGCCCGGCCCGAGATCGTCCGGGGCGGCGGAGGCCGTGCCGGTGAGGGCGAGCGAGCCGACGAGCAGGAGTGCGGATAAAAGTGGCGGGACACGACGCAGCGTCATGACGGTGATCCTCTCTCTCGCCACCATCTTGACGATCATGGTCAGCCGAAGGGAGAGCTGAGGCCGCTTGCGGTCAGGGCGATGATGAGGGCCCTGGCTCCACGCCGGTCAGGGTGTCGTCTCGGTGCGGTCAGCGGACCAGAGGGTGTGGAAGGTGCCTTCGCGGTCTGTGCGGCGGTAGGTGTGGGCGCCGAAGTAGTCGCGTTGGCCTTGGGTCAGGGCGGCGGGCAGGCGGGGTGTGCGGAGCGAGTCGTAGTAGGCGAGGGCGGTGGAGAAGCCGGGGGCCGGGATGCCGAGGCGGGCGGCCGTGGCGACGACCTCGCGCCAGGCGTCCTGAGCGTCGCCGAGCGCCTCGGTGAAGTGGGGGTCGGTAAGGAGGGTCGGGGTCTGCGGGTCGGTTTCGTAGGCGGCGCGGATGCGGTCCAGGAAGCGGGCGCGGATGATGCAGCCGCCGCGCCAGATGGTGGCCATCGCGCCCAGGTCGATGTTCCAGCCGTACTCGGCGCTGCCCACCTGGATCTCGTGGAAGCCCTGCGCGTAGGCGACGATCTTGGACGCGTACAGGGCCTTCTCGACGGCACCGGCGAAATCCGGACCGGCGGCGGGTGCGCGGGACGGGCCCGGGAGGTGCTGGGAGGCCTCGCGGAGAGCCGCGTGGCCTGAGACGCTGCGGGCGAAGACCGCTTCGGCGATGCCGCCGACCGGGACGCCCAGGTCGAGGGCGGTCTGCACCGTCCAGCGGCCGGTGCCCTTCTGCTCGGCCTGGTCGAGGACGACGTCGACGAACGGGCGTCCGGTGGCGGCGTCGGTGTGCGCGAGGACCTCGGCGGTGATCTCGATCAGGTAGGACTCCAGGCGGCCGGTGTTCCAGGTGCGGAAGACCTCGGCGATCTCGGCGGGGGCGAGGCCGGCGGCGTGCCGGAGCAGGTCGTAGGACTCGGCGATCAATTGCATGTCGGCGTACTCGATGCCGTTGTGCACCATTTTCACGAAGTGTCCGGCGCCGTCGGGGCCGACATGGGTGCAGCAGGGCGTTCCGTCCACCTTGGCGGAGATGTCCTCAAGGAGGGGGCCGAGGGCCTCGTAGGACGCGGCGGAGCCGCCCGGCATGATGCTCGGGCCGTGCAGGGCGCCCTCCTCGCCGCCGGAGATGCCGGCGCCGACGAAGTGGACGCCGCGTTCCCGGAGGGCCGACTCGCGGCGGCGGGTGTCGGCGAAGTTGGCGTTGCCGCCGTCGACGATCATGTCGCCGGGTTCGAGGAGCGGCGCGAACTCGTCGATGACGGCGTCGGTCGGGCCGCCGGCCTTCACCATGATCACCAGGCGGCGGGGGCGTTCGAGGGACGCGACGAAGCTCTCCGGCGTGTCGGCGGGAAGGAACGTGCCCTCGTGGCCGAACTCGTCCACGAGGGCCTTCGTCCGTGCGGAAGTGCGGTTGTGGACGGCGACGGGATGCCCGTGCCTGGCCAGGTTGCGGGCCAGGTTGCGGCCCATCACCGCGAGCCCCGTGACTCCGATACGCGCCGTTTCCATTGGATCGCTCCTCCTCGTGTGCCACCCTGATCAAGGGGTTGTACGCGGGTCCATGATCCCCCCGTTCGAGCGCCGGCGATCGCATGCCCGCGCGGGACGCGGGAACGGGACGCGCGTTGAGGACCTCTTCGATGGTGACATTTTCCAGGGGGTGCGAATGCTGGGACTGCCGGACGATGCGGCGGCGTGTCTCTTCGATCTCGACGGGGTGCTGACCAGGACCGCGGCCGTCCACGCCGCGGCCTGGAAGGAGATGTTCGACGGCTACCTGCGCGAGCGGGCACGGCGCGACGGCGGGCCCTTCACCGAGTTCAACCCGGTCAAGGACTACGGCCGGTACGTCGACGGCAAGAAGCGCGAGGACGGGACGCGCTCGTTCCTGCGATCGCGCGGCATCGAGCTGCCCGAGGGCGACCCGGACGACCCGCCCGAGAGCGAGACGGTCCGGGGGCTCGGCAACCGCAAGAACGCGCTCGTCCTCCAGCTCATCGAGGAGAAGGGCGTCGAGACGTTCGACGGCTCCATCCAGTACGTGCGCGCGGCGCGCGAGGCCGGGCTGAAGACGGCGGTGGTGTCGTCCAGCGCCAACACCGTCCAGGTGCTGCGGACGGTCGGCATCACCGGCCTGTTCGACGCGCGGGTGGACGGCGTGACGGCCGCCGAGCGGCACCTGCCGGGGAAGCCGGCGCCCGACATGTTCCTGGCGGGGGCCGAGGACGTGGGCGTGGCGGCGAAGCAGGCGGTGGTGTTCGAGGACGCGCTCGCGGGCGTCGAGGCGGGGCGGGCCGGCGGGTTCGCCTACGTGGTCGGCGTCAACCGGGTGGACGGCGCGCACGCGAAGGCCCTCGCCGAGCACGGAGCCGACATCGTGGTCTCCGACCTGTCCGAACTGATGGAGGGTAAGTGACAGAGCGGGATGGGCTGAGCGCGGTCGACCGGCCCGTGTTCACGGTGGAGCCCTGGTGCGTGCGGGAGCCGGAGCTGCGGCTCGACCGGCTGGCCCAGACCGAGTCGGTGTTCGCGCTGTCCAACGGGCATGTCGGGATGCGCGGAAACCTCGACGAGGGTGAGCCGCACGGGCTTCCTGGCACGTATCTGAACTCGTTCTACGAGCAGCGTCCGCTGCCGCACGCCGAGACGGCCTACGGGTACCCGGAGTCGGGCCAGACGGTCATCAACGTCACCAACGGCAAGGTGATCCGGCTGCTGGTGGACGACGAGCCGCTCGACGTCCGGTACGGCCGCGTCCTGCACCACGAGCGGAACCTGGACATGCGGGCGGGCACGCTGACCCGGCACGTGGAGTGGACGTCCCCGGCCGACAAGACGATCAAGGTGACGTCGGTCCGGATCGTGTCGCTGACGCAGCGGGCCGTCGCGGCGGTCTGCTACGAGGTCGAGCCGGTGGACGAGGCGGTCCGGGTGGTCGCGCAGTCTGAGCTGGTCGCCAACGAGGCGCTGCCCGGCGGCGGGAAGGACCCGCGCTCGTCCGCGATCCTGGAGAGCCCGCTGGTCAGCGAGGAGCACGTCGCCAACGGCACGAAGGTGCTGCTCCTGCACCGGACGCGGCAGAGCGGGCTGCGGATGGCGGCGGGCATGTCGCACGAGATCGAGGGCCCGGAGTCGATGGCGATCGACACCGAGAGCTCCAAGGACGTCGGCCGGCTGACGGTCGCGACGCGCCTGGAGCCGGGGCAGCGGCTGCGCATCGTCAAGTATCTCGCCTACGGGTGGTCGAGCCGGCGGTCCCGGCCGGCGCTGCACGACCAGGTGGTCGGGGCGCTGGCGGGCGCGCGGCAGACCGGCTGGGACGGGCTGCTCGACGAGCAGCGCGCGTACCTGGACGAGTTCTGGGAGGGCGCGGACGTCGAGGTCGAGGGCGACGCGGAGATCCAGCAGGCGGTCAGGTTCGGGCTGTTCCACGTCCTGCAGGCGGGCGCCCGGGCGGAGCGCCGCATGATCCCGGCGAAGGGCCTGACCGGGCCGGGGTACGACGGCCACACGTTCTGGGACACCGAGACGTTCGTCATGCCGGTGCTGACCTACACGTCGCCGGGCGCGGCGGCCGACGCGCTGGCGTGGCGGCACATGACGCTGCCGCTGGCCGTGGAGCGCGCCACGCAGCTCGGCCTGGACGGCGCGACGTTCCCGTGGCGGACGATCCGCGGCCACGAATGCTCGGGCTACTGGCCCGCGGGCACGGCCGCGTTCCACATCAACGCCGACATCTCGGACGCCGTCGTCCGGTACGTGGACGCGACGGAGGACGTCCAGTTCGAGCGGGAGATCGGCCTGGACATCCTGGTGCAGACCGCCCGGCTGTGGCGGAGCCTCGGCCACCACGACGTCGGCGGCGTGTTCCGCATCGACGGCGTCACGGGCCCCGACGAGTACAGCGCCGTCGTGGACAACAACATCTACACCAACCTCATGGCGCGCCGGAACCTGCAGGAGGCCGCGGAGATGGCGATGCGCCATCCGGACGTGGCCGACCGGCTGGGCGTGGACGCCGAAGAGGCCGCGTCGTGGCGGGACGCGGCGGCGGCGATGCTGATCCCGTACGACGACCGGCTGGGCGTCCACCCGCAGAGCGAGGGGTTCACCAACCACGCCCGCTGGGACTTCGCCGCGACCAAGCCCGACCACTATCCGCTGCTGCTGAACTTCCCGTACTTCGACCTGTACCGGAAGCAGGTCGTGAAGCAGGCCGACCTCGTCCTGGCGCTGCACCTGTGCGGGGAGGCGTTCACGGAGGAGCAGAAGGTCCGCGACTTCGCCTACTACGAGGGGCTGACCGTCCGCGACTCCTCGCTCTCGGCGCAGACGCAGGCGGTCGTGGCGGCGGAGGTCGGGCAGCTGGAGCTCGCGCACGACTACCTCGGCGAGACCGCGCTGATGGACCTGCACGACCTGAACCGCAACACCCGCGACGGGCTGCACATCGCGTCGATGGCGGGGGCGTGGAGCGGGCTCGTCGCCGGGTTCGGCGGGATGCGCGCGGGCGGCGGGAGGCTGCGGTTCGCGCCGCGGCTGCCGGGCGGGATCAGCCGGCTGGCGTTCCGGATGCGGTACCGCGGCAGCCTGATCAAGGTCAACGTGACGGGTGAGGCCGCGTCCTACGAGTTGCTGGACGGCCCCGGCATCAAGCTGTGGCACCACGGCGAGCCGTTCACGCTCGGGGACGAGCCGGTCGAGCTGCCGATCGAGCAGATCCAGCCGCGTCCGGCGCCGGCGCAGCCGTCCGGCCGGGAGCCGATGCCGCGCCGCATCGACCCGCACGGCCGCGACCTGCGCCGCCGCTGACCGTTCAGTCGGAGGGGCACGGGTCGGCGTGGCAGGGGTTCGGCGCCTCGTGCGCGGGCCTCTCGTCCGTCGGCGGCGGTCCAGGCGACGTGCCGTGCCGGACGAGGAGCCGGCGCGGCCCGGGCCCCTCGTCGCCGAGCCGGTCGTAGGGGTTGGCGAGGGCGCACTTGTTGATCGAGAGGCAGCCGCAGCCGATGCAGTCGGTGAGGTCGTCGCGGAGCCGTTCGAGCTGGCGGATGCGGTCGTCGAGGACGCTCCGCCAGTTCTCCGACAGCCGCGCCCAGTCGTCCACCGTGGGGGTGCGCTCCTCCGGGAGGGTGCCGAGCGCGTCGCGGATGTCGCTGAGCGGGATGCCGACGCGCTGCGAGACCTTGATGAACGACACGCGGCGGAGCGTGTCGCGGGTGAAGCGCCGCTGGTTGCCCGCCGTGCGGCGGCTGCTGATCAGGCCCTTGGACTCGTAGAAGTGCAGCGCCGAGACGGCCACGCCGCTCCGCTCGGCGAGCTGCCCGACGGTCAGTTCGTGCAACCGGTGCTCAAGCCGCGTCATGAGCGCATCCTATGCGACCTCAACCGCAGTCGAGGTTCCGGGGGCGCGGGGGGCGGCCGCAGCGCAGAGCGCCCGCCCGCCGAGGTCGTCGGCGGGCGGGCGCGCGGCGGCGAGCCGGTCCTGCGGGTCAGTGCTCCAGGCGGCGGACGAGGTCGTGGTACTCGTCCCACAGCGCCTTCGGCATGTGGTCACCGAACTTGTCGAAGTGCTCGGGGACGAGGGCGGCCTCCTGCTTCCACACCTCGGTGTCGACGGACAGCAGCGTGTCGAGGTCGGCGTGGTCCAGGGCGAGGCCCTCGGTGTCGAGCGCCTCCCGGGTCGGCAGGTGCCCGATCGGCGTCTTGACGGCGTCGGCCCGGCCGTTCAGCCGCTCCACGATCCACTTCAGGACGCGGCTGTTCTCGCCGAAGCCCGGCCAGATGAACTTGCCGTCGGCGTTCTTGCGGAACCAGTTGACGTAGTAGATCCGCGGCAGCTTCTCGGCGTCGGTGGCCTTGCCGATCTCCAGCCAGTGGCCGAAGTAGTCGCCCATGTTGTAGCCGCAGAACGGCAGCATGGCGAACGGGTCGCGGCGCAGCTCGCCGACCGTGCCCTCGGCGGCGGCGGTCTTCTCGGACGCGACGTTCGCGCCGAGGAACACGCCCTGCTGCCAGTCGAACGACTCGGTGACGAGCGGCACGGCGGACGCGCGCCGCCCGCCGAACAGGATCGCGGAGATCGGGACGCCCTTCGGGTCCTCCCACTCGTCGGCGATGATCGGGCACTGCCCGGCCGGGGTGGTGAAGCGGGCGTTCGGGTGGGCCGCCGGGGTCTGCGACGCCGGGGTCCAGTCGTCGCCGCGCCAGTCGGTCAGATGCGCGGGCGGCTCGTCGGTGAGGCCCTCCCACCACACGTCGCCGTCGTCGGTGAGCGCGACGTTGGTGAAGATGCTGTTGCCCCACAGCGTCCTCACGGCGTTGGCGTTGGTGCTCTCGCCGGTGCCGGGCGCGACGCCGAAGAACCCGGCCTCGGGGTTGATCGCGTAGAGGCGGCCGTCGTCGCCGAACCGCATCCAGGCGATGTCGTCGCCGATCGTCTCGACCTTCCAGCCGGGGATGGTCGGCTCCAGCATGGCGAGGTTCGTCTTGCCGCAGGCGGACGGGAACGCGGCGGCGACGTAGCGGGTCTCACCCTCCGGCGGCGTGAGCTTCAGGATGAGCATGTGCTCGGCCAGCCAGCCCTCGTCGCGCGCCATCGTGGACGCGATCCGCAGCGCGTAGCACTTCTTGCCGAGCAGCGCGTTGCCGCCGTACCCGGACCCGTACGACCAGATCTCCCGCGTCTCGGGGAAGTGCGTGATGTATTTGGTGGAGTTGCACGGCCATTTGACGTCCGCTTGACCCGGCTCCAGCGGGGCGCCGACGGAGTGGACGGCCTTGACGAACGAGCCGCGCTCCTCGATGAGCCGCAGCGCGGGGGTCCCCATCCGCGTCATGATCCGCATGGACACCGCGACGTAGGCGGAGTCGGTGATCTCGACGCCGAGCTGCGAGATCTTGCCGCCGAGGGGGCCCATGCAGAACGGCACCACGTACATGGTGCGGCCCTTCATGCAGCCGTCGAAGAGGCCGCCGAGGGTCTCGCGCATCTCGTCCGGGGCGATCCAGTGGTTGGTGGGCCCGGCGTCCTCCTCCTTCTCGGAGCAGATGAACGTGCGGTCCTCGACGCGGGCGACGTCGGTCGGGTCGGACGCCGCGTAGAAGCTGTTGGGCCGTTTGGCCGGGTCGAGCCGCGTGAGCGTGCCCTGGTCGACGAGGACGCCGGTCAGGCGCTCCCATTCCTCGTCCGAGCCGTCGCACCACTCGACGCGGTCGGGCTTCGTCAGCTCGGCGATCCCGCGTACCCACTCAGTCAGTTCGGTGTGGCCGGTAGGGGCCTGGTCGGCCCCGGGGACCTGGATGGACACGGGCAACTCCTTCAGCTGTTCGCAGGATGTTTGCATGATGAACAAGACCCGCCGTTTTTGCCATTTGGTCTGGACCAATCACGTCCGCATTTGGGCGTTCATGCCCGATTTTGTGATAGATATCACCGGTCTGCGGACAGGCCGGGCGGCGTGCCGGGAGCCGTCGGCAGGGAGCCCCTCAAGCTGGGTAAACGTGGGTTTCGGTGGCCTTCACTGCCGCCCAGATCATGCTGCCCTCGGACAATTGAAGCTCCGCCACGGCGGCCGGAGTCACCTCCGCGACCGCGTCGAAAGGCGGCCCCGACAACCGCACCCGGACGCGGTCCCCCTGCCGTTCGATCGCGGCGACGCGGGCCCGCCACAGGTTGCGGGGGCTGCCGTCGGGACGCGTCCGGTACAGCGCCACCGAGGATGGCGAGAAGGCCAGGAAGACTTCACCTTCGAGGGAGTCGACCGTGTCGAGCGTCCCGGCGCCGTCCCCGACGGTGACCGTCCCGGCCTCGGCGCGGCCCCGGTACAGGTTCAGCCCGACCAGCCGCGCGACGTAGTCGGTGCGCGGACGGCGGGCGACCTCGGCGGGCGTCCCCTCCTGGACGAGCCGCCCGCCCTCGATCACGACGAGGCGGTCGGCGAGGACCATCGCGTCCAGCGGGTCATGGGTGACGAGCACGGCCGCGCCCGCGAACCCGGCCAGGTGGCGGCGGAGCGCGGCGCGGACCTCCATCCGCGTGTGGACGTCGAGGGCGGCGAGCGGCTCGTCCAGCAGGAGCAGCCGGGGATCGACGGCCAGCGCGCGGGCGAGGGCGACCCGCTGCGCCTGCCCGCCCGACAGCGCCCGGGGCCGCGCGGACGCGAACTCCGCCAGGCCGACGCGGTCCAGCCACTCGGCGGCCCGGCGCCGGGCGGCGCGGCGCCCCGCGCCCCGGCAGCGCGGCCCGAACGCGACGTTCTCCAGCGCGCTGAGGTGCGGGAACAGCAGGTAGTCCTGGAAGACCATGCCGATGCCGCGCCGGTCGGGCGGCAGCGGGCGCAGGTCGGCGCCGTCCACCCGGATGTGCCCGCCCGCCATCGCGACCAGCCCGGCCAGGGCGCGCAGCGCGGTGCTCTTGCCCGCCCCGTTCGGGCCGAGCAGCGCCACCACCTCGCCGGGCGCGGCGGTGAGCGCGAGATCGAGGTCGAACGCGGCGCGCCGCACCACCAGCCGCGCCTCCAGCCCCGTCATGGGTTCACCCAGCGATCTCGCAGGGCCGCCAGCACGATCACCGACACCGCGAGCAGGACGAGGCTGAGCACGATCGCGGCCTGCGGGTCGGTCTCCAGCGCCAGGTAGACGGCCAGCGGCATCGTCTGCGTCCGGCCCGGGAAGTTCCCCGCGAACGTGATCGTCGCGCCGAACTCGCCGAGCGCCCGCGCCCAGCACAGCACGGCCCCGGCCGCGACGCCGGGCGCGACCAGCGGCAGCGTGACCCGGCGGAAGATCGTCCAGCGGCCGGCGCCGAGGGTGGCGGCGGCCTCCTCGTAGCGCAGGTCGGCGGCGCGCAGCGCGCCCTCGACGCTGATCACCAGGAACGGCATCGCCACGAACGTCTGGGCCAGGACGACCCCGGCCGTGGTGAACGGGAACGTGATCCCGAACGTGTCGTCCAGCCACCCGCCGATCAGCCCGCGCCGCCCGAGGACGAGCAGCAGCGCGACGCCGCCGACCACCGGCGGCAGCACCAGCGGCACGGTCACCAGGGCCCGGACGAGCCGGACGCCGCGGAACGGGACCCGCGCCAGCGTCCAGGCCAGCGGGACGCCGAGCAGCACGCACAGGACGGTCGCGAACGTCGCGGTGACCAGCGACAGGCGCAGCGCGTCCAGCACCTGGTCCTGCATGAGGCGGGTGCCGAGCGTCGACCACGGCGCGCGGACGAGCAGCCCGGCGAGCGGCAGCACCAGGAAGGCGAGCCCGGCCAGCGCGGGCGCCAGCAGGATCCACGGGGGGCGCCCGACCAGCCTGTCGGCGTCCTTCACGACGCCTCGAAACCGGCCCGGCTCAGTACCGTCCTGCCCTGCGGCCCCAGCACGAGCCGGATGAACTCCTTCGCGAGCGCGGCCTGCGGGGCCCCGGCCACCTCAACGATCGGGTAGTCGTTGACGGCCTGCGCCGCCTGCGGGAACTCGATGCCCGTGACCTTGCCGCCCGCCGCCTTGACGTCGGTGCGGTAGACGAGCCCGGCGTCAGCCTCACCGAGGCCGACCTTGGTGAGGACGGCCTTGACGTCCTTCTCCCGCGACACCGGCTCGACCTCGGCCCTCGCCGCGCCGAGCGCCCTCGCGGCGGCGGCCCCGCACGGCACCTGAACCGCGCACAGCACGACCTTGAGCCCCGGTTTGGACAGGTCGCCCACCGTGGAGATCTTGCCGGGGTTGTCCTTGGGGACGGCGATGACCAGGCGGTTCCGGGTGAACACCTGCGGCGTCCCGGCGGCGTCGCCCGCGTCCGTCACCGTCTTCATCGTGGCGGGGCTCGCGGACGCGAACACGTCCGCCGGGGCGCCCTGCGTGATCTGCTGCGCGAGCGTCGAGCTGGCGCCGAAGTTGAACCTGACCTTCACACCGGGACGCGACCCCTCGAACGTCCGGCCGAGCGAGGTGAAGGCGTCGGTGAGCGAGGCGGCGGCGAACACGGTCAGCGTTCCGTCGCCGGCGCTGCCGCCGCCCGTCCCGGAAGCGCCGTCGCCGACCTCGCCGCAGCCCGCGGCGCCTGCGCCCCCGCCCGCGACGAGCAGGGCGGCGGCCGTGATCGCGATCCACGTGCGCACGGAGCCTCCTCAGTCCGGCAGCTCGACGATGACGTTGGTGGACTTCACGACCGCCTCGGCGACCACGCCCACACGCAGCCCGAGGTCGTCGGCGGCCTCGCGGCTCATCAGCGACACCACCCGGAACGGCCCCGCCTGGATCTCCACCTGCGCCATGACCCCGTCGCGGACGACGTCGGTCACGATGCCCCGCATCCGGTTGCGCGCCGAGGAGAACCGCTCCCCCTGGCCGGACGGCGCTCCCCCGCCGCGCGCCTGGTCGCGCACGAACGAGGCGAGCTCGGCCCCGGGGACCAGCCGGTGCCCGTGCTCGTCCCTGGACGCCGGGAGCCGCCCGCCGTCCACCCAGCGCCGGACCGTGTCCGCGCTGACCCCGAGCAGCGCCGCCGCCTCACTGATCCTGAACGTCGTCACACGGCCAAGCCTAGCGACCCGCAGATACAAGGAGAAGAGCGAGCTTCTCAAGGAGAATGCAAGTTGTTAGAGGCGATCACCATCGCAGGTGCGGGTCAGCGCACGTCCAGCAGGACCTCCGTGATCATGCCGAGGCAGGACCAGTCCACGAGGCGCTCCCGCCTGATCCGGCCGAACGCGGCGATCTCGATGTAGGTGCGCTCGCCGTCCGCCGCGAGGCCGTGCGGCCCGGACGACCGGAGGCGCGCCAGCTCGTCGCCGGTGATCTCGGCGGAGAACAGGTGCGCCAGGTGCCCGGACATCGTGGCGTTCACCTGCCGTGTCCCGTGCGCTCGCAGCCGCGCCGCCGCCAGGACGAGGCCCGTCTCCTCCTCGACCTCGGCCAGCGCGACGCCGGCCGGGCCGCCCGTCCCGGAGCCGCCCGGCAGCTCGTGGACGAACCCGTTCACGCACGGGCTCCGGAACTCCCGGACGAGCACGACCTCCGTCTCGTCCAGCGTCTCCCCCGGCCGGTGCAGGACGACGGCGGAGACGTCGGGCCGTCCGAAGACGATCTCGTTGTCCTTCACCCGGTCCTCGGCCGCGACGTGCATCCGGACGTGCAGCCCCCAGTGGTTGCCGAACCGGAACACCACCCGCGCCCCCAGCAGGGCGTTGCCCGCCGCGCGCTGGCCCGCGTACCAGCTCCGCAGCGACTCCTCGCGCCACAGCAGCAGCGGGATCTCCCGCTCCCCGCCCGTCCTGGACGCTCCCGCGCCGATCCGTTCGAGCGCCGCCGCCACCGTCCCCGCGATGTCGCTCGCCGTCGGCACGCCCCACTTGGCGGCGTAATGCAGCAGGTAGCGGTTCTTCGGCGCCCGCGGCGGGGCGCCGAAGACGGCGCGTCCGCTGTCGTGCCACATCCCCCACTCCACGTTCGTGGTGAACGCGGGCATGGTGGCCAGGTCGCGCGGCACGTAGAAGACCACCTCGTCGGACAGGTGCAGGCAGCGCTCCTCCCACTCGACCTGGCCGACATAGTCGTCATGGACGCCATGCCGGTGCTCCGGGACGAACACCACGAGCAGCCCAGGCCCGCGCCAACGCTCGCGCAAGGCGGCCACGGCTTCGGGACGCCAGGACGCGACGTCGGGCGACCGGGGAGTGGGCCCGGCGAGGAAGACCGCGGCCTCCCAGCGGGCGGGCGGTTCCTCACGCGCGTAGACGACTTCGAGGTCCGCTACCATGCGGTTCGCTCCTTTCGCCCCCCGCCGTGTGGACTGGTTTGGTGGGGGTAATGGTGACCTAAACCAGAATCACACGCCCGGTCAGGAGGAATGATCATGACTGGGACCATGCGCGCTCCACGCTCCCGGGGCGGCCTGAGCGGCGCCCTGCTGGTGCTGCTCGGCCTCTGGGGCGGCCTGCTCCCCTTCGTCGGCCCGTACTTCGGGTTCGGCTTCGCCCCCGACGACACCTGGGTGTACGACACCGACCGGCTCCAGCTCGTCATCGCGCCCGCGGTGGCCGTCGTGCTCGGCGGGCTGATCGTGCTCGCCGCCGCCAACCGCGCGTTCGGCGTGTTCGGCGCCTGGCTCGCCGCGCTCGGCGGCGCCTGGTTCGTCGTCGGGACGTCCGTCGCCACGCTCTGGGACGTCCAGGGCATCGGCGCCCCGCTCGGCTCCGGCGAGACACAGCGGCTCGCCGAGCAGCTGTCCGGGTTCACCGGGCTCGGCGTCGCCGCCGTGTTCCTGGCCGCGCTCGCGCTCGGCCGCTTCGCCGTGATCGGCCGCCGCGAGTCGGCGCCACCGGACGGCGACGGCCAGGCGGGCGCGACCACCACGCAGCCCCTGGTGTACGGACGGTACGCGCGGGAGAACCCGCCCGCGCCCGCACCCGCGCCGCCGGGCGACCGGCACATCGCGGGCGGAACACGCTACGACCGGTAGCGCGATCCGCCTCGCGGCCGACGGCCGGACGGGACCGACCGCTGCTGGGACCGCTACCGCCGGTGGCGGTCCCGGCGGCGCATGTCCCGGACGGCCTTGGTCGTCTCGTAGCTGCCCCGCTCCTCGTCCAGCCGCACGTCGTCGCGGTCGGTGAACATGGCGACGAAGGCGACCAGCAGGCCGACTCCGCCGATCCACGGCTCCCGCCAGGCGAAGCTGAGCGCCACGCAGACGACAGCACAGGAGATGAGCAGCAAGAGCTTCACGTTCCACCCCTCGGCCGCGCCCAGATGTCCGGGAGACCCGGACCGGTTCGGTCATGCACGTGTCACCCGACTCGACGAGTAATGGAAGACTTACTCGCCGGTCGTAGGAAGCATCCTGACATGCCGCGGCCCGCCGGGGAAAGATCCCCGGCGGGCCGCCGGCCGGATAATTCCGCTACTTCTTGCCCTTGCCGCGCTTCTCGCGGATCTTCATGGCGATGTCCAGCGGCGTCCCGGCGAAGCCGAACTCCTCGCGCAGCCGCCGCTCGATGTACCGCCGGTACCCCTCCTCCAGGAACCCGGACGTGAACAGCACGAACCGGGGCGGCCGCACGCTCGCCTGCGTCGCGAACAGCACGCGCGGCTGCTTGCCGCCGCGCACCGGATGCGGGTGCGAGCTGACAAGGTCGGCGAAGAACTGGTTGAGCTTGGACGTCGGGACGCGCGTGTTCCAGCCGTCCAGGGCCGTCTCGATGCCCGGGACCAGCTTCTCCATGTGCCGCCCCGTCTTGGCGGACACGTTCACGCGCGGCGCCCAGCGGACGTGGTGCAGCTGCCGGTCGATCTCGCGCTCCAGGTAGTGGCGGCGCTCCTCGTCCAGCAGGTCCCACTTGTTGTACGCGAGGACCAGCGCGCGGCCCGAGGCGACGACCATCGAGATGATCCGCAGGTCCTGCTCGGCGAGCGGCTGGTCGGCGTCCACGAGGACGACCGCGACCTCGGCGCGCTCCAGCGCGGACTGGGTGCGCAGCGTCGCGTAGAAGTCGGCGCCCTGGTTCTCGCGGTGCCGCCGCCTGATCCCGGCGGTGTCGATGAACCGCCACGTCCGGCCGCCGAGTTCGATCAGCTCGTCGACCGGGTCGCGGGTCGTGCCCGCAACCGCGTCCACGACCGCCCGGTTCTCCCCCGCCAGCTGGTTCAGCAGGCTCGACTTGCCGACGTTGGGACGGCCCAGCAGCGCGATCCGGCGCGGCCCGCCGACCTCCTCGAACGACTCCGGTGGGGCCTCCTCCGGCAGCGCGGCCAGCACCGCGTCGAGCAGGTCGCCGCTGCCGCGGCCGTGCAGCGCGCTGACCGGGTGCGGCTCGCCGATGCCGAGCGACCACAGCAGCGCCGCGTCCGCCTCGACGGCCGCGTTGTCGGCCTTGTTGGCGACCAGCACCACCGGCTTGCCGGACCGGCGCAGGATCTCCACGACGGCCTCGTCCACGTCGGTCGCGCCGACGGTCGCGTCCACCACGAACATCACGACGTCGGCCAGGCCGACCGCCAGCCGGGCCTGCTCGGCGATCGCCGCGGCGAGCCCGGCCGAGTCGGGCAGCCAGCCGCCGGTGTCGACGACGGTGAACCGGCGGCCGCTCCACGACGCGTCGTAGGCGACGCGGTCGCGGGTCACGCCCGGGACGTCCTCCACGACCGCCTCGCGGCGGCCGAGGATCCGGTTGACCAGGGTCGACTTGCCGACGTTCGGCCGCCCGACCACCGCGACGACGGGCGCGGGCCCCTCGTCCGCGGCGACGTCCTCGACGACGTCCACGGTCTCGATCTCGTTATCGCTCACTGTGAATTCCCCGCGGGTGGCCGTCCGGCCGCCCGTTCACTCATGCTCTTTGGCGAGGCGGACGACCGCCTCGATGACCTCGGCGAGGCTCAGCTCCGTCGAGTCGATCTCGTGCGCGTCGCCCGCCCTGGTCAGCGGCGACGCCTTCCGGGTCGAGTCGAGCCGGTCGCGGCGCGCCTGCTCCGCCCGGGTGACCGTGACCGACGCGCCCGGGTCGGCCGCGAGGTCCTTCGCGCGGCGCGCCGCCCGCGCCTCCTCGCTGGCCGTCAGGTACACCTTGACCGGCGCGTCCGGCGCGACGACCGTGCCGATGTCGCGGCCCTCCACCACGATCCCGCCGGAGCCGATGATCTCGCGCTGCAGCGCGACCATCCGGGCGCGGACCGCCGGGACGGAGCTGACGGCGCTGACCGCGTTCGTCACCGCGCGGGTGCGGATCGGGCCGGACACGTCCGTCCCGTCCACCGTGATCGCGGGCGCGTCCGGGTCGGTGCCGGACGCGATCACCGGCTCCGCCGCGCGGGCCTCGACCGCGGCGGCGTCCTCGACCGGCACGCCCTTGTCCAGCATCCACCACGTCACGGCGCGGTACATGGCGCCCGTGTCCAGGTAGCGGAGCCCGAGCGCGCGGGCGACGCCCTTGGACGCGCTGGACTTGCCCGACCCGGAGGGTCCGTCCATGGCGATGACGAGCGGCACGATCGATCCCTCTCTAGTCCCTCGGGCGCGCGGTGTCCCCCCGGCGCGAGCCCCAGCGAACCAGGCTACCGGCCTCGCGGCACCGTCACGTCCCGGCGCGGCCCGTCAGACCCTGCCGGGGGCGGTCGGTCAAGCGCCTGCGCCGCCTGCCGGGGACGGGACGGACCAGCCGCGGGCGCGCAGCTCGTCCGCCAGCCGCTCGGCCGCCGCCGGCTCCACCGCCAGCTCCAGCACGCCCAGCGGGCGGCCAGGCGAGTGCTCGATCGTCACGTCCTCGATGTTGACCTGCGCGATCCCCGCCGCCTGGAAGATCATCGCGAGCTCGCCCGGACGGTCCGGGATGACCACCTGGACGTTCGCGTACGCGGGCTGGTCGCCGCCGTGCTTGCCGGGGATGCGGGACCGGCCCGCGTTCCCGCGCAGCAGCAGGTCGGCCACGTGCGCGGCGGCCTCCTCGCTGCCGTCGCGCAGCAGCGACGCGGCCACCGCCAGGTCGGTCGCGACGGCCTCCAGCACGTCCGCGACGGGCTGGGAGTTCGCCGACAGGATGCCGATCCACAGCCGGGGGTCGCTCGCCGCGATCCGGGTGACGTCCCGGACGCCCTGCCCGGACAGGCCGAGCGCCACGTCGTCCGCGCCGGTGAGCCGGGCGGCGACCGCGGCCGACACCACGTGCGGGCCGTGCGACACGAGCGCGACGGCCCGGTCGTGCTCGGCGGCGTCCACCTCGACGGGCATCGCGCCGCACGCCTTCGCCAGGCCCCGGACGGCCTCCACCGCCTCCGGCCTCGACTGCGGAGCCGCGCACAGCGCCCACGGACGGCCGAGGAACAGGTCGGCGCGCGCCGCGCCCGGCCCGGACCGCTCGCTGCCCGCCAGCGGATGCCCCGCCACGAACGTCGCCAGGTCGCAGCCCAGGTCGGCCGCCTGTGCCAGCGGCAGCGCCTTCACGCTCGCCACATCGGTGTACGCGGCGGCGAGGCGGCGCTTCTGCGCGTCCAGCAGCGTGACGGCCACGGCCGCGGGCGGCACGGCGAGCACCGCCAGGTCGGCGGGCTCGTCGAGCGGCCCCTCGGGGAGCGGCTCGCCGGCGTCCAGCTCGACCGCCAGCCGCAGCGCGGCCTCGTCCCGGTCGGTCAGCAGCACCTCGGCGCCGCGCTCCTTCATGGCCAGGGCGATCGACGTCCCGATCAGCCCCGTCCCGACGACGACGATCCGCCGCGGCACCACGTCCTCAGTCACGCCGGTCACCCTACTGCGCGCCGCGCGCGCCTCGCGCCGCGAGAACGCCACTGCGCAATATCCAAGACGCCGCCCGAGCGACTACTGCGCCCTGCACATGCCTCGCTCCGCTCGGGCGCTACTGCGCGATGTCCAGGCGGAGCGCGGTCGCGCCGCGCAGGTAGACGTGCTGGACGTCCGCGCGCGGGCGGTCCGTCTCGATGTGCGCCATCAGCCGGATCACCCGGGGCAGTGCGCCCGGCACGCCGATCTCCGTCGCGCACAGCAGCGGCACCTCGTGGAAGCCGAGCTTGCGGGCGGCGAGCGCCGGGAACTCCGCCGTGATGTCCGGCGTCACCGTGAAGATGACGCTGATCACGTCGTCGGTGCTCAGCTCGTTGCGGGACATCACCGCGGTGACGAGCTCCGTCGTCGCCTCCAGGATCTGCCCCCGCTCGTCGGCGTCGATCTGCGTCGCCCCGCGGACCGCCCGTACCGCCACAGCCTGATCCTCTCCTCGCGTCCGTCCTGGTGACGGCCCTACAGCCCGACCGCCTTGTACAGCTCGCCGATCTCGTGCACGCTCAGCGCCCGCATGCCGCCCGGCTTCAGCTGCCCCAGCTTGATCGGCCCGAACTCTACGCGCGCCAGCTGCTGGACGGGGAACCCGACCTCCTTCAGCAGCCGCCGGACGATGTGCTTGCGCCCCTCGTGCAAGGTGATCTCGACCAGGACGCGCTTGCCCACCTGGTCGAAGATCCGGAACTTGTCGGCCTTGGCGGGCCCGTCGTCCAGCGTCACGCCCGCCCGCAGCCGCTTGCCGAGGTCGCGCGGGATCGGGCCGTGGATCTCGGCCAGGTACGTCTTCGCGACCCCGTAGGACGGATGCGTCAGGCGGTGCGACAGCTCCCCGTCGTTGGTGAGCAGGATCAGGCCCTCGGTGTCGGTGTCGAGCCGTCCGACGTGGAACAGCCGCTCGGGCACCTCCACGTAGTCGGCGAGGGACTTGCGGCCCCGCTCGTCCGACATCGTGGACACCACGCCCCGCGGCTTGTTGATCGCGTAGTAGCGCATCTCGGCGCGGGTCTCGACGCGCTTGCCGTCCACATGGATGACGGCGCGCTGCGGGTCGACGCGCTCGCCGAACCGGAAGACCCGCTTCCCGTCGACGGTGACGCGGCCCTCGCCGATCAGTTCCTCGCAGTGGCGGCGGCTGCCGATCCCGGCCTCGGCCAGGACCTTCTGCAGCCGCACGCCCTCGTTCTCGGTCACGTGTCCTCAACTATGTCGTCAGGCAGGTCGTCGGGCAGGTAAGGGGCGAGCTCGGGGAGCTCGTCGAGGTCGCGGAGCCCGAGCCGCTCCAGGAAGTACCCGGTGGTGCGGTACAGGTGCGCCTGCGACTCCGGGTCCTGCCCGGCGTTCTCGATCAGGCCGCGCAGCGTCAGCGTCCGCATGACCCCGTCGCTGTTGACGCCCCGGATCGCCGACACACGGGCCCGGCTCACCGGCTGCCGGTACGCGACGACGGCGAGCGTCTCCAGCGCGGCCTGCGTGAGGCGCGCCTGCTGCCCGTCGGTGACGAACCGCTCCACGACGGGAGCGCACACGTCCCGGGTGTAGAACCGCCAGCCGCCGGCGACCTCCCTGAGATCGAACCCGCGGCCCTGCTCGGTGTATTCCGCGGCCAGCTCCCGCAGCGTCTCCGCGACCTCGGCGCGGGGGCGCTCCAGCAGCTGCGCGAGGGTCATCTCGGTGACGGGCTCGTCCACCACCAGCAGGATCGCCTCGATGGACGCGCGCAGCCCGGGCAGTTCCGCGAGCTCCGGCGGTTCCTGCGGTTCCTGCGGCTCCGGCGGGGTCTCGCCGGGGTCCTCAGTCATCGTTTCCCTCGTCCTTCTGGTCCTTCGCGTCCTTCTGGGGGGCGCCCTCGTAGTCGTCGCCGACCTCGACGTCGCCCTCGTCGGCGCCGGTCCACGCGACGCGCAGCTCGCCGAGCGGTTCGTCCTGCTCGAACGCGACGTTCTGGTCGCGGTACAGCTCCAGCAGCGCCAGGAACCGCGCGACGACCTCGTAGGTGCCCTCGGCGTCGGACGCGAGGACGCGGAACGTCGTCCGGCGCAGCCGGCGGAGCCGTTCGACGACGATCGCGGCCTGCTCCTTGACGCTGGCCTTCGGCTGGTAGATGTGCTCGACGGAGACCGACGGCGGCTCCTTCGGCGTGAGCGCCTTGGCGGCGAGCCGGGCGAACTCGTCCGGCCCGAGGCCGAGCAGGACCTCCGGCAGGACGTTCGCGAACTTCGGCTCCATCGGCACGATGCGCGGGAACCGCCGGGACGCCTCGGCGATCCGCGCCGCGATCACCTGCGCGACCTCCTTGTAGGCGCGGTACTGCAGGAGCCGCGCGAACAGCAGGTCGCGGGCCTCCAGCAGGGCCAGGTCGTCCTCGTCGTCGACCTCGCCGGACGGCAGCAGCCGGGCGGCCTTGAGGTCGAGGAGGGTCGCGGCGACCAGCAGGAAGTGGCTGGCCTGGTCGAGGTCCCAGTCCTTGCCGTGCGCGTGGATGTGCGCGATGAAGTCGTCGGTGACCTTGTGCAGCGACACCTCGGTGATGTCGAGCTTGTGCTTGGAGATCAGGCCGAGCAGCAGGTCGAACGGGCCGTCGAAGTTGTCCAGGTGGACGTGGAAGCCGTGCTCCTCCTCGGCCCCCTGCCCCGGTTCGGGCGACGTCTCGTCCACGTCGCTCACCGTAGCGGAGGACGTCTCCTGCACTGTGCTCACCGGCCATATCGTCCCATGCGCGGCGTGTGCTCGCACCACGTCCGGTCACGAGCGGTGACGGCGCGCCGCGGCCCGCGCGGCTACTTCCCGATCAGCCGCCGGACGATGCCTTCCACGTACGTCTGGGTGAACGTTTCCGGGGGTCCGTCGATCTGGACCTTGCCGCCGTTGATGGGCGCCGTCACCTGCGCGGGCGACGACACCAGCGTGCCGCCGACGAGCATGCCCATGTTCCCGGCCGGAAGCTGGCTCTGGAACGCCTGGGCGGCCTTGCCGGTCAGGGTCGCGAAGCCGGTGGCATCCCCGGACGCCAGCGTCAGCGCGACGCTCCAGCCGGAGCGGCCCTGCGCGGGGTCGGGCGGCATGGCCTTGACCTCTTCGAGCCGGCGCACCGTCAGCGCGTCCGGGCCGAACGCATAGCAGCCGGATTTGTCGGGCGGTGCGAGGGCGCCGCCGGTGCAGGGCGGCTCCGACTCCTGCGCGACCAGCTTGAACGTCAGCGGCTCGCGCAGATCGACCGGCCCTGAGGAGAGGGGCTTGGACGACTCGTCGTCGTCGTCCGCCAAGATCAGGATGGCGGCGGCCGTCACGACGAGGACGACCACGACCACCACCGCGACCGCCGCGATCACCACGACGGCGTTCGGCCTCGGGCCCCGCCCCGGCGGCGGAGGCTGCGGCGGCGGGGACGGCTGCGACGGTGGGACGGCCGCGGGCGGCGGCCCGCCGGGGGGCTGGCTCACGTCGTGTCCGTTCGTCAGGAGCGGCCTGGGGGACGGCCGTGCCCAGGTCGGGGGCGGCGGCGCGGGCTCACTCCAGCTCCGCCCACCGGGCGAGCACCTCCCGCGCCAGGCCCCGGTAGGCGTTCGCGCCCATCGAGTTCGGGTCGAAGAACGTGATCGGCTCGCCGGCGACGGTCGCGTCCGGGAACCGCACGGTCCGGTTGATGACGGTGTGGAAGACCTTCTCGCCGAACGCCTCGACGATGCGGCCGAGGACCTCCCGCGTGTGCAGGGTCCGCGAGTCGTACATGGTGCCGAGGACGCCGTCGATCACCAGGCCCGGGTTGATCCGGCCCTGCACCTTCTCGATCGTCTCCATCAGCAGCGCCACGCCGCGCATCGCGAAGTACTCGCACTCCAACGGGATCAGCACGCCCTCGCTGGCGGCCAGCGCGTTGATGGTGAGCAGGCCGAGCGACGGCTGGCAGTCGATGAGGATGTAGTCGTAGTGCTCGACAGCCGACTTCAGCGCGCCCTGCAGGATGTACTCGCGGCCGACCTCGTGGACGAGCTGGACCTCGGCGCCGGACAGGTCGATGTTGCTCGGCAGGAGCTCCATCCCGTCGACGCCGGTCTCGATGACGATGTCCTCCCAGTCGGTGTCGCGCTCGAGCAGCATGTTGTGGACCGTGTATTCGAGCTGGCGCGGGTCACCCTTGCCCAGGCCGACCGAGAGCGCGCCCTGCGGGTCGAAGTCGACGAGCAGGACGCGGCGGCCGAACTCGGCGAGCGCGGCCCCCAGGTTGATCGTCGTGGTGGTCTTGCCGACGCCGCCCTTCTGGTTGCAGACGGCGACGATGCGTGCGGGCCCGTGCTCGGCCAGGGGTTCCGGTTCGGGGAACACCGGCACGGGTCTTTGCGTGGGCCCGAGGGCCCGGCTCGGATCGGTCTCGATGGTGGCGGAGGAAAGGACTCCTTCCGCACCGTTAGTGCTGGTCACCAGATCCCTCCCCGGCGGCCCGGAAATGCCATCCAGAACGGGGACTCTAGGCCCGTACCTCCCCGGTCTCAAGCCGACGCGCGACGATCGTCGCGATTTGTCAGCTCCGGGAGGGCGGGTTGTCAGGTCCGGGACGCGTGGGCGTCAGGTCCGGGCGCGGGGGTGGGAGGTGGCGTAGACCTCGCGCAGCAGCTGGACGGTCACCAGCGTGTAGACCTGCGTCGTGGTGACGGATGCGTGCCCCAGCAGCTCCTGGACGACGCGGACGTCGGCTCCCCCGTCCAGCAGATGGGTGGCGAACGAGTGCCGCAGCGTGTGCGGCGAAACCTCGGACAGCTGCGCGCGGTCGGCGGCGGCGCGCAGCACCATCCACGCGCCCTGCCGCGACAGCCGACCGCCGCGCGCGTTCAGGAACAGCGCCGGGCCGCCGCGACCGGCCGCCGCCAGCTCCGGACGGGCCCGCACCAGGTAGGCGTCGACGGCCTCGCGGGCGTAGTCGCCGATGGGCACGATCCGGGCCTTGCCGCCCTTGCCCGCGACGCGGACGAACCCGTCCGCCAGGTCGAGGTCGTCGACGTCCAGGCCGACGGCCTCGGAGATCCGCGCGCCCGACCCGTACAGCAGCTCCAGCAGCGCCCGGTCGCGCAGCCCGCGGGCGGCGCCGGGGTCGCCGGGTGCGGAGGGCGCGGAGGCGGCGGCGAGGAGGCGTTCGACCTCGTCCAGGGAGATGGCCTTGGGCAGGCGGCGCGGCGGCGTCGGCGGCTTGACGTCGCCGGCGGGGTCGCGGGCGGCGAGGCCCTCGCGCAGCGCGAAGCGGTGCAGCCCGCGGACGGCGACGAGCGCGCGCGCCGCCGAGCCCGCCGACAGCGGCGGATGGTCGTCGTCGCCCTCCCGCAGCGTCACCAGGTACGCGCGGACGTCGTCCTCGGTGATGTCGCCGATGTCCGCGCGGCCCCGCCCGTCCTGGATCTGCGCGTACCGGCGCAGGTCGCGGCGGTACGAGCTGAGCGTGTTGGCGGCCAGGCCCCGCTCGACGGCCAGGTGCCCCAGATAGGTGCGCACGGCGGAGCCGAGCGCGGAGGCCCCGCCGAGCGCGGGACCGGCGTCGGGAGCGGGGGGCCGCGTGGCGCTCCGGGGGGTCGGCGACGGGGACAGTGCGGCACCTCTTCCGGCCGTGGGCTCCGGGGACCCGCCCATCATGCCCCCTCCGGCCGTCGAAGGGGACCTCAGTCCTCCGGCGCGTCGGCCGGGCGCAGTCCGGCGAACCCGGACGCGCGGGCCGCGTGCGCCGCGAGGACGCCCATGCACGCGATCGCGTTGTGCACCTCGCCGGCCAGCACCTTGCGGACGGCCTCGTCCAGCGGCACCCACACCAGCGGCATGTCGGCCTCCTCATGGACGCGCTCGAAGTCGATCTCGCCGGCGGGCACCTCGGTGAGGCCGCGGGCCAGGAAGATCCGGACGCGCTCGTCCGTCATGCCGGGCGAGGTGAACACGTCGAGCAGGGTGTCCCACCGGTCGGCGCGGTACCCGGCCTCCTCCAGCAGCTCACGCTCGGCGAGCTTCCGCAGCGGCTCGCCGTCGACGTCCCGCAGCCCGGCGGGCGCCTCCCACAGCTGCCGCGACACCGGATGCCGGTACTGCCGCAGCAGCATCACCCGGTCATCGTCGTCGAGTGCGAGGACGCCCACCGACCCGACGTGCGCGATCACGTCCCGGGTGACGACCTCGGTGCCGTCCCCGCGCGGCATCTCGACCCTGTCCTGCCGGACGCCGAACACGCGTCCCCGGAAGACCGTGTTCTCCTCCACGACCGTCCAGCGTTCGGGCCGGTCGCGGACGTCGTCCGGCGTCACGGCGCGGTCACCCGGCCGGCGGCGCCGTGGCCGCCCGAGCGGGCCTCGGCGTAGTCGAGCGCGGCCGACACGAGGCCGGTGAACAGCGGGTGCGGGCGCGTCGGACGGGACCGGAACTCCGGGTGCGCCTGCGTCCCGACGAAGAACGGGTGCTGCTCGCGCGGCAGCTCGGCGTACTCGACGAGCCTCCCGTCGGGCGACAGGCCGGAGAACCGCAGCCCGGCCTTCTCCAGCCGGTCGCGGTAGGCGTTGTTGACCTCGTACCGGTGCCGGTGCCGCTCGGACACCTTCGCCTCCCCGTACAGCTCGCGGACGACGGACCCGTCCGCGAGCTCGGCCGGGTACAGGCCGAGCCGCATCGTCCCGCCCATGTCCCGCTCCCCCGCGACGACGTCGACCTGCTCGGCCATCGTCGCGACGACGGGGTCGGCGGTGGTCGCGTCGAACTCGGCGCTGCCCGCGTCGGCGAGCCCGCCGAGCGTCCGCGCCGCCTCGATGACCATGCACTGCAGCCCGAGGCAGATGCCGAGCAGCGGGAGCCGGTTCTCGCGGGAGTGCCGCACCGCGCCGATCTTCCCCTCGATGCCGCGGACGCCGAACCCGCCGGGGATGAGCACGCCGTCGACGCCGTCCAGCTCCCGCTTGGCGCCCTCCGGGGTCTCGCAGTCGTCGCTCTTCACCCAGCGGATGCGGACCTTGGCGTCGTTGCCGAACCCGCCGTGCCGCAGCGCCTCGGTGACCGACAGGTACGCGTCGGGCAGGTCGATGTACTTGCCGACCAGCGCGATCGTGACCTCCCGCGCGGGCTTGTGGACGCGGCGCAGCAGCTCGTCCCACGCGCCCCAGTCGACGTCCCGGAACGGCAGGTCGAGGCGGCGCACCACGTAGGCGTCCAGGCCCTCGGAGTGCAGCACCTTCGGGATGTCGTAGATGCTCGCGGCGTCGACCGCCGAGACCACGGCCTCCCGGTCCACGTCGCACATCAGGCTGATCTTGTGCTTGAGCCCGTCGGTGATCGGCCGGTCGGACCGGCACACGATCGCGTCGGGCTGGATGCCGATGGAGCGCAGGGCGGCCACCGAGTGCTGCGTCGGCTTGGTCTTCAGCTCCCCGGACGGCCCGATGTAGGGCAGCAGCGACACGTGCAGGAAGAAGCAGTTCTCCCGCCCGATCTCGTGCCGGATCTGCCGGACCGACTCCAGGAACGGCAGGGACTCGATGTCGCCGACCGTCCCGCCGACCTCGGTGATGACGACGTCCACCTGGGCGTCGTCGGCCGTTCCGCTGCGGCCGGACGGCCCGCCGGCGCCCCGGGCGACGGCCATCGCCCGGATCCGGTCCTTGATCTCGTTGGTGATGTGCGGGATCACCTGCACGGTGTCGCCGAGGTACTCCCCGCGCCGCTCCCTGGCGATGACGCTGGAGTACACCTGCCCGGTCGTGACGTTCGCCGACCCGTGCAGCTCGGTGTCGAGGAACCGCTCGTAGTGCCCGATGTCGAGGTCGGTCTCGGCGCCGTCGTCGGTGACGAAGACCTCGCCGTGCTGGAACGGGTTCATCGTGCCGGGGTCGACGTTCAGGTACGGGTCGAGCTTCTGCATGGTGACCCGGAGGCCGCGGAGGGTGAGAAGCCGTCCCAGGCTGGACGCCGTCAGCCCCTTGCCGAGGCTGGAGGCGACGCCGCCGGTGACGAACAGATGCTTGGTAGGCCGTGATCTACCAGTGGCTGCCGATGGCAAAGAGGTGCTCCCGTGGTCGTTGCGAGGCGGACGAAGCTGCCTGTCCACGGGCCACCAGTTTATTGCATTGCCCTCCTCCTTCGGCCTTGGCGGCCTCCATCGTCGGGTAATGCGTGCGATCGCTGCATCGCTTCGTCTCGCCTGGCGGCTCGCTGCGCGATCAGGTTCTCGCTTCGCTTGAACCTGCCTTCGGACGCGATCGCGACGGTTTTGGCCGTCGCGTGGTTACGGCGGTGGCCGCGGTCGTCGCGACCGAAGGCCTGTGTGGGCGGGCTTAGGGGCCGAAGGAGGAGGGCAGGGCGTTCGAGCCCGCCGGCATTATGGTGCGGAGTTGGCGGGTGAGCTCGTCGATCAGGGAGCGGGCCTGGTCGGCGGCGTTGCGGGCGGCGTCGCGCTCCTGGGACAGCTCGGCGATCTGGGCGCGCTGCTCGGTGACGGCCTGGGCGAGCTGGTCGACCCACTGGTCGCGCTCGGCGAGCTTCTCGGCGACGGCGTCGCGCTCGGCGGCGAGCTGGCGCATCGCCGCGACGGTCTTGTCCCGTTCCCTGCCCGCCTGGTCGGCCCGCCCGCGGGCCAGGGTCAGCTCGGACTCGGCGCGGGCCTGGGCCTGGACTGCGGCCTCGCGGGCCCGTTCGGCGGCGTCCCGGGCCTTGGCGTTGCCGTCACGCTCCCGTTCGGCCTTCTTGGCGGCCTCCAGGGACTGCGCGGCGGTGTCGAGGGCCTGCTGGCGCTCGCCCTCGGCGGCCTCGGCCCGTCCCATCGCCTCCTGGGCGCGGCGGTCGGCGTCCTGCGCCCGGCGGTCGGCGTCCTGGGCGCGGCGCTCGTTCTCCTGGGCGCGGCGCTCGGCGACCTCCGCGCGGCGGCGGGACTCGTCGGCCTCCTTGCCGGCACCGACGACGGCGTGCTGCAGGTTCTGCGCGGTCATCTCGGCGTCGGTGAGCTTCGCGCGCAGCGCGGACAGCTCGGCGTGCGCGGCCTCCAGCCCGCGGGACAGCTCCGCGGCCTGCTCGGCGACGCGGTCGCGCTCGGCCTCGGCGGAGCGGCGCCCGGTGACGGCGTCCTCGACGGCGCGGAGCGCGTCGTCGCGGGCCTCGCTCATCGCGTCGCGCTGCTGGATGGCCTGCCGGACGGTCGCCTCGGCCTCGGCGACCCGGCGCTCGGCCTGCTCGACCTGGGCCTGCACCTGCTCCAGCTGCGCGCGCGCCTGGTCGGCCTGGGCGCGGGCCTGGTCGGCCTGGGCGCGTCCCTGCTGGGCCTGGTTCCAGGCGGCGGCCGCGTCCCGCTGGGCGTTCTCCTTCTCGCCCTGCAGCGCGGCGATCTGCGCGACGGCCTCGTTCTGGGCCTCGACGGCGCGGCGCTCGGCCTGCTCGGCCTGGCCGCGAGCGCGCTGCACCTCGCCCCAGGCGGCCGCGGCGTCCCGCTGCGCGGACTCCTTCTCGGCCGAGACGGCGGAGATCTGCTGGGCCGTCTCGTTCTGGGCCTCGACGGCGCGGCGCTCGGCCTGCTCGGCCTGGCCGCGGGCACGCTGGACCTCACCCCAGGCGGCGGCCGCGTCCCGCTGCGCGGACTCCTTCTCGGCCGTGAGGGCCGCGACCTGCTGGGCGATCTCGCTCTGCGCCTCGTTGACCTTGCGCTCGCCGGCGGCGAGCGCGTCGCCGATGAGGTCGGCCATCTGGCGGAGCCGCTCGACGATGTCCCACGGCTGCGCCTCGGGCTGCTCGACGTCGGGACGCGCGCCCTCGCGCGGTCCGCCGGGGCGGCCGGGCTGCTGGGGCTTGGACATCTGGATCGGCTGCTGGGCGGCCGGCACCGGGGCCTCGGGCGCGCGGCCCGGGTCGCGTCCCATCGCGGGCCAGGGGGACGCCGCGTCCGGGACGCCGCGGGCGCCGCCCGATCCGTTCAGCTCGCTCACTGCTCTCCCCGCCTCGCGGCTCGGAGCCACATGGACGGCATGGCTCTGCTCATCGTGGTGCCCGCGTTCTTCGCCCGACGGCTCGTCATCTCGCTCACGTGTCTCCTCGCCCGGCGGCGCTCGGCCGCGTTCGCGGGGGTGGGTGTGCACATCTCGTTCGCTCCGCTACCGGCCCTGAGCCTTCATCGCTTCGCTCACTGAAGGCACTCTAGCCCCGACCAGCGGAACGTTTGCCCAGTTTGGGGTTTACTTTCTCGGTCGCCGCGCGGCGTTCCCGCACGCAGGAGGCCTGGTCGGGGGCCGGACGGCCCGTCCGGCGGTGCCAAGGGTCACATCCGGCGGGCGGGTGGGACAATCGCGCTCCATGGAGCTTCGCACCCTGTATCCGCCCATCGAGCCGTACGAGACCGGGCTGCTCGACGTCGGCGACGGCAATCAGATCTACTGGGAGGTCTGCGGCAATCCGGACGGCAAGCCCGCGGTGATGCTGCACGGCGGCCCCGGCGGCGGCTGCAACGCCGCGCACCGGCGGCAGTTCGACCCGGAGGCGTACCGGATCGTCCTGTTCGACCAGCGCAACTGCGGACGTAGCCTGCCGAACGCGAAGGATCCGGAGGTGTCGCTGGAGGCGAACACCACCTGGAACCTGGTCGCCGACATGGAGCGGCTCCGCGAGCGTCTCGGCATCGAGCGCTGGCTGGTGTTCGGCGGGAGCTGGGGCAGCGCGCTGTCGCTGGCGTACGCGCAGACGCATCCGGAGCGGGTGACCGAGCTGGTGCTGCGCGGCATCTTCACGCTGCGGCCGTTCGAGCTGTACTGGTTCTACCAGGAGGGCGCGTCGCTGATCTTCCCCGACCTGTGGGAGAAGTACGTCGAGCCGATCCCGGAGGACGAGCGGGAGGACCTCATCTCGGCGTTCGGGGAGCGGCTGCGGTCGCCGGACCGGGACGTGCGGATCGCCGCGGCCAAGGCGTGGGCGACCTGGGAGGGCTCGACGATCACGCTGCGGCCGGACCCGGAGCTGGCGGGCGGGTTCGCCGAGCCGGACTACGCGGTGGCGTTCGCGCGCATCGAGAACCACTACTTCGTCAACGAGGGCTTCTTCGAGGACGAGCAGCTGATCCGGGACGTGGACAGGATCCGCCACATCCCGGCCGTGATCGTCCAGGGCCGCTACGACGTGTGCACGCCGGTCGCGACGGCGTGGGACCTGCACCGCGCCTGGCCCGAGGCGGACTTCCACATCGTGGACGACGCGGGGCACGCCTACAGCGAGCCGGGCATCCTGCACCGGCTGATCGAGGCGACCGACCGATTCGCCGGCAAACCCTGACCGGATCGGCCGGGCGGGCTCCCGCGCGGCGAGAACCTTAAAGCGAACATGCCGGAACACCCGTTGCGGTAGGTCCGTAACCGCGGGCCGGGGTACGCGGCCGCTCCCCGGCCCGGCCGCCTTAACAGCGGACCGAAATGCCGTAATTCTTACCTTTGAGCTACCCACGTCTTACCGTCGGGCAGGTAAACATGCCCCTTGATGGTCAGCGGTCCCGACCTCACAGGGCCCGCGTCTACGTCTTGACCCACACCCGTCCCAGCACGCCCGCGACCGGACGACCTCGCCCGATGCGACGTGACGCCCGCCGCACCGGACGCGTTGACATGAAATCTGAGTGACTTACCTCACACAACCGATACACAAAACGCCTCGCCGCTTCACGACGGAACATTAAGGTGGCGTTCAGGAAGCGTCCCGGCTGCGCCGCCGCCGAAGTCGGCAGTAGCGCCTGCGTATCACGGGGAAAAGCGGACAATCGCTCGCGCGGGCCCCCGCAGAATTGCACCGAATTCGGCAAAGCGATTAACCCTACCCAGTGCGGTACTCCGCTAAACATCTCGCTGATAACATTCCTCTGCGATCACGGCCCGAGATTCGCTAAGTTGCCTGGACATGGCAGCGCAACCCCTGGAAACACCGACCCGGCGCCCCGGCGCAAGCGAGACGAACGCGGACGTGCAACTCCAGGAGCCCAGCCTCTCCGACGGTCCGGAGCTTTGGCGGCTCGCCCGCGAAACACGGGTCCTGGACGTCAACTCGCCTTACAGCTACACGCTTTGGTGCCGCGATTTCGCGGACACTTCCGTGGTGGCCCGCGACGCAGGCGTCCCCTGCGGATTCGTCACCGGATACGTCCGCCCGGCCCGGCCCGACACGTTCTTCGTGTGGCAGGTCGCCGTGGGCCGCGACCACCGCGGCCAGGGCCTCGCCCACCGCATGCTGGACCGCCTCGCCGACCGCCTGGCCCCGCGCGGCCACCGGTACATGGAGGCGACGGTCACGCCGGACAACACCGCTTCCACCGCGATGTTCGAAGCGTTCGCGCGAGGTCGCGGGTGCGAGGTCGCCCGCAGCCCGCTGTTCGGCGCGGAGCACTTCCCCGAGGGGGGACACGAGCCCGAGGTGCTCTTCAGGATCGGCCCGATCGCCGACGCGAACTGACCTGTTCGACTCCCCCGTCCGCTCCCCCACCGACCTGCCTGGAGGCAGAAAATGGACGTCTTCGCCCGCTTGGAATCGGAAGTCCGCGGATACTGCCGAGGCTGGCCCACGGTGTTCACCACCGCGCGCGGCAGCCACATGACCGATGAGAACGGCAAAACCTACCTCGATTTCTTCGCCGGGGCGGGAACGCTCAACTACGGGCACAACAACCCGCAGCTGAAACGCCGGCTCCTCGACTATCTCGCCGAGGACGCCGTCGTGCACAGTCTCGACATGTACACGGCGGCCAAGCGCGACTTCCTGGAACGATTCAACGAGTACGTGCTCCGGCCCCGGGGCCTCGACTACAAGGTGCAGTTCCCCGGCCCGGCGGGCAACAACTCGGTCGAGGCCGCGCTGAAACTCGCGCGCAAGTACACCGGCCGCGAGACCGTCGTCAGCTTCACCAATGCCTTTCACGGGATGACGCTCGGCGCACTCGCCGTCACGGGCAATTCGATGAAGCGCACCGGCGCCGGCGTGCCGCTCGGCCACGGCGTCGCGATGCCGTACGACAACTACCTCGACGGCCGGACGCCCGACTTCCTGCTCTTCGAGACGATGCTCGACGACAGCGGCAGCGGCCTGGACAAGCCCGCCGCCGTGATCGTGGAGACCGTGCAGGGCGAGGGCGGCATCAACGTCGCGACCGCCGAGTGGCTGCGCGGCCTGCAGGACCTGTGCCGCCGGCACGACATCCTCCTCATCGTGGACGACGTGCAGATGGGCTGCGGCCGCACCGGGCCGTTCTTCAGCTTCGAGGAGGCGGGGATCGTCCCGGACATCGTCTGCCTGTCCAAATCCCTCAGCGGCTACGGCCTGCCGCTCGCCATCACGCTGATGAAGCGGGAGCTGGACGTGTGGGACCCGGGCGAGCACAACGGCACCTTCCGCGGCTTCAACCCCGCGTTCGTCACCGCCGTCGCCGCGCTGGAGGACTACTGGACCGGCGACGGCCTGGAGAAGGAGACGGTCGCCAAGGGCCAGCAGGTCCAGGCGGCGCTGGAGTCGATCGCGCTCGCGCACGCCGGCGCCGTCGACTCCGTCCGCGGCCGCGGCCTCGCGTGGGGCCTGGTGATGAACGACGCCGAGATGGCGCCGAAGGTGTGCGCCGAGGCGTTCGGGCGCGGGCTGCTGATGGAGACCTCGGGCCCCGAGGGCGAGGTGGTGAAGCTGCTGCCGCCGCTCACCACGACCGAGGCCGAGCTGGACCGGGGCCTGGAGATCATCGCGGACTCGCTGGAGGCCGTCCGCCAGAAGGTCGCCGTCTGACCCTGCGGCCGAGGCCGACCACCCTTTCAGCCAGTCCAGCCGTTCACGCCGTCCACGCCGCCCGAGGCGCCCCGGGCCCCGCGCGGGCCCGGCCCCGGGCACACCTGAAAAGAGGAGTTTCATGATCGTTCGTTCCCTTGACGAGATCGTCGGCACCGAGCGCGACGTGCAGGCGCCGACGTGGTGCAGCCGCCGGTTCGTGCTCGCCAAGGAGGGCGTCGGCTTCTCGCTGCACGAGACGATCCTGTACGCGGGCACCGAGACCAAGATGTGGTACGCGAACCACATCGAGGCCGTCTACTGCATCGAGGGCCAGGGGGAGCTGACCAACGACGAGACCGGCGAGAAGCACAAGATCGAGCCGGGCGTGATGTACCTGCTCGACGGCCACGAGCATCACACTCTGCGCGCTCACACGGACGTGCGGACCGTCTGCGTGTTCAACCCGCCCTGCACCGGGCGGGAGGTCCATGACGAGAACGGGGTGTATCCGCTGCTGACCGAGGAGGACGCATGAGCATCATCGAGTCCCATCCGACGATCGACGACGCCTACCCCACCCGCAAGTGCGCCGAGGCGGCCCTGCTGTACCGGCAGGACCAGGTCGTCTACGGCGAACCCGGGGACGGTCCGATCGACGCCGCCACGCTCGACTCCTACGAGGCGAACGGCTTCCTCGACGTCGACCAGTTGCTCGCGCCCGAGGAGGTCGAGGACTACCGCGCCGAGCTGCGCAGGCTTTCGGCCGACCCGCAGGTCCTCGCCGACGAGCGGACGGTCACCGAGCGCGGCTCGGACGAGGTCCGCTCCATCTTCGAGGTGCACAAGATCAGCGAGGTGTTCGCCGGGCTCGTCCGCGACCCCCGCGTGGTGGGCCGGGCCAGGCAGATTCTCGGCTCGGAGGTTTACGTCCACCAGAGCCGGGTCAACTACAAGCCAGGATTCACTGGCAAGGACTTCTATTGGCACTCGGATTTCGAGACCTGGCACGCGGAGGACGGCATGCCCCGGATGCGCGCGGTGAGCATATCCATCGCGCTCACCGAGAATTTCGTGCACAATGGCGGGCTAATGATCATGCCTGGCTCGCACAAGACCTTCGTGGCCTGTGTCGGGGAGACCCCGGACGACCACTACAAGGAGTCCCTGCGCGGGCAGGAGATCGGGACGCCCGATGCGGCGAGCCTGTCGATCCTGGCCGACAAGCACGGGATCGAGCTGTTCACAGGGCCCGCGGGCTCTGCCACCATGTTCGACTGCAACTGCATGCACGGCTCCAATGGGAACATCACCCCGTTCCCCCGCTCCAACGTGTTCATCGTGTTCAACAGCGTCGAGAACACGTGCGTCGAGCCGTTCTCCGCCCCCGCACCGCGTCCGGAGTTCATCGGCGCCCGCGACTTCACACCCGTGGGCGGCTGAAGGACACAACAATTCGATAACCCGACACACACGTCAGGCCCGCGCCCGCGGGGGGACCGTCCGGTCCCCCCGCGGGCGCGGGGTTCACACATCCAGGAGTTCGATGATGACTTCCTCGAGACGCGACTTCCTGCGCACCGCCGTGCTGCTGTCCGCCGCGGTTCCGCTGGCCGCGGCGGGCTGCTCCACGACGGATCCGGAAGAGGAGAAGGCGGGCGGGGGCACGCTGCAGAAGGCCAAGGACGCCGGGACGATCACCGTCGGCTTCGCCAACGAGGCGCCCTACGGCTACACCGACAAATCGGGGAAGCTGACCGGCGAGGCGCCCGAGCTCGCCCGCGTCATCTTCAAGCAGCTCGGGATCGACGAGGTCAAGGGCGTCCAGGTCGACTTCGGCGGCCTGATCGGCGGCCTGAACGCCAAGCGGTTCGACGCGATCGCCGCCGGCATGTTCATCACGCCCGAGCGCTGCGCCTCGGCGGCGTTCGCGAACCCCGAGTACGTCGCCAAGAGCGCCTTCATGGTGCCGGAGGGCAACCCGAAGGGCCTCAAGGGCGCCAAGGACCCGGCCGCCAAGAACGTCCGGGTCGGCGTCATGACCGGTGCCGTCGAGGCCGGTTACGCCGAGAAGACCGGGGTCAAGAAGAGCAACATCAAGACCTACGCCGACCAGCCGAGCGCCTTCGAGGGGCTCAAGGCCGGGCGCATCGACTGCATCTGGCTGACCCGCATCTCGCTGGCCGACCTGCAGTCCAAGCACCAGGGCGAGGGCTTCGAGGTGACCGACCCGTTCGTCCCGGTCATCGACGGCAAGGAGCAGTTCGGCGCGGGCGCGTTCGCGTTCCGCAAGGCCGACTCGGACCTGCTGAACGCCTGGAACGGCGAGCTCGACAAGCTCAAGCAGCAGAACAAGCTGCTGCCGGTGCTGCAGCCGTTCGGGTTCACCCAGGCGGAGATGCCGGCCGCCGACGACACGGCCGCCAAGTTCTGCCAGGGCTGACCGGTGGCTGACGTCCTCGACAGCTACAACCAGTGGCTGGACGGCGCGTGGCTCACCATCCAGCTCACCCTCTTCGGCGGCGCGGTGGCGCTGGTGCTCGCCCTGATCTTCGGGCTGGCGGGCACCTCGCGGCATGCGTGGGTGCGCGTCCTGAACCGGGTGTACGTGGAGTTCTTCCGCGGCAACGCGACGCTGGTGCTGCTGTACTGGTTCTTCTACGCGCTGCCCCTGGTCGGACTGCGGTTCACCACCATGTTCGCGGCGGTCCTGGCGCTCGGGCTGAACGTCGGCGCCTACGGCGCGGAGGTGGTCCGCGGCTCGATCAACGCCGTCCCGAAGGCCCAGTTCGAGGCGACGGTGGCGCTGAACTTCTCGCCGTACCAGCGGATGCGGCGGGTGCTGCTGCCGCAGGGCTTCGCGCTGATGCTGCCCCCGTTCGGCAACCTGATCATCGAGCTGATGAAGGGGACGGCCATCGTGTCCCTGGTCGGGCTGGTCGACCTGACCCGCGTCTCGAAGAACATCCAGGGCAGCACCGGCGAGACCGTCGCGGCGTTCACGGTGGTGCTCGTCCTGTACTTCGTGATCGCGCAGGTGCTGCAGCTGTTCGTCCGCTACGCCGAACGCCGCGTGGACCGCATGCTGGGCCGCAAGCTGCCCAGTGAGCCGTCCCTCGGCACGATCGCGGCGGGCGCACCCGGAGCGGGGGTGGGCAGCTGATGGACTGGGACTGGCAGTACTCCGGGGACATCCTCCCCGACCTGCTCGACGGGCTGCGCTACACCGTCATCGCGACGCTGGCGGGCTATGTGATCGCCCTGCTCCTCGGGCTGGTGTGGACGCTGCTGCGCCGCACCCCGAGCCGGGTCTTCAACCAGGCGATCAGGTGGATCACCGAGTTCATCCGGTCGACGCCGCTGATCCCGCAGCTGTACTTCGTCTTCTTCGTCCTGCCCGCGTGGGGCATCACGATCGGGTCGCTCACGGCCGGGATCATCACGCTCGGGATCCACTACTCGACGTACACCGCCGAGGTGTACCGGGCCGGGATCGCCGACGTCCCGAAGGGGCAGTGGGAGGCGTGCACGGCGCTGAACCTGCCGCGGTCGCGGGTATGGCTGGACGTGATCCTGCCGCAGGCGATCCGCCGGGTGATCCCGACGCTCGGCAACTACCTGATCGCGATGTTCAAGGACTCGCCGATGCTGCTGGCGATCAACGTCGCGGAACTGCTCTTCTCCGCCTACCAGGTGGGCTCGAAGTCCCTGCAGTTCCTGGAGCCGATCACCATGGTCGGCCTGTTGTTCGTCGTGGTCAGCGTCATATCCTCGATACTCGTCCGCCGCTTGGAGAGGCGTTATGCCACCAACTGACACGACACCCGAAGCTCCGACGCCCAAGGACTCCGGCGACGACGCCGTCCCTAAGGGCGAGGGCGTGTCCACGGAGAAGGGCGACGCGGCCAAGGGCGAGGGCGCCGCGCCGCTGCCGCGCGGCGAGGCGCCTGGCATCCGCTTCGAGAAGGTGATCAAGCGGTTCGGCCGCAACGTGGTGCTGCGCGAGCTCGACTTCACCGTGGCGCCGGGCGAGCGGGTGACGCTCATCGGGCCGAGCGGGTCGGGCAAGACCACCATCCTGCGGCTGCTGATGACGCTGGAGAAGCTCGACGAGGGCCTCATCTGGATCGGCGACGAGACGCTGTGGCACATGGAGCGCGGCGGCAAGCGCGTCCCGGCCAACCAGAAGCACCTGCACGAGATGCGCAAGCAGGTCGGCATGGTGTTCCAGCAGTTCAACCTGTTCCCGAACATGAACGTGCTGCGCAACCTCACCGAGGGGCCGGTGCGGGTGCTCGGGGTGTCCAAGGACGAAGCGGTCGAACGTGCGCGGGACCTGCTGGACCTGGTCGGGCTCGGCGACAAGATCAACTCGCATCCGTCGCAGCTGTCGGGCGGCCAGCAGCAGCGGGTGGCGATCGCGCGGGCGCTCGCGATGCAGCCGCGGGTGCTGCTGCTGGACGAGGTCACCTCGGCCCTGGACCCGGAGCTCGTCGTCGGCGTCCAGGACCTGCTGCGCGACATCGCCCGGCAGAGCGACCTGACCCTGCTGTGCGTCACCCACGAGATGACCTTCGCCAAGGACATCTCCGACCGGGTCCTCATGTTCGACGGGGGCCAGATCGTCGAGGAGGGCCCGCCGGACCAGATCTTCGGCGAGCCGTCCGAGCAGCGCACCCGGGACTTCCTGCAGGCCGTTCTGGCGTCCTGACGGGCCGTTCCGGACCCGCCGCCCGCGTCCCCGTCGCCCCGGGGGCGCGGGCGGCCCGCTTTCGCCATTCGGCCCGCTCTTCGCCGGACGGCACGCTTTCCGCCGGACGGCCCCGAGCTCGTCCGGGCCGAATGGCGTTCGGTACGGTGGGGGACGATGAACGCTGCGATCGTGGGACTCGGCATGACCGAGCTCGGCAAGGTGTACGGGCGGAGCCCCCGGCGGCTCGCCGCCGACGCGGTGCGGCTCGCCCTCGCCGACGCGGGCCTCGCGCCCGGCGACCTGGACGGCCTGCTCGTCAGCCACGGCATGAGCGGCTCCCCCGGCATCGAGCTGGCCGAGACCCTCGGGCTCCGCGATCTGCGCCTGCTCTCCCAGGTCAACTCCTTCGGCGCGACCGCGGGGGCGATGGTGTCGTACGCGGCGATGTCGGTGCTGAGCGGCTCGGCGAGCACCGTCGCCTGCGTCTTCGCCGACGCGCCGCTGAAGCCGAAGCAGTCGGCCGGTTCGGCGTACGACCGCGAGGCCCGCGAATGGTACGGGTTCGGCGGGATGACGGCCGCGCTGGGCCTGCGCAGCGTGAACTCGTACTACGCCCTGGCGGCCCAGCGGCACATGGCGCGCTACGGCACCACCAGCGAGCAGCTCGGCGCGATCGCCGTCTCGACCCGCGACTGGGCGACCCGCAACCCGCTCGCCCAGATGCGCGACCCGATCACCCTCGACGACCACCAGAACTCGCGGTGGGTGTCCGAGCCCCTGCACCTCCTCGATTGCTGCCTCGTGTCGAACGGAGCCATCGCCGTCATCGTGACCAGCGCGGACAGGGCCCGCGATCTGGCGCGTCCGCCCGTCCACCTGTGGGGGTGGGGGCAGGGGCATCCCGGGCACCGCAGGGAGCGCGGCAGCGACTTCGGCCTGACGACGGGCGCCGCCGCGTCCGGCGCGGCGGCGATGAAGATGGCCGGGATCACGGTCTCGGACGTCGATGTCTGCGAGCTGTACGACTGCTACACCTACACGGTCCTCGTATCGCTGGAGGACTACGGGTTCTGCGCCAAGGGCGAGGGCGGCGCGTTCGCCGCGTCCGGCGCGCTCGGGCCCGGCGGGTCGCTGCCGGTCAACACGGGCGGCGGCCAGCTCTCCGCCTACTACATGTGGGGCATGACGCCGCTGTCAGAGGCCGTGATCCAGGCGCGCGGGGACGGCGGCGAGCGGCAGGCCCCGTCCACGGACGTGATCCTGGTCAGCGGCAACGGCGGCATCCTCGACCACCACTCCACGCTGATCGTCAGCCCGCACGCGAAGGGGACCTAGCCGTGCGCATCGGCGTTCTCCGGCGCGACGGCCGGACCGACCCGTTCTTCGACGGCGCCGCCGCCGGGCGCCTGGTCGTCAGGCGCTGCGCGTCCTGCGACCGCTGGCTGGCGCCGGACGCGTCCGCCTGCCCCGGCTGCGGCGACGAGGACCCCGGCTGGGCCGAGGCGAGCGGCGACGCGACGCTCGTGACCTGGACGATCGTCCACCGCCCCGGTGAGCCGCCCGCCTGCCTCGCGCTGGTCGAGCTGGCGGAGGGCCCATGGCTGCACGCCCGCCTGGACGGCGCCGACCGCGACGACCTCCGCGAGGGACTCCCTCTCCGGGCCATCTTCGTCCACCCGGACGAGGGCGAGTCCTACGTCCTGTTCCGCCCGGCCGCCCCCGCCGCCCCCTAGACCGAATAGCGTTCGGTCGTTTAGCGTCGGGGCATGAACACCGAGGTCTGCGCGCGGTTCGGCATCGAGTTCCCGCTGTTCGCCTTCAGCCACTGCCGGGACGTCGTCGCGGCCGTCACCAACGCGGGCGGCTTCGGCGTCCTCGGCGCCGTCGCGTACACCCCCGACCGGCTCGAAGAGGAGCTGCGCTGGATCGACGACCACGTGCGCGGCCGCCCCTACGGCGTGGACGTCCTCGTCCCTGGCAGGATCGACAAGTCGGCCGAGGGCGGCGGGGGCCTCGACGCCATGCTCGCCGCCATCCCCGACGAGCACTGGACGTTCCTCGCGGGCCTGTTCGCCAAGTACGACGTTCCGCTGCCGGACTTCGAGCAGGCCAAACGCTCCAACGCACGCGGCGGCACGCAGGTCACGCACCAGGGCGCGACCGAGCTGATCGACGTGTCCCTCGCCCACCCGATCGGCCTCATCGCCAGCGCCCTCGGCACCCCGCCCCCGCTCATGGTGGAGAAGGCCAGGGCCGCCGGGATCCCGGTCGCCGCGCTCGTCGGGACGTCCGAGCACGCCCGCCGCCAGGTCGCCGCCGGCGCCGACCTGATCGTCGCGCAGGGCGGCGAGGCTGGCGGTCACACCGGCGAGATCTCCACGATGGTCCTGGTCCCGGAGGTGGTCGACACCGTCGCGCCGGTCCCCGTCCTCGCCGCGGGCGGCATCGCGACCGGACGCCAGATGGCCGCCGCGCTGGCCCTCGGCGCGTCCGGCGTGTGGTGCGGCTCCGTCTGGCTCACCACCGAGGAGGCCGAGACGTCCCCGGCCGTCAAGGAGAAGATGCTCGCGGCCACGTCCCGCGACACGGTCCGCTCCCGCTCGCGCACCGGCAAGCCCGCCCGCCAGCTCCGCTCCGCCTGGACGGACGAGTGGGAGGCCCCGTCCAGCCCCGGCCCGCTCGGCATGCCGCTCCAGATGATCGTCGCCGAGGGCGCCATGCGACAGATCGCCAAGGTCGCCGAGTCAGGCAACCCGGGCGCCCGCGCCCTCGCCAACTACTTCGTCGGCCAGTGCGTCGGCCTGATGAACACCGTCAAGCCCGCCCGCCAGGTCGTCTACGACATGGTGGACGACTTCGCCACCGCCGTGGACCGCCTCAACGCCATCACCGCCGCGGACTGATCGCGCCGAAGCTCAAGCCTTGGCCGGTATGCGCTCCGGGGGCATGCCGGGCCCGATCACGGCCAGGATCTCGGTCGGGTCGTCCACGCGGCCGCAGTGGGCGCACACCGTCTGCTGGGTGACTCCGGCGCCGCACACCGAGTGGGTGTAGAGGATCGGCGGCTCCCCGTCCGTCGCCCACCGGTCGCCCCACTCGGTGAGCGCCATCAGCGCGGGCGCGAGCGCGCGTCCCTTGTCGGTCAGCAGGTACTCGTACAGTTCGGGCTGCTCGGAGTACCTGTGCCGCCGCATGATCCCGGCCTCGACGAAGCCGTCGAGCCTGGCCTTGAGGATGTTGGACGCGACGCCGAGGCGGCGCTGGAAGTCGCTGTAGCGGGTCGCTCCCCCGAACAGCGCGTCGCGGACGATCAGCAGGCTCCAGCGTTCGCCGATCACCTCCAGGGCGCGGGCGATCGAGCACACCTGTGAGTCGTAGGTCTTCCCCAGCATGCGTCCCATTCTACCGAGGGTGCTTGCGTCATGAAAGCACCCAGGCTACGGTGACTTGCATGACGCAAGTAGCTCAGGACCAGAACTTCACCACCACCTTCGCCGTGGACCGCACTCCCCAGGAGGCGTTCGAGGCCATCACCGACGTCCGCGGCTGGTGGTCGCAGGAGGTGGAGGGCGTCACCGACCAGGTCGGCGGCGAGTTCGACTACCACTTCAAGGACGTCCATCGCTGCAGGATGCGCGTGACGGAGCTCGTGCCCGGCCGGAAGGTCGCGTGGCTCGTCCTGGACAACTACTTCGACTTCATCGAAGACCAGGCCGAATGGAAGGACACCGAGGTCGTCTTCGAGATCTCCGAGAAGGACGGCGGCGCCGAGGTCCGCTTCACCCACGTGGGCCTGGTTCCGCAGTACGAGTGCTACGACGTGTGCATCAACGCGTGGGGCGGCTATATCGGCGGCAGCCTGCGGGACCTGATCAACACCGGGGAGGGCCGGCCCAACCCCAAGGAGGACGGCCCCGCCCCCGCTCACCAGGACGCCGCCACCGCGCTGCGCGCCCGAGCATGACGACAAGGAGAACCAGATGATCACCCCGAAAGCCGGCAGCATCCTTCTCGGCACCACCCGGCCCGCGGAACTGCGCGACTGGTACCGCAAGGCGCTCGCACCGGAGCACGAGGGCGAAGGCCCGATCGATCTCGGCGGCTTCATGCTGGTCATCGATCAACGCGACGACGTCGACACGAAGAACAACGAGCCGGGCCGGATGATCCTCAACTTCCACGTCGACGACTTCGACGCCGTCGCGGCGCAGTTGCGGGCGGCGGGCGTGGACTGGGTCGTTCCCGTCGCGGACCGCCCGTCCGGACGCTTCGGAACGTTCGCGGACCCGGATGGGAACTACCTCCAGATCATCCAGTTCAAGCAGGACGCATAGGCCCTGGCGTCGGAGAACGAACCCATGCCCGGCCCGGCGTCAGCCGTGCGCCGGCCGGGCATGCGGGTTCCCCGCCACCCGGCGGACGAGTGGTCGCTTGCTCAGTCCAGGGTGATGCGGGCGGCGACCGGGAGGTGGTCGCTGCCGGTGGCGGGCAGGGCGCGGATGTGGCGGATGGTCGCCGAACGGGCCATGACCTGGTCGATCCGGGCCAGCGGGAAGGACGCGGGGAAGCTGAAGGCCAGGCCCCGCTCCGCCTCGTCCAACCGCGAGGTGAGCGGGGAGCCCGATGGAACACCAGCGTCCCGGCGGTCACGGCCGAGAACCCGGCGAGCACGCGGCCCCGCGTCCAGGGCGGACGGCGTCCGGTCCGGTCCCGTCGGCGTGGTTTAATAAATGTATGTTCATTTACTAATGGAGGAGGCGGGATGGCGGGACGGCCGCGAGGGGTCGACGACGCGGTGATCCTGCGGGCGGCGGTCGAGGTGATCGGACGGGTGGGTCCGGCGAAGCTGACCCTCGCCGCGGTGGCCGACGAGGTGGGGCTGGTGCCGGGGACGCTCGTCCAGCGGTTCGGGTCCAAGCGCGGGCTGCTTCTGGCGCTGGCGACCCGGTCCGTCCAGGACGCGGGCGTGCTGCGGGAGCGGGCGCGCGAGGGGCGGGATTCGGCCCTGGCCGCGGTGTTCGCGCTGGCCCGGGAGTCGACGTCGGACGTCGCCACGCCCCAGACCTACGCCAACCACCTGGCCTTCTTCTGCATGGACCTCACCGATCCGGAGTTCTACGAGCACGCCCTGGCCATGCATCAGGCCCAGCGCCGGGCGATCGAGCTGCTGCTCGAAGAGGCCGTGTCCGACGGTGAGCTGCGGGAAGGGACGGACACCGCGACGCTGGCCGGATCAGTGCAGACGGCCGTCGCCGGAGCCGGGCTGACCTGGGCGCTCGACCGTCAGGGCGTGCTCCCGGAGCGGGTCGAACACGAGATCACCACCGTGCTGGCACCACACGTTCGGAGGAAGACATGACCGTCGAGAAGCGTCCGCTGAGCGACGCCGTGGCCCTGGTCGCGGGCGGGACCCGAGGGGG
>NZ_SMKT01000063.1 GCF_004348735.1 Actinomadura sp. KC06
GCGGAGGGCCGGGGACCGGTCAGTGCGGACGGCCGCGCAGATGGTTGGTGATGGCCGCGACGAGCAGGACGGCGCCGAGCGCCACGTCCTGGTAGTGGGAGTCGATCTGGAGCAGGTTGATGGAGTTGGTGACCACGCCCAGGAGCAGGACGCCCAGGACGGTGCCGACGAGGGTGCCGCTGCCGCCGTGCAGGGCGGTGCCGCCGATGACGACCGCGGCGACCACGGTGAGCTCCAGGTGCAGGCCGCCGGTGCCGGGGCTGGCGGCGCCGAGCCGGGCGACGAGCAGGACGCCGCCGAGCCCGGCGAGCAGGCCGCCGAGGGTGTAGAGCAGCAGCTTGGTCCGCGCGACGGGGATGCCGGCCAGGCGGGCGGCTTGTTCGTTGCCGCCGATGGCGAAGGCGTTGCGGCCGAACGCCGTCCAGCGCAGCATCAGGCCCGCGGCGGCGCAGACGGCCACGGCGACGACGACCAGGGCCGGGATCACGCCGAACACCTCGCCGAACCCGAGCGGCACCAGCGCCTCGCCGATGGAGACGCTCTTGCCGTCGATGATGAGCAGGGCGGCGCCGCCGAGGACGGTGGAGGTGGCGAGCGTCGCCACGAACGGGGTGACCCGCAGGTACGTCACCACGATCCCGTTGACCAGCCCGATCGCCGCGCCGAGCGCGAGCGCCAGCGCGGCGGCGGTCCACTCGTTGACGCCGGCGACGATGAGCTGCGCGGTGACGCCGTGGGTCACCGCGGCGATCGCACCGAGCGAGAAGTCGATGCCGCCCGCGGTCATCAGCAGGGTGAGCCCGGCCGCGAGGACGGCGACGACGGCGATCTGCTGGGACACGTTGAGCAGGTTCGGGCCGGTGAGGAAGGCGTCGCTGCGCAGCGCGGTGAAGGCCCCGACGATCAGGAGCACGGCCAGCAGGCCGACGTGGCGGGACAGGCCCGGCGGCAGGGCGAGCCGCAGGCGCTCGCTCGACGCGGTCAGTGCGGTCATGACTGGTCTCCTCCAGCGATGAGCGTGACGAGGTCGTCCCGGCTCACCTGGTCCATGGGCAGGTCGGCGACGGTCCGGCCGGCCCGCACGACGACGGCGCGGTCAGCGAGCCGGATCACCTCGTCGATGTCGGAGGAGGTGAGCAGGACGGCGGTCCCGCGGCCGGCGAGGCCGTCGACGATCCGGTGGATGTCGGCCTTGGCGGCGACGTCGACGCCGTTGGTCGGCTCCTCCAGGAGGCAGGCGGCGAGGTCGCCGTCGAGCCACGCCGACAGCAGGACCTTCTGCTGGTTGCCTCCCGACAGCGCGGCCACCGGCGGGTCGTCCTGGAGGGTGGTGACGCCGTAGCGGTCCCGCGCGGAGCGGGCGCGGGCGTGCAGGTCGCGCCAGCGCACCAGCCAGGGCCGGAGCCTGCCGCGCCGGACCAGGTCGAGGTTCTCGTCGACGCCGAGGCCCGGCACGAGACCGTAGGAGAGCCTGTCTCCGGGCACGCAGCGCAGCCCGGCGTCGAGGGCGGCGGTGACGCTGCCGGACCGGATCACGGCGCCGCGGACGGCGACGGTGCCGCTCCGCGCCCGGCGCAGCCCGCTGAGCAGGCCGAACAGCTCCGACTGGCCGTCGCCCGCCGGGCCGAGGACGGCGACGACCTCACCGGCCCGGATCTGCAGGTCGAACGGCCGGAGCCGACCGTGGCTGAGCCCGGACAGCGTCAGCACCGCGGCGCCGGGGCTCCGGGCGGTCTCCGGTCTGCCCTGCACCAGGCGGTCGCCGACCATGGCCCGCACCAGGGCGGGCAGATCGAGCGCGGTACGGTCCTCGACGGCCGCGACCCGGCCGTCGCGCATCACGGTGACGCGGTCGGCGAGGGAGAGGACCTCGTCCAGACGGTGCGAGATGTAGATGACGGCCTTGCCCCGGTCGCGCAGGGTGCGGACGAGGCCGTGGACGCGGTCGGCGTCCCGGCCGCCGAGCGCGGCGGTGGGTTCGTCCAGGATGAGGACCCGGCCGCCGTGGTGGACTTCGCGGGCGATCTCGACGAGCGTCTGCTCGCCGGGGTCGAGGCTCCTGGCGGGCGCGCCGGGGTCGACGTCCAGCCCCAGGTCGGCCAGGGCGGCGGCGGCCTCCTCGCGGGTCCTGCGCCACAGCACCCTTCCCGCGCGGGTGGGGAGCCTGCCGAGCAGCAGGTTCTCGGCCACGCTCAGCTCGCCGACGAGCGTGCGCCGCTGGTGGACGATGCTCACCCCCGCCGCGTGGGCACGGCGCGGGGTGAGCGGGCCCTGGCGGCGGCCGTCGATGACGATGTCGCCGCCGTCCTGGGTGAACGTGCCGCAGATCAACTCCACCAGGGTCGATTTGCCGGCGCCGTTCATGCCGACGACCGCGTGCACCTCGCCCGGCCGGAGCGTGAAGTCGACGCCCGCGAGCGCCTGCGCTCCGCCGAACGCCTTGCGCACACCACGCAGTTCCAGGACCGGGACGCCGTCAGCGGACGTGGCCGCCTCCAGGTCCGGCGATGTGCCTTTCGCGTCGGAAACGGCCATGTCAGGTGCCGTCCTTCGGTGCGGGGTACATGTCCTGGTGGGCGACGCCGAGCACGACCATCAGGTTGCGCAGCGCGACGGGGTTCATTCCGGCGTCGAGCAGCCAGGAGGCGTCCTTGCCGGTCACCGCCCGCCGTTCCGGGCCGGTCAGCCGGTACCCGTCGAGGACGGTCTCCGGAGACTCCAGGTAGCGCGCGAGCAGGCCGGGGGTGTGCTCCAGTTCCCTGGCGAGCCGGTTGAGGGCGACGATGCTCACCGGGCCACCTCGGCGTCGGCGATCTCGAAGGCGGCGATGCCGATCCCGACCGTCCAGGCGGGCATCGGCCGGTAGGCGTGGACGCGGGCCGGTCCGCCCGCCGCGCTCGCCGCGACGAGCCATGTGCGGATCTCCAGCGCGCCGTTCCCGGCCTCCTCCAGGATCGCGGCGTCGTCCCAGCCGAGGATCTCCCCGGCGTCGCCCCGCTCCAGCAGGCCGAGCAGCCGGCCGTCGAACTCGGCGTTGACGTCGCCGAAGCGGGGCAGCCCGACCCAGTGCGACAGGCCGCCGGTGCCGATCACGCCGACGCGGGTGTCGCCGGGCAGGGCCCGCACCGCGTCCCGCAGCGCCGCGCCGAGGTCCGCGCAGCGGCGGAGCGTCGGCAGCGGCGGGGTGGTGCAGTTGACGAACAGCGGCACCACCCCGGCGGCCGCGGCCGCCGGGAGCTTGGCGAGGGGGACCATGAAGCTGTGGTCCAGCGGCATGGTGTGCGAGCGCGCCAGGTCGAACCCGCGGGCGGTGAGGTCCGCGAGCAGCGCCGCGCCGACGGCGGGCCGGCCGGCGACGGTCCCGCCGGGGTTGCCGAACTCCGCCCAGCCCTCGTGCTCGTCGGCGACGCCGAGGCAGAAGGCCGGATAGTTCTCCAGCCCGAACGTCTCGTAATGGTCGGTGGCGACCAGGACGACGGCGTCCAGGCGGGCGGCGGCGATCTCGGCGTCGAGCTTGCGCCACGCCTCGTGCAGCGGCCCGGAGATCTCCGGGTCGGCGTCGGGGTTCTTCACGATCGCGCCGACGTGCGAGGTCGCCGCGGCGAACGCGAGCCGGCCCATCACTCCTCCTTGCCGGTGAGCAGGCGGATGTCGTCGGGGTGCGCGGCGCCGCGCCGCACCACGTCGGTGGCGTGCAGCCGGCCGCACGACGGGCAGGAGTAGGCGCGCAGTTCGAGGCCCTCGTCCAGGCGCGTGGCGAGGCTGAAGGCGTGGACGTCGCGGCTGGACCGGACCGACGCGCGAGGACGCCAAGGCTCCTCGGCACCCGACAGGACGCACCCGCAGGCGCAGGCGATCCAGCGGCGGCCGTCGGCCTCGACGACGTCGAGCCCGTCCCCCATCGGGTGGATCCGGGTGCGCTCGCCCCGCGGCTGCTCGGGAAGCGGCAGGTCGGCGGGCAAGGCCCGGCGCTCGGCGCGCAGGCCCTCGCGGCGCTCGGCGGTGGCGGACGCGTCGACCCGCCCGTCCTCCGCCAGGACCACGCCGTAGAGCCGGACGGCGCCATCGGCGGTGACGGCCCCGAAGTCCAGGTCGGCCTGGACGGACGCGGCGGGACGGTCGAGCGGGTCCCCCCAGCCGCCCCCCGCCTGCGGCACGGTGGCCAGGACGTCGTCGTCGCCGAGACGGTAGAGGCCCTGGCGGCCCCGCATGGCCGGGCGCTCGCCGGTCAGCTCCCCGACCGCGGGGACGACCCCGGCGGCCAGCCGCGCCTTGACATCGCTGCTGTGCACGACGGTGCGGGTGTTCTGCGCGCCGGGATAGCCGCCGAAGATGCCCGTGGAGTTGGGCACCTCCCAGCCGTGCGCGGAGTTCAGCGCGGTGACGTCCCGGCCGCCGTGCACGGTGTAGACCGCGCCCATGCTCATGCCGCCGCGGTTCCGGCCCGCGCCGCCGGAGTCCGCGACCAGGCCGCGCCACAGGTACAGCAGCGGGGCGTCCATCTCGACGGCCTCGACGTTCGAGATCTTCTGCCGCTCGATGTTGTGCTGGCCCTGCGTCCAGGCGCCGTCGCGGTGCGCGTAGGCCGCGCCGCCGGTGGCGAGGCAGTCCATGATCACGTAGGTCTGGCGGGCGCCGCGCTCGCCCGCGCCGGTGAGGACGAACTTGTCGGGTCCTCCCGCGGGACCCGCCTGGGCCTCGCGCAGCAGCTCGTCGGAGCAGGCCGCGAGCTTGGACAGGCACTCCAAGGCCGTCATCTCGACGAGCCAGCCCGCCTCCAAAGCGCCGCCGCTGACGGCCGCCGGACGCGCCGCGTTGCAGATCAGCCCCTCGGGGCACGTGACCTCGACCGGCTTGAACAGCCCCTCGTTCCACGGGGCGTCGAAGGCCAGCGTCGGCAGCAGCGCCGCCGCGATCCCGGCCATCATCCCCGAGTAGGCGCAGTTGATGTACCCCTTGACCTGCGGGGACGACCTGGAGAAGTCGAAGTGCAGGGTGTCGCCGCGCTTGGTGAGCACCAGGTCGACCTCGTAGGTGGCGTTCTCCGACGACTGGGCGAGGCCGCCGTCGTTGTCGAGGAAGGCGCGGGAGTGCAGCCGGGCGTCGGGCAGGAGCGCGAGCCGGTTGCGCAGGCGGCGCTCGGACAGCCCGATGAGGTTGGCCATCACGGTGCGGACGGTCGCCGCGCCGTACTTCTCGGCCAGCGCCGTCATCGCCCTGACCGCGGTGTTGTTCGCGCCGACGAGCGCCCGCAGGTCCAGATTGACGGTCGGGGCCATGCGGGTGTGGCCGAGGATCAGGTTCCACACGTCCGTGCGGACCTCGCCGCCGTCGACGAGCTTGGTCGGCGGCATCTGCAGACCCTCCTGGTAGGAGTCGGTCGCGTCGATGCAGAAGCTGCCGGGCGTCATGCCGCCCACGTCGACCATGTGGCACATCGCGCCGGTCCAGGCGAGCAGCTCGCCGTCGAAGAAGATCGGCGCGATGAGGCCGACGTCCTGGGCGTGGACGGTGCCCTTCCACGGGTCGTTCACGATGAACATGTCGCCGGGGTGGATGCCCGGCGACCCGGCGCAGTCCGCGATGACCGAGCGGGTGATCGCCGCCATGGACGAGGCGTGCGACAGGATCGTGCGGCCCATCGCGGCGACCGAGCCGTCCGGCAGGTAGAGGCCGACGTTGTAGTCGCTGGCCTCGACCACGTGGGTGGAGCCGGAGATGGCCGCCAGGGTCGCGCCCTGCTCGTCGGTGATGGCCAGCAGGCGGTGCCGGATCACCTCGAAGGTGATCGGGTCGATGGTCGTGCCGGTCTCCGTGCCGGCCTCGGCGCCGGTCTCCGTGGTGGTCACGCCTCCCCCTTGCAGTCGATGACGAGGTTGCTGTGGTGGTCGACGGCCAGCGACTGGTTCGGGCCGAGCACGACGGTGGTGCCCGCGAACTCCAAGATCGCGGGACCGTGCAGGGCGGCGCCGCCGCCCAGGCCCTCGCCGTGGTACACCCGGGCGGCGATCCGGCCGGTCTCGGGGAAGTGCACCGCGCGCTCGCCGATGAGCGCGGCGTCGGGGTCGGCGGCGCCCGGGTACCGGCCCTCCCGGACGTCGGTGATCTTCACCCGTCCCTCCACGCGGAGCGTGTGGATCTCCACGCCCGCCTCCAGCAGCGCGGTGCCCGCGCCGTAGATCCGCTCGTAGGCGGCGCGGAAGTCCTCGATCAGCGCGCGCAGGACGCCGGTGGTGACGGGGCCGCCGGGAACGGTGAGCGGCAGCTCGTGCGACTGGCGGCGGAACTTCAGGTACGCGACCCGCGAGAGGCGGACGCGCGGGTCGTCGTCCAGGTCGGTGCGGCACTGCGCGGCGAGCGCGTCGAAGGTGGCGGAGATGGCCTCGGCGTCCAGGTGGGCGGCCGGGTCCTGGGCGCCGGGCGGGGTGCGGTGCACCTCCGTCGTCTGCACCGCGCGGTACCGGTCGGACGTGACGGCCCCGTACGCGGAATGGACCGTGGAGGTCGGCGGGACGACGAGCGTCGCGATGCCCGCGGCCTCGGTGTAGGCGTAGGCGTGCGTGGGGCCCGCGCCGCCGTAGGCGTAGACGACGAAGTCGCGCGGGTCGTGGCCCTGCTCGACCGTCACCTTGCGCAGCAGGTCGGCCATCTGGTTGTCGGCGACCTTCCGGATGCCGGCCGCCGCGTCCTCCACGCTCAGTCCGAGCGGGTCGGCGACGTGCACACGGATCGCCTTCTCCGCGAGCGCGCGGTCCAGCGGCATCTGCCCGCCCAGGAAGCGGGCGGGGTCGATGATGCCGAGCACCACGTCCGCGTCGGTCACGGTCGGACGGTCGCCGCCGCGCCCGTAGCAGGCCGGGCCGGGCACCGAACCCGCGCTTTCCGGGCCGACGACGAGGATGCCGGACTCGTCCACGGCGGCGAGCGATCCACCGCCCGCGCCGATCGCGGTCACCTTGATGCGGGGCAGCGCCAGATGCAGCTCCCCGACCTCGCTGACCCGCTCGACCAGCGGCTCGCCATCGATGATCAGGCCGACGTCGAAGCTGGTCCCGCCCATGTCCGAGGTGATCACGTTGCGGTGCCCGAGCCGCGCGGCCAGGGCCGTCGACGCCAGCACGCCCCCCGCAGGCCCGGAGGTGAGCATCGACGCCGCACGCCGCGCCGCGTCCCCGGCGCGCATGACGCCGCCGCCCGAGTCCATGATCGAGAAGTCGCCGGTGAACCCCGCCGCGCGCAGCCGGCCCTCCAGGTTCGCGACGTAGTCGCGGATGACCGGGCCGAGGTAGCTGTTGACGACCGTCGTGGCCGACCGCTCGTACTCGCCGATCACCGGCGCGACCTCGTGCGAGAGCGTCGCGTACGCCTCCGGCCACTCCGCGCCGATGATCTCGGCGACCCGCTCCTCGTTCGCGCCGTTCACGAACGACCACAGGAACGACACCGCCAGCGCCCGGACGCCCTCGTCCCGCAACCGGCGCAGCGCCGCGCGCACCTCGTCCTCGTCCAGCGCGACGACGTGCGCGCCTTCGGCGTCGATCCGCTCGGTGATCTCCACGATCCGCGACCGCTCGACGATCGGGTCGGGGTTGCGGCGGCGGCTGTAGTGGCCGGTCCGGGCGCCCATGCCGACCCAGGACGTCATCGACCGCTGGATGAGCATGGTGTCGCCGAACCCGCGGGTGGTGAGCAGCGCGGTCGGCGCGCCCTTGCGCTCGATCAACGCGTTGGTCGCCGCGGTGGTGCCGTGCGCGAAGTAGACGACGGCGGCGCAGAAGCCCGGCAGGTCCAGCCCGTAGGACTCGGCGGCCAGGCGCAGGGCGTTCACGACGCCCTCGGAGCGGTCGTCCGGGGTCGTCGCCGACTTGAACAGGCGCGGCGGGCGCCCGTCCCGCAGGACGACGAGATCGGTGAACGTCCCGCCCACGTCGGTGCCCACGAAGAACCGCGGGCCGGATCCCGATGAGTTGTCCACGCTCTCTCCACGGAGTCGACGAAAACGTCTTTGCGATTGCGATACGCCGCCGATGCGACGGCGGTGGGTGCGCGGATGACACTCTGCGAGGTGGCCCGCCTCACACACAACGCCTCAGTCCGCAGTGCGGACTGAGGCGAGGACCTGCGGAAACTCCGGCGCGACCGGCGACACCGACCGCGCCGGGCGCGCCGGGCGCCCGGTTGCCCCGCTCGCCGCGACCGCGGCGAAACCCGGCGGGCCAGGGAATGGCCGTTTCCTTGCCGTGCGACAAGAAAGGGACGTCGCCGCACATTTCGCCGGACCGGGCTCTTGTTCACGGCGAACCTATAGAGCCACCGGTGGCGAACGGCCGCCCATCCTCGGCCGTGAGCGACGTGAGCAAGACGGGCGCCACGGCCTCCCGGATCAGGCCGGGGACGCCTGCGCCGGGCGAGGGCGATCGACACCATTGGGGACGACGGTGAACTCGCCGAACGGGTCGAGGAAGCTCACGGGAGACCGGATCGGGCCTGGCAGGATGCGGCTGCCCTGCCCTCGGCGACCAAGGGCGTCCCGGTCGAGGCCGCCGCCCTGGACGCGAGGCGGGCTCCGCAGGCCACTTCTCTTGAGCGATTGAATTTCTTGCCTGACACCTGAAAATGAGCGCCTGCAGGAAACTGCATGAGCACTTATATGAACCGGTTCCTGATTGGCGTCAGTTCAATACGGGCAGTGTTCGATGTTCCGGACGCCGGGTTCTGGGATCGGCATGCCGCAGTGCACATCCGTGTCACCCGGTGGTGCGAAGTACAGGAATCCGCACCGAAGGGGAACGGGCATGACACGCCACGAACCGGCACGCCGCGGCGGCGTGGGCGTCCCGCGCGCCCGCCGCCGCGGGCGGCGGTCTTCGTCCACGGCTTCGACACCAGGCGTGCGCCTGCCTGACACCACGGCGACGGCGTCGTTTCCCGGTGACGGCTGAGTGTGATGTGCGATGGCTCATGCACAGACGCAGGCACGCGGACCACGGCGACCGGCGGCCGCTCGACAGGCCGTCCGAGCGCCACGGCCAGCCGCGGCCGGCCGGAGACCGGGGGTGATCCTGGATGACCCGGCCCGGGGCGAGAGGCGGGTCCGGGCATCTCGCGCGGAGAGAGAACTTCGGCCGGACGGCGGGCGTGAAAGTTTCACTTCTCGCACCGCTATCGAAACTCGGGGGATTCGAACCATTTAGCCCGGACGTCCGTCTCAGGAATGAGCCCATTATGCTGGGCACCCGAGACCGTATATGACCACGGTACGTACCCCGTCCGATCATGGAGGATCAACTTGAGCCTACATTTGCACGCTCCGGCCGGGCTTTCCGGCGTCACAGACATCCACTACTATGCGCGGGGCGCGCTGGCGGAAGTCCACCAGGAGCGGGCCCGGGTAATCTTCTGTGGACATTACGTGACGGATAGTCGCGAGCGGGGGTCCTAGGCGCGCGCATGCGGTGCGTGCCGGAAAGGCCGTCGGCACAGGCCCCGCCGGTCCAGGCACCCGATTTTCGTGACGTAGCGCAATTCCAGCAGGTCAGCGCCCGGTGTCCGGGTGACCGAGGCGCTGCGGGCGAAGCCGCCCCCTGAGGGATGCTCGCCGACATATCACGGGGGAATACACGCGATCATCTTCTTCGCCTCTGCGAGACCGGAGGCGGAGGCAGTTCTTCATGGGGCGCGAGCTCGAACCTCATCTGAAGTGAGATTCAGCGAAGAGGAGACATGGGGAGACCGGAGAAGCCGATCAACGCCTCCGGCGGGGCGGTCGCGGCTTTCGCAAGCGAGCTGAGACGGCTTCGCGCGCTCGCGGGCAATCCAACGTATCGGGACATGGCACGGTCCGCGCTGTACTCACCGTCGGTGCTGTCCAGCGCCGCGAGCGGCCATCGATTGCCGACGCTGCAGGTCACGCTCGCTTTCGTGGCGGCCTGCGGGGGTGATCAGGAGGTCTGGCGGCGGCGCTGGCTCGAAGTGTCCGGCACCCCGCCGCCGCAGCCGCCTTCCCCTCCCCGGCAGCGGGACTTCACGGGCCGCACGGTCATGCCGGCCCGGGCGGTGCTGCCGGCCCGGACGGTTCTGCCGGGCCAGGCGGTTCTGCCGAACCGCACGGTCTTACCGCCTCCGGCGCAGTTACCGTTACGGCCGCGAGGGCTCGTCGGGCGAACCCGGGAACGGAGTCTGCTCAGCAGGCCGACCGCCGAACCGATCGTCATCTGCGGGCCGGTGGGAGTTGGCAAAAGCGCGTTCGCGCTGGATTACGCACATCAAATCGCCGGAGAGATGGTCGATGGACAACTCTATGCCGATCTCGGATCTGCTCCGCCAGACGACAGAAGCCTGGTGACGTGTTTCCTGCGCGCGTGCGGAATGCGCGAGGAGCAGTTACCCGACGGCCTCGGCCAGCAGGCCGGGGTGCTCCGCTCAATGCTGGCCGAGCGAAAGCTGCTGATGCTGCTGGAGAACGTGCGCGACGAGCGGCAGGTTCGGCTGCTGATGGCCGAAACACGGCGCGGCGCGATGATCGTGGTCAGCCGAAACCCCCTGCTCGGCTTGCGGGATGTCCGCCGCGTGCGATTGGACGTCCTGCCCCGCGACGATTCGGTCACGATGATCTCCGAGGCGCTGGCCGATCGCGTTGCGGCTGATCTTGTGGACTGCGATCGGCTCGCCGAGCTGTGCGGCGACCTCCCGCTCGCGATCGATATCGCGGTCCGCAAATTGGCGGCCCGCCCGGACGTTCCGCTGGCCCGGATCATCGGGCGGCTGACCGACCGCGGCGCGCTGCTCGACTGGCTGCGCATCGGAGACGTCTCGGTGTCCGATCTGCTGAGATCGGCGTACCTCCAGCTCGGCGGGGCGGCCCGGACGCTGCTGCACGAGCTGGCGCACCGCCTGCCCGGAGAGCCCGCGGGCAGGGCCGACGATCTCACGTCGACCGCGCCGATCGGCGACGAGGTGGTGGACGAGCTGGCCGCCGCCGGGCTGCTCCGCCATGACGGCCGCGCGGGCGCGTACCGGCTCGATCCGCTGGTACGCGCCTTCGTCGTCCGCTACGTGATCCCGAAGATGAACCAGAGGTCGATCTTCAGTTGACGCCCCTCGGGGGAGGCGGCGTCCATCACCGGCCCGGCCGCTCGGCGGGGACGGTCCCGTGCAGCTCCAGCGTGCAGCACTTCACGCTGCCGCCCGCCTTGAGCAGCTCGGACATGTCCGCGCCGATGGGCTCGAAGCCGTGCTCGCGCAGCCTGCCGATCAGCCCGGTCGCGGCCTGGGGCAGGACCACGTTCCTGCCGTCCGACACGGCGTTGAGACCGAAGGCCGCGGCGTCGGCGGCGGTGGCGAGGATGGCGTCCGGGTACAGCTCCTCCAGCCGTTCACGGCTCTCGTCCGAGAACGCCTCCGGGTGGTACATGACGGTGTCCTCCGCGAGCACCGCCAGCGCGGTGTCCAGATGGTAGAAGCGCGGGTCGACCAGGGTCAGCCCGATCACGGGAACGCCGAAGTACTCCTCGGACTCCCGGTGCGCCCGCGGCGTGCTCCGGAAGCCGGTGCCCGCCAGGATCACCGACCCGGCGGCCAGGTAGTCGCCCTCCCCCTCGTTGGTCCACCGCGCCTGCCGCACGTCGGTGTAGCCGTGCGCCGGGAACCACTCCATGTACGCGTCGGACTCGGCGGCGCGCTGGGAGTCGCGGAACCGCGCGACGAGCACCCGCCCGTTCATGACCGTGGCGCCGTTGGCCGCGAACACCATGTCGGGCAGGCCGGGCCGCGGCGGCAGCAGATCGACCGTGTGGCCCAGGTCGGCGAACAGGTCGCGCAGCCATTCCCACTGGGCGATGGCGAGCCTGGTGGACGTCGGCTTCTCGGGATTCATCCACGGGTTGATCGAGTACACCACGTCGAAGTACGCGGGCCGCACCATCAGATAGTGCCGGCGGGTCGCTACACGTTCCATGCCTACCACCAGGGGGAATCGGGGATCTCATGCGCGGACGACGGGCCCGGGTCGGCCGGGACGCGGTAGCCGCCGTCCACGAACAGCAGCGACGGCCCGTCGCGGCGCGGGTCGGCCGCGACGACCTCGCCGACCACGAGCGTGTGGTCGCCGAGCGCGAAGGAGTCCCACAGCTCGCACTCCAGCCAGCTCGCCGACCGGAACACCAGCGAGCCGGTCCGCGGTCCGGGCGTGGCGGGCAGGGCGCCGAGCGCGTCCGTCCGCACCGCCCGGTCCTTGGCCAGCACGCGGGCGATCTCGCGGGCGCCGTGCGGCAGGACGGACACCGCCCACTTCTTCGTCGCCAGCAGGTCGGCCAGGAACAGCGACTCCATCCGCATGCACACCGACACCAGCGGCGGGTGGAGCGACACCGAGCTCAGCGAGTTGATCGTCACCGCGTCGTGGCGGCGTCCGTCCGCCCGGTCGGCGTACGTCGCCGCGACGCACACCCCCGTCGCGAAGCTCCGCATCACCCCGCGCAGATCCAGCGGCGCGTCCCTGGTCGGCGTCGCCGGCGATGACCTCGTCGTCATGGCTAGATCGCCTGCGGGGAGTCGAAGACCCGGTCCGGGTCGTGGCGGCGCTTGATCTCGGTGAGCCGCGCCAGGTTCGGTCCGTAGTACGCCGACCGCCAGCCCTCCAGGTCAGGGTCGGCGAAGTTGACGTACGACGCGTCCGCCGCGAACTCGCCCATGTCCTGATGCAGCCGGGCGAGCCAGTCGAGGTTGGCGCGCACCGTCTCCGGCGGGTCGCCAGGGTCCCACGCCGTGTCCAGCGAGAGCAGGAACAGCACGTCCCGGTGCGGGAACGCCGTGTCCGCCGCCCCGACGCGGTTGATCGCCCCGCCCCAGGTGAACAGCGCCGCGCCGCCGCCGTCCGGGTTGCCGCTGCCCGGCCACTTCTCGACCGCGGTCACCAGCGTCCGGACGGCGTCGCCGGGCAGCGGCGCCGGGGTGGTACGGGTCCGCACGGCGAACGCGCCGCCCGCGGACGCGTGGTGCAGGTACTCCACCGCGTCCCAGTACGACCGGTCCGCGACGTCCGCCCGGTGCGGCCGGGCCGCCGCCAGCGCGGGCGCCAGCAGCTCGCGCAGCTCGGCGGCGGGGCCGAGGTGCTGCCCGACCACCGAGACCACGCCGTCCTGGCCGGACGACCTGCTGATGCCGATGCGGGCGGCGAAGCGGTCCGGCGCGTCGCGCATGACCCCCTGCATGACGGTCAGCACGTCGGCGGCGTGCTCCCAGTGCCACAGCAGCAGGCAGGTGGACACGTCCATCACGGGACGGGCCTGGAAGGTGAACGACGTGTTCACCCCGAAGGTGCCGCCGCCACCGCCCCGGCACGCCCAGAACAGGTCCGCGTTCTGCGTCTCGTTGCAGGTCAGGACGGACCTGTCGGCCAGGACGAGCTCCGTCTCGACCAGCGCGTCGCAGGTCAGCCCGAGCGCCCGGGACGAGGCCGCGACGCCGCCGCCCAGCACGAGCCCGCCGATCCCGACGTCGTCGGAATTGCCCAGCGGGAACATCAGGCCGAACTTGCGCAGCACGTCGTGGATGCCCTTGGTCCGGGCGCCGCCGCCGACGGTCACCAGCTCCGTCACGGGGTCGACCCGGACCTCGTCGAGGTCCTGCAGGTCCAGCACCAGCCCGGTGTTCACCGAGGTGCCCGCGTAGCCGTGGCCGCCGCCGCGGGCGACGACCGGCACCCGGTGCCGCCGCGCCCAGCCGATCGCCGTCGCGACGTCGGCGGCCGAGGCCACCGACAGCACCGCGGCCGGACGCACGTGCCGGTACCGCTCGTTGTGCGCCCGGCTCCGCTCGCCGAACCCGGCGTCGCCGGGCAGCCGCAGCCGCCCTTCGGCGAGCCCGCGCAGATCCGCCCAATCGATCATCAGATCGCTCCCGTCACATCCGCACGTTCGTGGCTTCGTCCGCAGATCCGCCCGCGGATGCGGCGGCCTCTTCTCCGCTCGCGGGTGCGGCGACCTCTTCCAGGTAGGAGACGCCGGCGCCGGCGTGCTCCCCGAACCGCTCCCATTCCTCGCGCAGCAGCAGCCGGCCGTCCGCGCGCCGCTCCGGGACGTTCACGGTGTGCCCGGAGATCACCTCGCCGGTCACCAGCACCATGACGTAGCCGAGCCGCAGCGTGCCGTCAGGCTCGCAGGTGCCGGTGACCGTGCCGCGCCGCACCTTCCCGCCGCCGAAGTGGGCCCAGACCAGGTCGCCGTCCTGCCGGTAGCGGGCGACGGTGCCGTCGCCGCCGCCCGCCCGCCGGAACAGCCGGCCCTCGTAGTCGATCGTCACGCGTCGGCGTCCAGCAGCCCGGCCGGCATCTCCAGGCGGGTGCCCGGCGGCGGCGGCTCGACCTCCGTGGCGTCGATCTCGACCAGCGCCAGCGCCGCCTCGAGCCGCGCGTCGCAGGTCGCGGGGTCGTCGGCCTCCGCGACCACGAAGGAGTGGCGGGCGATGTAGCCGCCGGGCGGGAGCCGCAGCGTCGTCCGGGGGTCGACCATCGGCGACGCCGTGACCAGCCCGGGCGACTCGGTGGGGACGCGGACCGCGTGCACGACGCAGTCGTGGCCCGGATAGCCGAACCGGATGCCCGCGACGCCGCTCCGCGTCGGCGCGATGTCGGGACGGGTCCCGGTGGCGGCGTCGACCAGCACATGGCCGGGGTCGATGCCGGTGGCGATCTTGCCCACGAACGGGATCAGGTCGCCGCCGAGCCGGCCGTTGATCTCGATGATCAGCGGGCCGCGCGGCGTCAGCCGCACCTCGGTGTGGGTGATGCCGTCCTCGATCTCCAGGACGCGGTGCGCGCGGGCGAGGGTGCCGATGAGCTCCTGGTCGCGCAGCAGCTCGTCGTCCGCGTCGATGACGTGCCCGACCTCCTCGAAGTACGGGTACTGGCCGGTGCGCTTGCGGGCGAGGAACATCGGCAGGTACTCGCCCTTGTGCACGGCCGCGTCGATGCTGATCTCCGGGCCGTCCGCGTACTCCTCGACGATCGCGCCGCCGCGGTACTCCTCGTCGCCGATCAGGCTCGCCTCGTGCGCGACGCGGTAACCCGCGTCGAGGGCGGCCTCGTCGGCGGCGAGGACGACGCCCATGCTGGCGCCGAGCGCGCGCGGCTTGACGACGACCGGGTAGCCGATCCGCTTGGCCGCCGAGCGGGCCTGCTCCAGGCTGTCGGTCATCTCGAAGGCCGGCTGCAGGACGCCCGCGGCGGTGAGCCGCGAACGGGTGCTGCGCTTGTCGCGGCAGCCCTGCACGCCGGGGATGGACAGGCCCGGCACGCCGAACTCGGCGGCGAGCTCGGCCGCGGGCATCACCAGCGGCTCGTCGTAGCAGACGAGGCCAGCGACGGTGCGCCGCGCGGCGACCTCGCGGGCCGCGGTGCGCAGCTTGTCGTGGTCGAAGACGTTCACGACGTGGATCTCGTCGAAGTACGGGTGCTGCCAGGTGGGCTTGAGGTTGTTGATCAGGACGAGCTCCAGGCCCGCCGCGCGGGCGCGGGCGCTCGCCGAGCGGATCAGGTACTCGCGGTAGAGCTTCAGCCCGCTGCCGATCACCAGCAGCACGCTCTTGGAGGCGTTCATCTCTTTCCTTCCGATCCGGCAGGGGTTGGGCAACGCCGGGGTGGACGGGCTCATGCCGCCACCCCCAGCAGGGCGCCGGCGATCTGGTCGGCGACGAGCGGTGCGGTGCGGAAGCCGTCGCCGCCGCTGGCCGCGCGGGCCCAGACCGAGGTCCCGACCCGGGCGAGCCGGCCGGCGCCGGTGCCCGCGTCCACCGCGTAGTGGCACCGCTTCACGGCGGCGACCGCGTAGGCGCCTGCGTCGGCGAGGATTCCGGCGGCGAGGATCTTCTCGGCCCAGGCCCGTTCGTCCGCTTCGTCGCCGTCGCCGTCTTCTCCGGCGGAGCCGACCTCGCGGCGGGCCGCGTCGGTGCTGATCTTGAGGTGGGCGCCGGCGCCGGGCGGCAGCAGCCAGCCCCGCCCGTCCGCCCCGATGCGGCCCGCGCTGGGCATGCGCTCCCACCGTCCGGCCAGCTCGGCGGGCGGAGTCAGGTAGACCATGGTCTGCCGGTGCACCACCACGGGCACGTCCACCAGCCGGGACGACCACGGCCCGGCGGCGACCAGCACCAGGTCGCCGTGCTCGACCGTGCCGTCGGCCAGCTCGACCCTCGCGGCGTCGGCGTCCACCGCCACGACGTCGTGCCCGGGCCTGAGCTCGGCCGCCGGATGGCGGTCCAGCCATCCGGCCGCCGCCGCCAGCACACGGTCGGCCAGCAGCACGCCGGCGTCGAGTTCCAGGACGCCGGACGTGCCGTCCGGGAACCCGATGGGCCACATCTCGCGCGGGCCGACGAGCTCGACCCGCAGCCCGGCGTCGCGCGCCGCCGCGGCCACCGAGGGGATCTCGCCCTCCGGCCATGCCGTCACGACGCCGATCCGGCGGTAGAAGCCCGCGCCCGGCGGGGGGCCGCACAGCAGGGCCTCCAGCTCGACCCACCGGCGGTGGGCGTCGGCGGCCCGCCGCGTCGCGGACGGGTCGCCGGGGTCGAGCGCCCGCACGGCCCGGTGGTGGTCGGACGAGCTGGCGCCGGGGTTCGGGATCGGGCCCCGCTCCAGCACCACCACGTGGTGGCCCAGCAGCACGGCCCGCACCGCGGCCAGCAGCCCGGTGACGCCCGCGCCGACGATGACGATCCGCTGGTTCGTCCAGCCGCGCAAGGGCTCGTCCAGCGCGCTCCGGGCGGTCTCAGCCATCGCGTCCGCCCAGCGCGGGCAGCCGGACCGGGGTGATCGTGGACGGGGCGTCGCGGCGGATCGCCGTGTCCGGCAGGGCGGCGGCCAGGTCGACGAGGATCGGCGCGGCGCAGCGGAGCACGACCTCGGCCTGGTGGCAGAAGTCGCCCGCCTCGTCCGGCGCGGCGTCCCACCGGTCCAGCCGCGCGATCTGCTCGGTGAGCGTCTGCGCCGCCCGGACGAGGCTGAAGCAGTCCAGCTCGTACGACGCGGTGAACCGGTCGATGATCCGCGCGGCGGCGCCGCGGGATTGCTCCGACACCGGCAGCGGCCCCTGACCCGCCCAGCGGCCGGCCTTCGCCGCGACCCGGTTCCAGGGCTCGGCCAGCCACGACCGCGTCACCTTCGTCATGTCCGGCCGGCTGAAGTTGGTGCACTGGCTCTCGGGGCTGGTCGCGGCCAGGTGGAAACGGACCAGGTCGCGCGGCATCTCGGCGGCGAGGTCTCCGGCCCGCACCACGTGCCCGCGGCTGGTGGAGAACTTGTCGTGGTCCAGCAGGTAGAACTCGTTGGTGACGAACTCGACCGGCAGCGAGTACTGGTCCCCGTGCGCCAGCAGCACCGCCATCATCGCGACGGCGAAGGGGTAGATGTTGTCGAAGCCGAGGAAGTACACGACCCTCGTGCCCGAGCCGGACAGCCAGAGCGCGTCGTCGGTCCCCGGCACCTCGCCCCAGCGCTCCGCCGACAGCGCGGAGGCGTGCATGCTCCACGCCGCGGGCTCCGCGTTCGGGTTGATCACCTGCCCGGGGACCTCGGGGAAGGGCGCCGGGATGCCCCAGGAGATCGGATAGGTGACCGGGTAGTCGGGCAGCGGGCGCGACAGCATCTCCCGCAGCGCCTGCGCCATATGCGGGCGCATCGCCGTCGCGTGGACGTCGTGGTACGCCCGCAGCCGCTCCCGGTAGCGCTCCATCGGCAGCACGAGCACCCGCGCCTCGCGCGTCTCGACGGGGTCGTCCGGGTCCAGCGTGGACCGCGGGCCGATGAGGTCGGCCGCCGCGATCGGGTTCCCGCAGGTCTCGCACAGCCCGGCGCAGCCGTCGGCCAGGCACACCGGGCAGCCGCCGCTGGCGAAGCCGTCCACGAGGAACCGGCCGGTCTTCGGCGAGTAGAGGAACTTCATGGTCTTCAGTTCGAGGTTCCCCGCGCTGTGGACCCGCTGCCAGAAGTCGGCGACCCACTTGGTGAAGCGCTCGTCGTCGCCGGTGAACCCGTCGACGCCGATGCCCACCGCGTCGAGGCTCGATGCGATGCGGCCGGCCGACTCCGCCACCAGCGCCTCCGGCGCCATCCCGCGCCGTCCGGCCGTCGTGACGACGAAGGTGGACGTGTCCTGGAAACCCGTCCCGAAGTACGCCTTGCGCCCGGTGGCCCGCAGATAGCGGGTATAGACGTCGGCGGCCAGGAAAGGACCGGCCAGGTGGCCGAGGTGCAGGTCGCCGTTGGCGGTGGGCGCCGGGGAGATCACTATCGTCCGCTCGGTCATGACGACCGCTTCCGGTGCCGGTCGAGGAACGCCTCCGCCATCTCGGCGTCCCACCAGACTCCGTAGTACTCGAAGTCCTCGCCGGTGTCGTTCACCACCTGGTGGGTGGAGCCCGGGATCAGGTGGACGATGTCGCCCGCGACGAACGGAACGTCCTCGCCGTCGACGCGCAGCTTGGCGCGTCCGGTCATCGCGATGAAGATCTCGTACTCGTGATGCGAGTGCGGGGTCGACTCCGTCCCGGCCCGCAGGACGCACCAGGCGCCCTCGAACGGGGCGTTGAGCGCGGGCCACGGCAGCAGCCGCTCGGAGTCCAGGCCGTACGCCCGGGTCAGCTCGGCCCGGTCCAGCGTGCGGATCTCGAACATGCGGTCCTCGTTCTCGATCATGCCGACCGCACCTGCTCCGTCAGCCGCCCGTCCCGGCCGAGCTCGGACGCGCGGCGGGCCAGCATGTCGTCGGTGATGTCCTGGGAGCGGTGCGACAGGACGCTGATCAGGGAGTCGGCGATGCCGTGCGTCGCCTCGTTGACGCCCTGCAGGTAGAGCGCGCCCGACGCGGGCCGGCCGAGCTCGACGCGGTAGCGGCGGCTCACCACGACCTCGTCGAGGCCCGCGCGGGCCGCGAGGTCGCGGACCATGACGGGCATCCGCGAGTCGTAGCCCGTGCCGAGGAACACCAGGTCGCAGCGCAGCGGCTCGACCTTGCCGTTCTTGCGGTCGCGCAGGTCGAGGACGACGTCGTCCCGGTCGACGCGGGCGCCGACCACCTCGGTGAGGGGGCGCACGGTGGAGCGCTGGTCGCCGAGCATCCGCTGCTGGTAGAGCATGTAGTACAGCTCGTCGGCGAAGGGCGGGGCGAGTCCCGCGTAGTTCGTCAGATGCATCTCCTCCAGGACCTGCTCGCGGGCCTCGGGCTGCATCGTGAAGAACTCGTCGACGAACGAGGGGAAGAACAGCTCGTTGACGAACTTGCTGGTCTGGTAGTTCTGGAACCCGATCGAGCGCAGCACGATCGTCGGGCGGCTCTGTGGCAGATCCTGCGACAGCGCCATGAACATCTCGACGGCGCTCTGCGCCCCGCCGACGACCACCGGCCGCAGCGTGCCGCCGGCGTCGGCCTCCGCGATGCGGGCGCTGTACTGGGTGCTGTGGACGACCCGCTCCGCCGGCAGGTCCCGGAACACCTCGGGGATGTGCGGGTCGCGCCCGGCGCCGATCACCAGGTCGCGGCAGTGCACCACGTCCCCGCCGGCGAGCGTGACCGTCCAGCCGGCGATGGAGCCGTCGCCGGCGATGCGGGGCTCGACCCGCTCGCCGCGGGCGTTGTAGCGGATCTTCACGTGCTGGAACGATCCGGCGACCCACTGCTGGTACGCCGACAGCTGCCAGCGGTAGGGGTTGAAGGTGCTGAGGTTGACGAACCTGTCCAGCTCGCCCGTCTCGTGGAGGAAGTTCAGGAAGGAGAACCGGCTGCGCGGGTTCCGCAGCGTCACCAGGTCCTTGAGGAAGGAGACCTGGCTGCGGGCCCACGGCAGGAGCAGGCCGCGCTGCCATTTCACGTCGGAGTGCTGTTCGAGGATCAGCGCGCTGCGCGCCATCTCGGCCGGGGCCGACTCCTCCAGCGCCACGGCGAGCGCCAGGTTGGCCGGGCCCGCGCCGATCATCAGAATGTCAACTTCTTGGACTGTCACAATCCCACCTGTCGTTCCGGTCGGCGCCCCCGTGCGGGCAGGCCGAGAGATGTCGCGCCCGTGCGGGCGGACCGAGGGGAGTCGTCAGATCGGCTCACCTGGAGCGGGTCACGACGCCGGCCGGACGGCGCCGGCGGGCTTCGCGGCGGTGATGCCGAGGCACAGCGGGAACTGGGGCTTCGCGTCCAGCAGGTACGCCCCCGCCGACTGCAGGATGCGGTCCTGGGCCACGACGTGCTGGCACATCGTGTGGGTGTCGCGAAGCCAGCGGTCCATCGGGGACGGCTGGTAGATGGAGCTGGTCTGCAGCAGGTCGTACAGCCGGGTGACGATCGACCGCGCGGTGCGGAACGCGTGCCTGCGCGAGAGCGGCAGCGCGGCCCGCTCCTCCGGGGTCAGGTCGTCGAGCGTCCCCCCGGCGGCGAGGAGCTCGTGCTGGCGCCGCATCGCCCCGTACACGCCGTGGCGGCTGGCGACGAGGTCGGCCTCGCAGTCGGCGACGGTGACCTGGGTGCGGTAGTCGTCCCCCTTCTTCCGCGCCGTGACGAGCTCGCGGACGTGGTCGAGCGCGGCCCGAGCGATGCCCAGCGGCACCCCCGGCATGTTGCGCATGTGCACCTCGGGCTGGGCCAGCGGGCCCTCGCCGTTGCGGACGGTGTCGAACGTCAGCGTCCGCTCGGCCGGCACGAACACGTCGGTGATCGTGTAGTCGCAGCTGCCGCTGCCGGCCAGCCCCGTGGTGTACCAGGTGTCGATGACCTCGACGTCCTCGCGCGGCACCATCATCAGCTTGGAGTCGTGCGGGTCGCCGTCCGGGCCGGGCTCCGGCGCGCCGTCGCGGTAGATGAACGCGCCGGAGATCACCCAGTCGGCGTGGGTGACGCCGCTGCCGAACTGCCAGCGGCCGGAGAGCCGGTACCCGCCCGGCACGATCTCGGCGTGCCCGGTCGGGAACAGCAGCCCCGCGGTGATCAGGTCGAGGCTCGGGAACATCTCCTTGGCCACGGGCTCGTCCAGGAACGCCGCGTACAGGCCGGTGTCGGAGCCGATCATCGCGCACCAGCCGGCCGCCGGGTCGCCGTAGGAGATCGCCTCGATGATCTCGGTCTGCTCGATCGAGCTCAGCTCGGGGCCGCCCCACTCGTGCGCGAACCCCATCCGGAACACGCCGGTGCCGCGCAGCAGCTCGACGACGTCCATCGGCAGCCTGCGCTCGCGCTCGATCTCCGCCGAGCGCGCCTGTAACTCGGGGACGATCGCCCGGACGCGGCGGAGGATGTCCTCGCCCGTTCGCGGCGGCGCCGGGGCCGGGGCCTCGGCGGCGCCCGGACGGCTGGGTGCAGTGGCCATCAGCTCGCTCCCTCGATCGTGAACGCGATTGCTGGGGGGCGGCGGCGATCACCGCCCGCTCGTCATTCAAGCCAGCGGGATATTTGACCGGAAGCATTGACCGCAACGAACAATCAAGTGCGAATTACACAGAACAAACAAACAAAACCGGCGGCCACGCGAATGCGTGACCGCCGGTCGAATGACGCGGTACGGGCCTATCCGGCGATGCCCGAGCCCGTTGGTTTGTTTGTTTGGCGAAACCGCCGGAGAATTACGTCAGCGGGTGACGGCGCTGTTGATGCTGCCGAAGTCCAGCGCCCCCTCCAGCTCGGTGTAGGTGCCCTTGCCGAGCAGTTCGGCCGCCGCGCGCTGCGCGACGGTGTAGGCCGCCTGGCTCAGCGCGGTGCCGAGGCTGACCCGGCGCACGCCCGCGGCCTCGAACTCTGCGACCGTGGGCGCGCCCGGCCAGGCCATCACGTTCACCGGCAGCGGCGACGCCTTCACCAGCCTGCCCAGCGCGTCGAGGTCGATCAGGCCCGGCACGAACAGGCAGTCCGCGCCCGCCTCGGCGTAGACGCCGGTACGCGCGATGACGTCGTCCAGCCGGCCCGCCTCCTTCCCGATGCCGAACAGGAAGACGTCGGTGCGCACGTTGATCACCAGGTCCGGCAGGCCGGCCTTCACCGCCGCGTCCCGGGCGGCGCGCAGCCGCGCGCCCTGTTCGGCGGCGTCGAAGAGCGGGCCGCCGGGCGCCCTGGAGTCCTCGATGTTCACCCCGACAGCGCCCGCCTCGACGATCCCGGCCACCGTCGCGGCGACGTCCTCGGGGGCCGGGCCGTAGCCGCCCTCGACGTCCGCGGTCACCGGGACGTCGACCGCCGCGGCGATCCGCCGGACCGCCTCGACCATCTCGTCGCGGGTCAGGCCGTGCCCGTCCGGCCGGCCGAGCGACCACGACACCCCGCCGCTGGTCGTGGCGATCGCCTTGGCGCCCGCCCCGGCGATGAGCGCGGCGCTGCCCGCGTCCCACGCGTTGGGCAGCACGAGCACTCCGCTGCCGTGCAGCTCGCGCAGCGCTGCCGCCCTGGCCTGCTGAACTTCACTGTCCACGCCGTTTCCTCCCTATTGTGTTTCCGCCACGGTGACGCTGTAGAGGTCGAGCTCGCGGAACGGGTTGGGCTGGACGTCCCGCAGCCGCGTCGACCAGGCCGACAGCGTGCTCTGGTACCAGATCGGGATCGTCGGCATGTCCTGCAGGATCGCCCGCTCCGCCTGCTGGTAGAGAGCCCAGCCCTGTTCCCTGGTCGGTGCGCTGTCCGCGGCGGAGAGCAGCGCGTCGACCTCGGGGTTGCTGTAGCCGCCGACGTTGTCGGACGCGCCGGTCCGGTACATCGGGCTCAGGAAGTTCTCGATGGACGGGTAGTCCGCGACCCAGCCGGAGCGGAACACGGCGGTCATCTCGCGGGCGTTCAGCTTGCGGCGGAACTCCCCGAGCGTCGGGATCGGCACGAAGCGGCACGGCACGCCGAACGTCTCGGTGACCGAGGCGCAGACCTCCTCCATCCAGGGCTGGTTCGGCGAGTCGACGTTGGACGTCAGCTCGATGTCGCCCTCGAACCCGGCCGCCTCGAACAGCTCCCTGGCCCGCGCCGGGGAGTAGGTGCACAGCTCGCCGCCCTGGTCCTCGGCGCGCCCGGAGATGGCCGGCGGGACGAGGCCGTCCGCCGGCACCTGGTGGCCCTGGAAGATCTTGTCGATCAGCTTGACCCGGTCGATCGCCATGGAGATCGCCCGCCGCACCCGCGGGTCGGCGTAGCGCGGGTCGTAGAGCGGGAACGAGATGGTCTGGATGCCGAGGTAGGTCCGGTCGTGGGTGCGGCCCGGGAGGTCCCGCAGGTACCGGTCGCCTTCCAGCGCCCAGAACGGCGTGACGTCCAGGTAGTCGAGCTTGTCCGCGATCACGTCGTGGTAGGCGTCCCCGAGGTCGGCGTAGATCCGGAAGTCGACGCCGCCGATGCTGGGCATGTCGTCCCCGGCGTACGCGTCGTAGCGCTCGAGCAGGATGTTCTTCTCGCGCTCCCGGGAGACGAACCTGAACGCGCCGTTGCCGATCGGGTGCGCCTCGAACGCCTCCCGGTCCTTGAAGAACGCCTCCGGCAGCGGGAAGAACGCGCTGCAGCCGAGCGTGACGGGGAACTCGGAGAACGGCGCCGACAGCGTCACCGCGAAAGTGCGGTCATCGATGACCTTCAGACCGGACAGCTCCCCGACCGTGGAGTCGGGGGCGTTCACCTCGTCGAAGCCCTCGATGTGCGAGAGGAAGCTGGCCGCCTGCATCTTGTTCGGGCCGTGTGCGGTGAAGTTCCACGCGTCGACGAAGCTGCTCGCCGTGACGGGCGTGCCGTCGTGGAACGTCCAGCCGGGCTTCAGCCTGATGGTGAAGACCGCGGAGTCGGCGGTCTCGATCGATTCCGCGACCGCGTTCCGCGGATGGGCGTCGACCGGGTCGTACGAGACCAGCCCGCGGAACAGGGCGGCGATCACCTTGACCCCGCCGGACTCGGTCGTGTGGCCGGGTATCAGCGCGTTCTCCGGCTCGGTGCCGTGGTAGCTGATGATGGATGGGCGCACACTTCCCCCTCGAAACCTCGTCTGGTCGATGACGTCGGAACTCGCGCGGACGCCGGGCGTCAGCGCCGATCAGAGTTCAACAAAACATCGGATTGGCTGCCATCTCCGGGAACCAGATCAATCAACAGATCAAACTCATCGGCCCGCCGCGCCGGCACGCGTCCGGCGTCCACGAGGTCAGGCGGGGGTGAGGGTCTTGGTCTCCTCCTCGGCCGGAGCACGCCTGATCGCCATGGAGAGGAGCGCCGCGCCGATGCTGAGCGCGCCGGCCGTGTACCAGGCGGGCGCGTAGTCGCCGAAGCTGTCGCGGGCCATGCCGGCCAGGGTGGACGCGCAGGCGGCGCCGATCTGGTGCGCGGCGAAGACCCAGCCGAACACGACCGGCGCGGACATCCCGAAATGCTCCCGGCACAGGATGATCGTCGGTGGCACGGTGGCGATGAAGTCCAGCCCGTAGAAGACGACGAACACGATCATGAACCCGGTGACCTTCTCGTCGAACACCTGCGGCAGGAGGAGCAGCGAGACGCCGCGCAGCACGTAGTAGATCGCCAGCAGGACCCGCGGGTTGACGTGGTCGCTGAGCCAGCCGGACAGGACGGTGCCGACGAGGTCGAAGATGCCGATCACGGCGAGCAGGCCCGCGGCGGTGACCCGGTGCATGCCGTGGTCATGGGCGGCGGGGATGAAATGGGTGAACACGATGCCGTTGGTGGTGGCGCCGCAGATGAAGAAGCTCACCGCGAGGAACCAGAACGGCTGGGTGCGGGCGGCGCTCTTCAACCGGTCGATGGCGTGCCGCGCGGCGCTGCCCGTGACGGGCGGCGGGGGCACGATCTCCTTGGCGCCGAAAGGCGGGATCCCGACGTCGGCGGGATGCTCGCGGAAGAAGAGCAGCACCATCGGCACCGCGGCGGCCGCGACCAGGGACACCACCACGGCGGCGCTCCGCCACCCGCCGTCCGACTCGCTCAACGCCGTCACCAGTGGCAGGAAGATCAGCGAACCGGTCGCGCCGCCCGCCGAGAGGACGCCGGTGACGAGGCCCTGGCGCTTGACGAACCACCGGGTGCCGATCGTGGCCACGAACCCCAGCGAGATCGAACCGGCGCCCAGGCCCACCATCACGCCCCAGAGCAGGACGAGCTGCCAGGCGGCCGTCATGTACACCGTTAATCCGCTGCCCAGCGCGATCAGCGCCATCGCACCGGCGGTCACCTTGCGTACACCGAACCGTTCCATCAGGGCGGTGGCGAATGGCGCGGTGACCCCGTACAAAGCGAGGTTGACCGACATGGCGAAGCCGATGGTGCCGGTCGACCAGCCGAATTCGTCCTGCAGCGGTTCCACCAACGCGCCGGGGGTCGACCGGAACCCGGCCGCGCCGACGAGCGCGGCGAAACCGATTCCCGCGATCATCCACGGCCATATGAGTTGTTTGTTGTGAGTCACTCGGTAAGAGTGCTCAAAGCGGCACGGTTCCGGGAAGTGGCTCTTTGGCCATCATGTGCAAGAATTGGGCCATGTACCGGCTTCACCAGATCGCCGTGCTCGCGCTCGACGAGGTGGTCGCGTTCGACCTCGGCACGCCGACGCAGGTCTTCCCCTCGGCCCGCGACGAGCAGGACCGGCGGCTCTACCAGGTGCGGATCTGCACCCCCGGCGGCCGTCCGGTGCGCAGCTCGGCGGGGCTGACCGTCACGTCCGAGCACGGCCTGGAGCTGCTGGCGGAGGCCGACACGATCCTCGTGGCGGGCGTGCACTACGGCGCGCGGGTGCTGGGGGACGGCACGATCGACGAACCGGTGCGGCTCGCCCTGCGGGCGGCGGCGCATCGGGGCGCGCGGATCCTGTCGGTCTGCACGGGCGCGTTCGTCCTCGCCGCGGCCGGCCTGCTGGACGGCCGCCGCGCGACCACCCACTGGGCGCACGCCGACAATTTCCGCCGGCTGTTCCCGCACGTCGACCTCGACCCCGACGTGCTGTTCGTCGACGACGGCGACCTGCTCACCTCGGCGGGCGTCGGCGCGGGCGTCGACCTGTGCCTGCAGGTCGTCCGGGACGACCACGGCAGCGGGATCGCGAACATGACCGCGCGGCGCTGCGTCGTCCCGCCGTGGCGGCCGGGCGGCCAGTCGCAGTACATCGTCCGCCCGATCCCGGAGGCGACCGACACCTCCACCGCCGCGGCCCGCGCGTGGGCGCTGGAGCACCTGCACGAGCCGCTCGACCTGCACGCCCTGGCCGCGCAGGCCCGGATGAGCATCCGCACGTTCACCCGCCGGTTCCGCCAGGAGACCGGCCTCAGCCCGCGAAAGTGGATCATCCAGCAGCGCGTCGAGCGGGCCCGGCACCTGCTGGAGACCACGGACCTGGCCATCGACCAGGTGGCCCGCCACTCGGGCTTCGGCACCGGCGCGGCGCTCCGCCAGCAGATGAGCGCGACACTGGGCGTGGCCCCCAGCGCCTACCGCACCACATTCCGCGCGACGGGTCTCGACAAGCTCACCCCCTCCCCCGAGGTCCTGGGCGCGTAATCCTCGCCAGGGACGGGGAGAGGGGATTCGCGGGTGAAGATCTGTTTGGCTTCGGCCGGGGTCTTTGCGCAGGTCAGGGTGAGCATTAGGAGGAGGCGCGCCTTGGGTGGGTGGAGGTCGGTTCCTATGACCGCGTCCTCCTGGGGGTAGGCCGCTCCCGTGTTCGTGTGCGGGGCCGCCACGAAGGTCAGGCCGTTGCCGGCCAGGGTGCGCGCGGCGCGCTTCTGCCGGGGGGACAGCGGGCCCGACAGGACGATCCCGGCGGCGCCCGTGTTCGCGACGGCCAGCAGGGTCTCGGGGCCGGCGTCCAGGTAGCCGGGCACGATCTCCACCTTGGGGATCTCTTCCGGGCTCGTCTCGAACGGCGTCCAGCGGTCGTCCGGGACGGGGACGCGCTGGAGCCTGATCCGGGCGGCGTCGATCGTGCCCAGGCGGCCCGCTCCCGGGGACTGGAACGCGTGGGTGCGCACGGTGTCGCTCTTGACGGCGTCCCGGGCCGCGAGGATCTCGTCGTTGAGCATGACCACGACGCCGTGGGGCCGGGTCCGGCCGCTCGCCGCCAGGAGGACCGCGTTGTAGAGGTTCGCCGGGCCGTCCGAGCCGATGACGGTCCAGGGGCGCAGGGCGCCGGTGACCACCACCGGCCTGGCGCGGGACAGCGTCAGGTGGAGCCAGTAGGCCAGCTCCGCCAGCTCGTTCGTGCCGGTCGTCACCACGACGGCGTCGGCGGGCGTCCGCTCGACCGTGCGGGTGAGGGCGCACAGGCCGGCGACGGTGTGGTGGTCACCCGCGAAGTCGGCCGCCGTCACCTCGGCGACCTCGTCCAGCTCCGGACGGAGCGCGTCCGCCATCTCGGCGGCGGACAGCAGCCCCGACTCGTACCGGTGGAAGCTCACCCTGGTCGCCGCGACGCCCGCGATGGTGCCGCGGGCGCCGACCACGGCCACCCGCGCGGCGTCCGTCACGCGGAGGGCTCCGCCATCGCCACCGCGATCTTCCGGCGGCCGCTGAACGGCTCGCGGCCGTGCGCCGCCAGCATGTTGTCGACCACCAGCACGTCGTCGCGCCGCCAGTCGTACCGCACGGAGGCGGCCCGGTAGCAGTCGCGCAGGTGCGCGACGACGTCGTCCGGGATGCGGCCGCCGTCGCCGTAGTAGGTGTTGGACGGAAGCTCGTCCTCGCCGAAGGCCTCCAGGAGCCCCTCGGCCACGTCCGGGTCCCGGGTGGTGATGTGGAAGAACGTGGCGTGGTTGAACCACACGCGTTCGCCGGACACCGGATGGACGTGCACGGCGTCCCGCACGGCCCGGGTGCGCAGGCCGTCCGCCCCGCGCCACTCGATCTCGATGTCGCGCTCCCGGCAGTAGGCGGTCACGGCGTCCCGGTCGGCGGTGCCGAACGCGTCGCACCAGTACGTCCCGAAGTCCTCGTGGAAGTTGCGGACCACCATCCACCGGCGCCGCTCGAACTCCTCCCGCACGGACGGGTCGATGCGCCGGTACACCTCCCGGACGTCCGCCAGCGGCGTCGCGCCCTGCGCGGCGGGCGGCTCGATGCAGTAGAAGTACAGCGTCCGCGGCCAGACCGACTGGTAGGAGTTCTCGTTGTGCAGGAAGATCTCCTCGTCCGCCGGGTAGTCGGTCGAGGTGTAGACCCGGCCCTTGATCGTGCTGCGCGGGGACGACCGCTCGGCGTAGGCCAGCGGCGACGCGCCCGACACCGTCCGGACCACCCGGTCGAACCCGTCGACGCCGCCCACCGCGAAGCCGCGCAGCAGCACGGCCCCGTCGTCGGCGAGCCGCCGCCGGATCTCCGCGCGGTCGCGCTCCAGCAGGCCGAACAGGTCCGCGTCGCCGTCCGCGCGCTCGATGACGCGGGGCAGCACGCGGCTAGCCTGCGCCGCACTCGTCATGATCCCTCCGCCGCTCGTTCAGTCGTTCATCGCGACTTCAGCCGGTCACCGCGACTCGGCCGGTCACCGCGACTCAGTCGGTCATCGCGACCAGCACGCGCCGGCTCCCGGTGAACGGGCGGCGGCCGTGCCCCACCAGCACGTTGTCGATCAGCAGCACGTCGCCGGCGACCCAGTCGACGTCGACGGCCTCGGCCAGCCCGCGGTCGCGGACCTGAAGGACGTGCTCGGCCGGGATGGGGCCGCCGTCGGCGTAGGAGACCGACTGCGGCAGGTCCTCCTCCGGCAGCACGTCGGCCAGCGCGGCGGCGGTCTCGTCGCCCAGGGCGGCCGGGTGCCACTGGTCGGCCTGGTTGAACCAGACCTCGTCGCCGGTCACCGGATGCCGGATCGTGGCGGGCCGGATCTGGCTCACCCGCAGCGCCCCGTCGGGGCGCCACTCCCAGGTGGCCTCCATGTCCGCCAGGTACTCCTCCACCCGGTCGCGGTCCTCGGTTTCGAAGGTGTCCTGCCAGCTCTTGCCGAGCCCGTAGCCGTCGTGCAGGTTCTGGGTGTAGCGGACCCCTCCCGCGAAGGCGTCCCGCACCTCCTCGTCCAGCGCGCCGAGCCACCGCGTCCCGTCGACGACCGGGGTGGCGCCGCCGGTCTCGGCGGCGATCTCGCAGTAGAACATCAGCCGCGCCGGCCACCGGGAGGAGTAGGACAGCTCGTTGTGCATGGAGATCGTCATCTCCGCGGGGTACTCGGTGGACGTGTAGACGTTGTCCCCGACCTTGGTCCGCGGCGAGTTCCCGTGCACATAGGCCAGCCGGTTGGGCAGGACGCCGTCCATGACCGGTTCGAGCCGGTCGCGGGCGACGCCGAACCCGCGGAAGACCAGCGCTTTCTCCTTGACCAGGAGGTCGCCGATCAGCTGCCGGTCGGCAAGGTAGGCGAGGAGTCCGTCGGCGTCTGCCGAGGCTCCGATGTCGCCGGGCCGAATCTCCAGGGGCGTCCAGCCGTGCTCGTCGTCCATGCGCGTACCCTGCCGCCGCGATCTATACGGATTCTGTACGCGCACCGTCACGGGGTTCATTCGTTGGTTCCCAGGGCCTCGGTGGCGCGCGTCCGCATCGCCGCCCGGGCCGGCAGGACCGACGCCAGCAGCGCGATGACGACGCAGGCGGCCACGATCCCGCCCACCGGCGACCACGGCACCACGACCGTGAGGCGTCCGGAGAGGCCGAGGAGCCCGGCCACCACCCCGCCCATGCTCAGCGCCGACACGAGCAGGGCGAGGACCGCGCCGACGCCGACCACGAGCAGGGACTCGGCCGCCACCACGCCCAGGACCTGGCGGCGGGTGGCGCCGGACAGGCGCAGGACGGCCTGGTCCCGGGCCCGGTCGGCGGTCGCCATCACCAGGGTGTTGGCGATCGCGATGGCGCAGTAGAGCAGGGCGACGCCGAGGACGACGTACATGCCGAGCCGGCTCTGCCGCCCGCTGTCGGACGCGGCCGCGCCGATCCAGTCCGGGACGGCGGCGGGCCGCGCCCCGAGCCGGTCGGTGGCCGCGCGCAGGGCCGCCAGCGCGGCCGCGGCGTCGGTGCCCGGACGCAGCTTCACGTCGATCGACTCCGGCATGGCGGTACCGGCGTTGCGCGGGGTGACGAACACGCTGTGGTCGCCGGTGCCCGTCTCCAGGACTGCGGCCACCGTCAGCGACGTCCTGGTCCCGTCGGCCAGCCACACGTCGATCCGCTCGCCGGGCTCGCGGCCCCATTCCCGCGAGACGATGATCGAGTCGTCCGCCAGCCGGGCGGGGTCGCCCGACACCAGCGGCAGCTCGGCGACCTCGCCGAGCGCCCGCGGCGTCACCGCCTGCGCCGGGTACTTCACCAGGGCCTCGCCGTCCTCCAGGGCGAACAGGACGGTCGGCGTCCGGACCACGGTGTCCACCCCGGGTACGGCCTCGACCCGGTCGACGACGGCCTGGTTGAGCCCGGGCGTCCCGGCGGGGGTCACGATGAAGTCGGCCCGGTGCTGGTCGCGCAGCTCCGCCTGCTCCGCGCCGTCGATGCTGGCGGTGGCGCCGAGCAGGGAGAGCCCCAGGCCGACGGTGACCAGCACCGGCGCGGCGGTCGAGGCGGTCCTGCGGGCGGCGGTCAGCGCGTTCTCCCGGACGATCATCGCCCCCGCGCCCCGCAGCAGGCGCAGCGGCAAGGTGACCAGCCGGGCCAGCGGCGGGACGATGATCGGGGCGAGCATCGCGAACCCGGCGATCAGCAGCATCGTCACCGGGATGTACTGCTTGCGGCTGGTCGCGCCGCCTGGGTCGCCGAGCACGGAGGCCAGCATCCACAGGCCCGCGACCGTCCCGCCGGCGCCCAGCACCCAGCGCCCGGCGGTCATGGCCTTGGTCTCCAGCGCCGCGTCGCGCAGCGCCTCGGCCGGGCGGATCCGGCCGGCGCGGCGGGACGCCGCCCAGACCCCGAGCAGGGAGACCGTGAGGCCCATCGCGAACGCCACGGCCAGCGGCCAGGCCGTCGCCGGCACCGTGTAGGACGCGGGCGCCAGCTCCCGGTCGACCAGCCAGCCGCCCAGCGCCGGGGCGCAGACCGGTCCGAGGGCGCAGCCGAGCGCGGCGGCGATCACGCCGACGACGAACGCCTCGGCGAACAGCATCCGCCGCACCTGGCGGGGCGTCGCGCCGACCGCGCGCAGCAGCGCCAGCTCCCGGCGCCGCTGGGCGACCGCGAGGGAGAAGGTGGACGCGACGACGAAGACGGCGACGAAACCGCAGATCCCGCCCGCCGTGCCCAGCATGATCTTGGTCCCGTCCAGCGTGTCCTGTTCGGTGCTCTTGCCGCCGCCGCCGAGTCCGGCCCCGGCCGTCCGGGCCCGGTCCCCGGTGAGGACCACGGCGGAGCCGTCGACCGCGGCGCGCAGCTCCGCCGCCGGCGCCCGGCTGATCACGGCGTCGACGCGCGGCGAGAGCCGGGCGGCCGCGGCGTCGGTGAACAGGATCGCCGGTTCCGCCTCCCCCGGATCGACCACTCCGACGACCCTGTACACCGCCGGGCCGCGTGCGGTGAGGACGGGGACCGCCGCGCCCGGACGAGGCCCGCCCACGGGGGAGGCGACCTCGTCGGGCGCGGCGGGAGCTCTGCCCGCGACCAGCCGGTACGGGGCGTACGGGGCCACCGACCACGGACGGCCGATGGTGACCCGGGGCCCGCCGGCGTCGCGGGACGCCGGCTGGGCGTAGAAGACGCGGTCCTCGACGGCACCGCCGAGCGCGGCGGCCTTCGCCGCGACGGCGGGGTCCAGCCCGCGCGGCGCTTCGAGCTCGCGGCTCTCGGTCTCGTCCCCGACGGCCACGCGCACGCTGTCCGGCGCCCGGACCACCGCGGGCGCGGCGCCGTACCGGACCGATCCCTCCTCGGCGGAGGACGCCGTCTCGGTGCCGTATGCGGCGGCGAGGGCCAGCCCCATCGTGGCGACCAGGGCGACGCCGAGGGTGAGGGTGAGGAAGGACCCGGCGAACGCGATCCAGCGGGCGCGGACGGTCAGCAGCGCGATCCTCAGCACGGCGCCGACTCCAGACGGGTCATCTGCGCCGCGACCGCCTCGGCGGTCGGCTGCTCCATCTCGCCCACCAGGCCGCCGTCCGCGAGGAACACCACGCGGTCGGCGTAGGAGGCGGCGACGGGGTCGTGCGTCACCATGACGATCGTCTGGCCGCGCTGGTCGACGAGGCTGCGCAGCATGATCAGGACGTCGCGCGAGGTGGAGCTGTCCAGCGCGCCCGTCGGCTCGTCGGCGAACAGCACGGCGGGCCGTGTCACCAGCGCCCGCGCTATCGCGACCCGCTGCTGCTGGCCGCCCGACAGCTGGCTCGGCCTGTGCCCGGCCCGGTCGGCGAGCCCCACGTCCTGGAGCACTGCGGCGATCTCGCTCTTCTTGGGACGGCGCCCGGCCAGGTGCAGCGGCAGCCCCACGTTCTGTTCGGCGGTGAGGGACGGCATCAGGTTGAACGACTGGAAGACGAACCCGATCCGGTCGCGGCGCAGGAGCGTCAGCCGTGTCTCGCCGAGGCCGGTCAGGTCGGTCCCGGCCAGGTCGACGCGTCCCTCGTCGGGACGGTCGAGCCCGGCGGCGCACTGCAGCAGCGTCGACTTGCCCGAGCCGGACGGGCCCATGATCGCGGTGAAGGTGCCGGCGGTGAACTCCAGCGTCACCCCGGCGAGCGCCGTCACCTTGCCCTCGCCCGACCCGTACGTCCTGGTCACGGCCGTCAGGCGCACCGCCGCACCGGGCACCGCCTGGCCGGTCGCCGGCATCGTCTCGGCGCCACTGTCCGTCCCCGTCTTGTTCATGCCGCAAGCCAACCGCGCCGGCGCCGTCGAGCGCACTGGCACTGCTTCGACTCTTTGGGGTAGCACTGGCACTACCCCGGCGGTAGTACTGCCGTCATGGGCTGCGGCGGGCCGGGCGAGTACGGTCGTGGCATGCGATCACGCACGGCCTGGCAGGCGCTGACCGACCGGGGGTTCCTGGTCACCGCCTGGCCGTGGCGGGCGACGGCGTACCTGCTCACCGGGACGCTGGCCGGCGCGCTGGAGCTCGTCCTGCTGAGCACGGCGCTCACGCTCGGGATCGTGCTGGGCATCGTCCTCGTGGGCGTGCCGCTGCTGCTGGCGCTGGGGTTATGCGGGCTGCCGGTCGCGGCGGCGGAGCGGCGGCGGCTGCGGCTGGTCGACCTGGAGCCCGCGCCCGGCCCGCACCGCGACCCCGAGCGTCCCGGCTTCTGGCCGTGGCTGCGGACCCGCTACCGCGAGCAGGCCACCTGGCGGGACCTGGCGTTCACGCTGCTGTCGGCGGCCGTGCTGTGGCCGGTGGAGCTGGCGGCCCTGGTGACCGGGCTGGCGGTGCCCGCGGCGCTGCTGACCGCCCCGGCGATCATGGCGGCGGACCCGGACGGCGAGCTGAGGCTGCTCAAGACCTGGACGCTCACCAGCGCCTGGCAGGCTTGGGTGATACTGCCGCTCGGGGTCCTCTCGCTGCTGGTGGGGATGTATCTGGTGACGGTGGTCGCGGCGGCGCGAGGCGCGCTCACCCGGCTGCTGCTGGTGGCGCCGCGCGAGCCGGAGCTGACCGAGCGGGTCGACGAGCTGACCCGGTCGCGGGCGCGGCTCGTCGACGCCTTCGAGGCCGAGCGGCGCCGGATCGAGCGGGACCTGCACGACGGCGCCCAGCAGCGGCTGGTCGCGCTGACCATGACGCTGGGGCTCGCCCGCACGACCACCGGGCGGGAGACCGGCGAGCTGGTCGACAAGGCGCACGCGGAGGCCAGGCTCGCGCTCGACGAGCTGCGCGAGCTGATCCGCGGCATCCACCCCAAGCTGCTCACCGACCGGGGGCTGCCCGCCGCGGTCGACGAGCTCGCCGGCCGCTCCCCCGTCCCGGTCAAGGCCGAGCTCGACCTGCTCGGACGCCTTCCCGAGCCGGTGGAGAGCGCGCTCTACTTCGCGGTCTGCGAGGCGCTGGCGAACGTCGCGAAGCACAGCGCCGCGACCACGGCCTGGGTGACCGCCGGACGGGACGGCGACCGCGTCACGGTGGAGATCGGCGACGACGGGGTCGGCGGCGCGGCGGCGGCGCGGGGCACCGGGCTGGCCGGGCTGGTCGACCGGATCTCCGTCGTGGGCGGCACACTCGACCTGTACAGCCCGCCCGGCGGGCCCACCCTCGTCCGCCTGGAGGTGCCGTGCGGCCCGATCGACCGCTCCGCCTAGTCGTCGCCGAGGACGGCGTGCTGCTGCGCGAGGGCCTGGTCGGCCTGCTCGCCAGGTTCGGCCACGAGGTGGCCGCCGCCGTCGGCGACGCGGACGAGCTGATCGCCGCGGTCTCCGAGCACGCGCCCGACCTGGTGCTGACGGACGTGCGGATGCCGCCCGACTTCTCCGACGAGGGGCTGCGCGCCGCGGTGGAGCTGCGCTCGTCCCAGCCGGGGCTGGCGGTCATGGTGCTCAGCCAGTACGTCCAGCACGCCTACGCGGCCGAGCTCTTCGACTCGGTCGGCGGGCGCGGCGTCGGCTACCTGCTCAAGGACCGGGTCGGCGACATCGACGAGTTCCGCGGCGCCCTGGAGCAGGTGGCCGCCGGTGGCACGGTCGTCGACCCGGAGGTGGTCCGGCACCTGCTGCGCCGCCGGCACGACCCGCTGGCCCCGCTGACCGGCCGCGAGCGGGAGGTGCTGGCCCTGATGGCGGAGGGACGCACCAACGCCGGGATCGCCCGGGCGCTGACGGTGTCGGAGGCGGCGGTGGCCAAGCACATCGGGAACATCCTCATCAAGCTGGAGCTGCCGCGCACCGAGGATGATCATCGCCGGGTGCTCGCGGTGCTCACGTACCTGCGCCGCTGACCCCGCCCACCCGCGCCGCTGACCCCGCGTATCCGCGCGGCTGCGGGCTGACCACTAACGGCCATGCGCCCCGCGAGAGCCACGATAAGCGCTGACAAGCCGCAACCGTTCCGGTCAAGCGATTGTCGGCCAGACGTCTATACGCAGCCTATATCTGCTGGACGGAGCCGCACGGCGCCCGCCTGAACGCCAGGTGAACCGGCAAATTTCCAGATTGTCCTGTTTGGTTGACATCTGTCCCACTGCGGAGTCATCATGATCAAGGCCCGGCGGGCTTAGATCGCTCCCTTAAACGACAGACGGGGAATGTCCTATATAGATCTTGCTGGTCCAGCTCACACGGGGGAAAGCCAGACCATGGAAATCTTCATTCTCGGGTCCATTGAAGCGCGCCTGAACGGCGAGCGCATTTCACTGGACGGCGCCAAACAGAAAACAGTTCTCGCCGCGCTGCTGCTATCGCGCGACCACATCCTCCCGGACTACCGGCTCAGCGGGCTGCTATGGGGGGAGAACCCGCCCGCCACCGCCAGCTCCCAGATCTATACTTATGTCTCCCGGCTGCGCAAGTACCTCGGCGGCGAGGTCAGCATCGTGCGCAAACCGCCTGGCTACATGATGAGCATCGGGCGTGCGGTCCTAGATCACGAAATATTCCAGCGGCTCGCCCGCGCCGGTCAGCTGGACCTGAAGAACCGGCAATTCCGCAGCGCCAGCGAACATTTCAGGCAGGCGCTTTCCCTTTGGCGAGGCCCGGCTCTCGCCAATGTCAGCGAATTCCTCGCCGAGGCCGAATTACCGCGCCTTGAAGAGGCCCGGATGACCGCCATCGAGGACCGGGTGGAGGCCCGGCTGGCGCTGGGCGAGCAGCTCCAGGTGATCCCCGAGCTGACCGGTCTCGTCGCCGAGTACCCGCTGCGCGAGCGGCTGCGCGCGCAGCTCATGGTCGCGCTGTACCGGGCCGGGCGGCAGGCCGACGCGCTCACGGTCTTCCACGCGGGCCGCCGGCTGCTGGCCGAGGAGCTCGGCGTGGACCCGGGCGCGACGCTGACCGACACGCACCTGGCCATCCTGGCCAACGCCCCCGCGCTCGACCACACCCCCGGGATCGAGCCGGTGCGCGGCGTGGAGCGGCATACGCTGCGGCCCCGGCTGCTGCCGCCCAACGTCATCGACTTCGCCGGCCGCGCCGCCGAGCTGTCCGAGGTCGTCGCGGCGCTGACCGCGCGCGACGTCGCGGCCCCGGCCGCGGTCGAGATCTCCGGGATGCCCGGCGTCGGCAAGAGCGCGCTCGCGCTCCGGGCCGCCCACGCCGCCAGGGACCACTTCCCGGACGGGCAGCTGTACGCCGACCTGGCCCCGGCCGACGGCGCGCCGCTCGCCCCGGGGACCGTGGTGCTGTCGTTCCTGCGCGCCCTCGGCATGACCGACAAGGAGATCCCCGCCGAGTTCGGCGAGCGCGTCCGGCTGTACCGCACCCTCACCGCCGACCGCCGCGTGCTCGTCGTGCTCGACCACGCGGAGAACGAGGCGATGCTCCGCCCGCTGCTGCCCAGCGGACAGGACTGCCGGACCCTCTTCACCGCACGCCGGGACGTCGCGTCCGGCGTCGGCGCCCGCACCGTCCGGCTGGAGACCCTGGACGACGAGGGCTCGCTGGCCATGCTGACGAGGATCGTGGGCGACGAGCGGGTCGCCGCGGAGCCGGAGGCCGCGCAGCGGATCGCCGCACTGTGCGGCGGGCTGCCGCTCGCGCTGCGCGTCGCCGGGACACGGCTCTGCACCAAGCCCCACTGGCCGCTGGAGACGATGGTCCGGCGGCTGGAATGGTCCCGCTCCCGGCTCGACGTGCTGCGGCACGGCTCGCTCGACGTACGGACCCGGATCGAGAGCGGTTTCCTTGAGCTCGACGGGCAGGCCCGCGACACCTTCGCGCTGCTCGGCCTGCTCGACGACCCGGACTTCACCGCGCCGGCGGCGTCGCGGGTCCTCTCGCTCTCCGAGGCCGAGAGCGAGGAGATCCTGGAGACGCTCCTGGACGCGCGCATGCTCCAGGTCAGCGCCTGCGCGAAGACGGGCCATTTCCGCTACCGGTTCCACGAGCTGTTCCGGCTGTTCGCCCGCGAGCAGGCCACCGGCCGGACCCTCGACGACATCATCGGCGCCGACGGGGAGCCCCTCACCGCCCGCTGCTGAACCACCGCTTGCGGCGTCCGCCCCGGTACCCGCCTCTACCCGCCTCCCGCCGGAGGGACGGACGGCCTCCCGTCCCCGGCGGTGGGCGGGTCGTCGTCCTCGGCGAGGGGGATGTCGCCCACCCGGTGCGGCACGGACCGGATCGCGGGGCTGATCACGGTGGCGAGCGCCAGGCAGATCATGGCCGCGCCCAGCCCGAGCACCGTGTGGGTCGCGCCCCACGCGTCGAGCGCGATGCCGGTCACCAGAGGGCCGAGGGCGCTGAGCCCGGAGCCGAGCAGGTCCATGACGCTGCTCGCGCGGCCCTGCATGCGGTCCGGGGTCGTCCGGACGAGGTAGACCCCGCCGACCACGTTGAACGTGCCGGAGATGACCGAGACCGCGATGAAGATCGCGCCGAGCGCCACCGGGTCCCGCACCACCGCGACCAGCGGCAGCAGCACCGCCCACGCGATGTTCCCCCAGATGACGATGGCCCGCATGGTCATCAGCCGCATCCACAGCGGCCCCGTGGCCGCGCCGAGCACGCCGCCAATGCCGCGGGCGACCAGGATCACCGCGAAGGCGGTCTTCGTCAGGTCCTCGTCGTGCTCGACCAGGTACGCGAGGGCGAGGCTGATGCCCTGGAACAGCAGGTTGCTGCCCGCGACGACCACCATCACGGCGCGCAGGAACCGCTGGCGCCACACCCACGCGAGGCCCTGCCGGATCGGTCCGATGATGCCCTTCGGGCGCCGCCGGGACGGGCGCTGGAGGTCCTTCCTGATGAACAGCATCCCGCACAGGCCGAACAGGTGGCTGAGGGCGGTGAACGTCGTCGGCCACCAGTGCGCGAGCCCGTAGATCGCGGTTCCGAGCGGCTGCCCCAGGAGCCCGGCGCCGCGGCCGCGCGCCTCGTTCTGCGCCAGCGCCGCCGAGAGCTGGGACGGGGCGACGAGGTTGCGCACCGCGCCGCGTTCGGCGTGCTTGTAGAAGATGGTCAGCGACGACTCGACGAAGGCCGCGACGACCAGGTGCGGCAGCCACAGCCGGCCGAAGGCCAGCGCGAGCGCCACGCTCCCGACCGCGAGCACGGCGCCGCCGTTGCAGGCGGTCATCAGCCATTTGCGGTTCCAGCGGTCCACCAGGGCGCCGGCCGGAAGCTGGACGAGGAGGTTGGGCAGGAGCGCGGCGAAGCCGACCAGGCCCGCGGCCGTCCCCGAGCCGGTCAGGAACACGACGAGCAGCGGGTAGGTGATCGCGCTGACCCGGGTGCCGAGCAGCGAGGCGGCCGCCCCGCTCCACAGCAGCAGGAAGTCGCGGTTGCGGCGGAGCGGCGGCGGGACGTCCGGCGGGAGGTCCTCCGGGACGTCCGCCGAGCGCGGGACGTCCGGCGGGCGCGGCCCATCCGGGGGGCCGGCGGTCGCCGGGGGCCGCCGCACGGTGCTCATCGTCCCGGCGAACCGCCCCTCGATGCGGTGCCGTCGGTAGGCGCGGTGCCGTGGCGGCACCACTCCAGCGCCGCCATCGCGCTGTGCATCTTGTTCTCGGCCTGGTCGAAGGCGATGCTCATCGGCCCGTCCAGGACCTCGGCGGTGACCTCGTCGCCGCGGTGCGCGGGCAGGTCGTGCATGAAGACGGCCTTGGGGCTGCGCTCCCACAGGCCGGCGGTGACGCGGAACGGGGTGAAGACCGTCCGCCAGTCCGGGTCGGGCTTGGCGGTCCCCGTCGTCTCCCACCTGGTGGTGTAGACGACGTCGGAGTCGCCGGGCAGGTCGTCCATGTGGTGGTGCTCGGCGACCGCCGCGCCGGTGTCCGCGGCCTGCCGGAGGGCCCGCTCCCGGATCGCGGCGGCGAGGCCGTAGCCGGGCGGGGTGCGCAGCTCCAGGCGGACGCCCTCGAACCGGCTGAGCGCCAGCGCCAGCGCGGCCGCCGTGTTGTTGCCCTCCCCCACGTAGAGGATCTTCAGGCCCTCGATCCGGCCGAACCGGCCGTTCAGCGTCACCAGGTCGGCGAGCGCCTGGGTCGGGTGCTCGTCGGCGCTCATCGCGTTGACGACGGCCATCCGGTCCTGGCCGTGGGCCCAGGCCCGCATCTCCGCCGGGTCGCCGGCCGTCCGGGCGACGAGCACGTCGAGCATCCGGGCGAAGACCCGGCCGGTGTCCGCCGCCGTCTCGCCGGTGTTGGTCTGCAGGTCGTCCGGCCCGAACGTGACGATCTGCGCGCCGAGGCGGAGCGCGCCGCTGGAGAACGCGGTGCGGGTCCGGGTGGACGTCTTGCGGAAGTAGATCCCCGCCACCTGGCCCGCCAGGGCAGGGGGCGGGGCGTGCTCGCGGGCGGCGAACCGGGTTCCGCGCGCGACGATCGAGCGCAGGTCGGCGTCGGTCAGGTCGTTGATCGAGATGAGGTGTCGCACGACGCTTGTCTCCTCTGCTGGTCGGGGGGTCAGGCCGGGTCGGAGGCGGTGCGGCCCGCCCGCCAGTCGTCGGCCAGGCGGCCGCGGCCGAAGTCCCCGTCCCGGCGGCCGAGCGCGGCCACCAGCAGGCGCACCACGGCGCCGCCGGACTCGCCGTTGGTGAGCGCGACGAAGCCGGTGCCGCCGGTGACGCGGCTGATCGACATGTTCCAGTAGCCGATCGGCTCGCCGCCGTGGCCGAACTCCAGGTCCGCGCCGGTGTCGTCGACGATGGAGCCGAGGCCGTAGAAGGCGCCCGGGTGCGGCACCAGCATCTGGCGCGCCAGCTCCGTGCGGATGAGCGCGGACTCCTCGCCGCGGTGCGCCCGGCGGATCTCCCGGGCGATCTTCGTCAGGTCCTCGGCGGTGGTCCACAGCCCCGCCGCCGCCACCTCCAGCCGGACCCGCCAGCCGCCCTCGATCGGCGTGCCGTCGGGCGCGTGCCCCACCGCCACGGACCGGCCGGACGTCTCCGGGAAGCGCTGGTGGTAGCTGCTGGCGTCCATGCCCAGCGGGCCGAGCACCAGCGTGTCCATCAGCTCGGTGAAGGGCAGCCCGGTGACGTCCTCCATCACCTGCTGGAGCACCGACCAGTTGACGTTGGCCTTGCGGTACACGGCGCCGGGCGTGCCCGCCGCGCGGACCGGCGGCGTGGTCACCGGCGGCCGCCCGCACAGCAGGTCGAGCAGCGCCGGGACGGGCTCGTCGCGCCGGTAGCCCTTGTTGGGGGCGAGGCTCAGCCCCGAGGTGTTGCCCAGCAGGTGCCGCACGGTGATCACGGGCGGCGCGGCGCCGTCCTCGGCGCCGGGCACCCGCCAGGACGTCAGGTAGCTGTTGACGTCCTCGTCGAGGTCTAGGCGGCCCTGTTCGACCAGGGTGAGCGCCCCGAGGGCGGTCACGTGCTTGCTGATGGACCCGGCCTGGAAGAGCGTGTCCGGGGTGACCGGGTCCGTCCCGCCCGCGGCGAGGACGCCGTGCGCGTGCAGTTCGGCGGGCTCGCCGTCGCGGAGGATCGCGATGCTGACGCCCGGCACGTGCTCGTCCCGCATGGTGGCCAGCAGGCCGGGCACCGGCTCGGCCGCGGCGCGCCGGGGCCTGGCGGAGGGGGCCGTCGCTGGACGTTCGACGAGTTCGGCGACCCTGGTCAGATGCTCCACGGCGAGCCGGGTGGCCGCGACCTCGTCCAGGTCGCGGGCCGGGTAGGTCCAGCGGACCCGGAGCCGTCCGGCGCGGACGCCCGCGTCGATCTCCAGCGGACGCGGGCGTGCCGGGGAGCCGTGCTGCACCGGCCGGGTGTCGCGGGCGACGGCCCGCAATCCGACCTGGGGCTCGGGCAGAGCGGCCAGTTCGGCGGCGATGTCGCCACCGGGATCGAGGCGGAGAAGTCCGTACGCGATGCCCTGGTCCGGGATCGCGCCGAGCTGGCCCCGGACGGACCTGAGCACCGAGGCGGGTTCGCGTTTCGACGGCAGCCAGAGCTGCAGCGGGTGGCGGTGCGCGAAGAGGCCCACGGCGCGGCCGAGACCGGACCGGCCGCCGTCCTCCACGTCGATCAGCACCCGGTCGCCGCCCGCCCAGCGGGTGAGCACGAGCCCGAGCGCCGTCAGCAGGACGTCCGTCGCGCCGTCACCGGGAAGCGCGGCGGTGAGGTCGGGCGGCAGCTCGACCTCGACCGAGCCGCGTTCACCCACCCCGTCGCCGCTCAGCGGGAGCGGCGCGGCCGGTGCCCGGTTGAGCCACAGGTGGGCCTGGGCCTCGATCTCCTCGGACCCGGCCTGCTCGGCCAGCCGGCGCGCCCACTCCGCGAAGGACTCCGCGGCGGGCAGCTCCGGCGTCTCCCCCGCGGCCAGCGCCCGGACGGCGGTCTCCAGGTCGGCCGCGACGATCGCGACGGACGCCTCGTCGGCCAGCAGCGGATCGACGCGCAGGGCGATCCGGTGCCCATCGGCCTCGGCGCTCAGCACTGCGCCGTCCATCGCCTCTTCGACGGTCGCCACGCGCGCCGTGCCTGTTTCGGCGTCCAGGCGGAGCCGGAGCGCGTCGTGGTGGCCGATCACCGTGCGCAGCGCCCGGTCGAGAACTTCGGGGTGGACGGCGTGGTCCAGCGTGAGGTGCGCCTCATGGGCGTGCCCGTTCCCCTGGGCCGACGCGCGATCCAGCAGCGTCCGCTGGAACGGGGTGAGCGGCACCGTCGGCGCGGGCTCGGCGGCGGCGGTGTCCTGGTCGATGGCGGCGGCCAGGTCTTCCAGCGTCTCGTGCTGGTACATCCGCCACACCGACACGGTGAGCCCGGCGCGGCGCGCGGCCGCCAGCACCTGGATCATCAGGATCGAGTGCCCGCCGAGGTCGAGGAACTTGTCGTGCACCCCGACCTGCGGGACGTTCAGCACCCGGGACCAGATGTCGGCGAGGATCCGCTCGGTCTTGGTGCGCGGCGCGACGAACGCGTGCCCGGCGCCCATCGCCGACCGGTCCGGGTCGGGCAGCGCGGACCGGTCGAGCTTGCCGTTGGCGTTGAGCGGGATCTCGTCCAGCCGGACGAAGGCGGCCGGGACCATGTACTCCGGCAGCCGCTGCGCGCAGTACTCGTCCAGCCCGTCCAGGGTGTCGCCGGCGACGTAGTAGCCCACCAGGAGCGTGTTGTCCGGGGTGGGACGGAACGTGGTCACGGCGGCGTCCCGGATCTCCTCGTGCCCGGCCAGCACGGCGCGGATCTCGCCGGGTTCGACGCGGTAGCCGCGGATCTTGACCTGGTCGTCGACCCGGCCGATGAACTCCACGTTGCCGTCGGGTGCGCGGCGGACCAGGTCGCCTGTGCGGTACAGCCGCGTCCCGGGGTTCCCGAACGGGTCGGGGACGAACCGGTCGGCGGTCAGCTCCGGACGGCCCGCATACCCGCGCGCCACCCCGACCCCACCGACGTACAGTTCGCCGACCACGCCCACCGGGACCGGACGCATGCCGCCGTCCAGCACGTACATCGTCATGTTCGGCAGCGGCGACCCGATCGGCACGACGTCCCAGCCGCCGCGCCCGTCGACGGGGAACACGCAGGTGCCCACGGTCGCCTCGGTCGGGCCGTACTCGTTGATCAGTCGGCCGGGACCGAGGATCTCCGCGGCGTCGCCCGCCGCCTCCCCGGCGAACGCCTCCCCCGCGACCAGCACCACCTCGGCCAGCCGTCCGGCCTGCTCGGTGTTGAGCTGCTGGGACAGGATCCGCAGATGGCCGGGAGTGAGCTTGATGAAGCTGAACGGGCCGGCGTCGGCGAGCGCGGGGCCCAGCTCGGAGGGGTCCAGGTCCTGCGGGAAGATGCGGACGGGCTGGCCGCAGACCAGCGGCGCCCACAGGTTGGGTACCGGCAGGTCGAACGCCACCGAGGAGAACAGGGCCCCGCCGCCGGAACCGCGAGAGGCCAGCTCATCGGCCGCCCACCGCACATGGTTGACCAGACCCCGATGGGTCACCTGCACACCCTTCGGACGGCCCGTCGATCCCGAGGTGAAGATGACGTAGGCCAGACTCTCCGGGTCCGCTGCTACGTCGAGCGGCCCATCGTCCAGGTCGGCCAGCGCTTCCCAATCCACCGCGGAGACCGTCAGTTCGGCACGGGCATCGGCCCGCATCGCGGTCACCCGCTCGGCCGGATACGACGGGTCGACGGGAACGTAGGCGGCGCCCGCCTTCCACACGCCCAGCAACACGGCGACCAGGTCCGCGCCGCGGTCCAACTGCACGGCCACTGCCGATTCCGGACCCACGCCCAAGCTCTGGAGGTGGCGCGCGAACCGGTTCGCGCGGGCGTCCAGCTCGGCGTAGGTGAGCGAGCCCTCGTCCCACACCAGCGCCGCCGCGTCAGGCGTCTGTGACGCCTGCTGCTCGAACAGCTCGCGGACCGACAGCTGCGGCACCGGCGCTGACGTCTGGTTCCAACCCGACACCAGCAGCTCGCGCTCGCCCTCGGGCAGGTAGGCGGCCTGCGCGTCGCCTTCGGGGTCGGCGGCCATCGACTCCAGGACCGTGCGGTACATGGTCACGAGACGGTCGGCGTTCTTCCGGCTCAGCGCGCGAGTGTCCGTGGTGAGCACGAGATATCCGGAGACGGCGGCGACCGCCAGCGCGAACTCGGTGGCTCCCTCGCCCTGGCTCGACTCGACGTCCACGACCTCGGTGTCGACCTGGTGGAAGTCCTGGTAGCTGAAGCGGACGTCGACGAGCCGGTCGCCGCCGGCGAGCCGCTGGATCTCCGGCATGGGGAAACGGCGGTGGGGCCAGACCTCCGCCTCGCGGGCGAAGGTCCGCTCCACCAGGTCCCGCCAGGTGCGGGCGCCGCGCTCGTGGACGAACGGCAGCGTGTTGAGGTACATCCCGTACACGCGGTCGGCCCCCAACGCCTCCGGCCGCGCGCTGCAGACCAGGCCGGTGAAGAACGACTCCTCGCCGGTCAGCATGCTCAGGACCTTCAGATGCGCCGACAGCAGCACGGTCTTCAGGGAGGCCCGCGACCTGGCCGCCAGGCCGCGCAACCCGGATTCCAGGTCGCGCAGCGGGACGCCGGCGCGGTACTTTTCGCGCGGTGCGCCCGTGTCGTCCGCCCACGCCTCGGGCAGGGCGAGCCGTGCGTGCCGGTCGAGGACGCCGCGCCAGTAGCCCCGGTCCTCCTCGGACGCGATGGAGCGGCGCTCGGCCGCGATGAAGTCGGCGTACCGGACGGACGGGGGCTCGACGGGCTCCGGCTCGGCCCCGTCCCGGATCCGCCGGTAGACGTCCAGCAGCTCCATCAGCATCGACCGGTGGCTCCAGCCCTCGGTGATCGCGTGGCACACGGTCACCGTCAGCCACCAGGCGTCGTCGCTCTCCCGGTGGACGGCCATCCGCAGCAGCGAGGACTCGTCCAGCTCGAACAGGCTCGCCCGCTCCGCCGCCACGAACTCGCGAAGCGCCGCCTCCGTGTCCTGCCCGCGCAGATCGTGCGCGGACACGCCGATCTCGGCGGACGCGTGCACCAGCTGCATCGGCACCGAGAACGTGTCCAGGTCGAACGAGGTCCGCAGCATCTCGTGGCGTTCCGCCATCACCGCGACGGCCCGGCGGAACGACTCCGCCGAGAACGGGACCTCGTCGCGGATCCGGAACGAGGAGACGTTGTGGTAGGCGTGCAGCTCGTTGTCGGCGAGCATCTCGACCAGCATCCCGAGCTGCACCTGCGACATCGGGTAGGCGTCGGCGACGCCGTCCGGGAGCGCAGCCCGGTCCGCCGCGGAGATCTGCTCGAACGGCTCGACCGGACGCTCCACCTCGGGCCGCGCGGGACGCCCGGTGAGGTACTCGGACAGCGCGGCGACGGTGCGGTGCACGAACACGTCCCGCACCGCGACGTCGAACCCGGCGGCGCGCAGCGCGCCCACGAGCGCGACCGCCCTGATGGAATGGCCGCCGATCTCGAAGAACCCGTCGTGGACGCCGACGCGTTCCAGGCCGAGCACCTGGGTCCAGACTTCGGCGATCTGCGCCTCGGTCACCGTCCGGGGAGCGGTGAAGCGGTCGTCCTCGGCGTCGGCCGGGTCGGGGAGCGCGGATCGGTCGAGTTTGCCGTTGGCGTTGAGCGGGATCTCCTCCAGCCGGACCAGCACCGCCGGGACCATGTACTCCGGCAGCCGCTGCCCGCAGTACTCGGCCAGATCCGGGACGTCGTGGTCGGCGGTGTAGTAGCCCACCAGCCGCTCGGCCTCAGCGATCACCGCGGCGTCACCGACCGCCTCATGCCCGGCCAGCACGGCCCGGATCTCGCCGGGCTCGACCCGGTAGCCGCGGATCTTGACCTGATCGTCCACCCGCCCGACGAACTCCACGTTCCCGTCGAGTGCGCGACGCACCAGGTCACCCGTGCGGTACAGCCGCGTCCCAGGGGTCCCGAACGGGTCGGGGACGAACCGGTCGGCGGTCAACTCCGGACGGCCCGCATACCCGCGCGCCACCCCCACACCACCGACATACAGCTCACCGACCACACCCACCGGGACCGGACGCATCCCACCGTCCAGCACATACATCGTCATGTTCGGCAACGGCGACCCGATCGGCACCACATCCCAATCGGCATCGTCCGGCACCGGGAAGGTGCACGTGCCCACGGTCGCCTCGGTCGGGCCGTACTCATTGACGACCGGGCCGGTGAACCCCAGCTCCCGCACCCGCTCCAACGTCCGCCGCGTGAACGGCTCACCCGCCGCCATGACCAACCCCGCCAACCCAGCAGCATCACTCAACCGCTCGGTCACCACATCCAGTTGGCCCGGGGTCAGCTTCAGGAAGCTGAACGGAGCCGCTTCCATCAATGCCCGGCCTAGATCAGCGAGGTCCAGGTCTTGCGGGAAGATGCGCACGGGCTGGCCGCACACCAGCGG
>NZ_SMKT01000064.1 GCF_004348735.1 Actinomadura sp. KC06
GACAGACCCCAACAGCCTCAGCCGGGAGGGGGGCGTGGGGGGCGAAGCCCCCCCACATCGAGGGTCCGGGGGTCGCCCCCCGGGCAAACACAACGAAGGAGTGGCGGGGAAGGAGCCAACGGCTCCGACCACACCACTCCCAACTCGTTCGCGGGCCACCGACGAAACTCCTTGACCAGCAGGAACACGGCCCCCGCCAGGCCCCAGATTCCACGCTAAGAAAGATCATTTTCCACGACCCGTTTCGAGTGCCGTCGTCGAGGAGGACCTGGTGTTGCGATGACTGTGCCGCGCAGACAGTTGCGCCCGGTCTCGTGGTGGTGGGTGGTGCTCAGCGTCGCCGCCGTCGGCGGAGTGGTCTGGGCCTCTACCTGGTGACTGCTCGCCAAACCCAGGGACTGAACGGGCTTGCCAAGGCGACCGCCCGAATGGATGCGATCAAGACCGGACTCAGCATTGGCGTGGGTACCGGCGGCACCGTCGCGCTCCTGCTGGCCATGCGTCGCCAAGGGCTCAGCGAACGAGAACAAGCCCACCGTGAAGAGGTGGCAGTCACGACGCAGACCCACGCTGAACGAGTGGCTTCGGCGAGCGAGCACGACGTTGCTGAAAGACGCGTCACCGAGCTCTACACCGCAGCCGCCGACCGATTCGGCAGCGACAAGGCGCCCGTGCGGCTGGCGGGCCTGTACGCCCTGGAACGTCTTGCCCAGGACACCCCCGCTCAACGGCAGACCATTGTCAACGTCATCTGCGCCTACCTGCGCGTGCCCTCCCACCCGAGTGCCCGACTCCTTGCTCAGCAGAAGAATTAGCGGCGCTGTCACCCGAGGCGAAAGTCGTAGCTATGGCCGAGGACGCAGCGGATGCTGGGCATTGGGAACAGGAGCGAGTAGTCCGTCTCACTCCACTCCGGATGGTGCGAGGCCCCGCTCCAGAGAAGCCCGCCCGAAAGAGGAGCGCGTCCACGAAGCAGAAAGAGCCCAACCGCTGACGAAGCGTCAGATCGAGGCGATCGCGCGCAAGATCCCTCGGGTCTTGCCGGATGACATGCTCTACTTCGACCTCGGCTGAGGACCGTTGTGGCGGCTGGTGATCCGGCGACTTCGCCGCAACGGCGCGGCTGAGGCACTGGGCAATGACTGGCTTGAGAACTCGATGACATTGCCCTCCGTAGTGCTGGCCCCGGTATCAAGGACGGCGTTGCGGACCTTCGCTCGCCGGTAGTTGCGAAGCAGGTCGCCGAGTTGGTCGCCGTCATACCGTGCGGCGAACAGGAGCGAGGAGAAACACCTCAGGCCGGTTCGTGCGTCCACCGGCGTCGGTGGCTCGTTGAACGAGCGCGTCGAGCCGCTGGTCTAAGGCAAGCGGTAGCCGAAAGGGCATCTGCCGATCTCGGCTTGAGTCAAGCCCGTTCATCAGCATCCACCGTGTGTCTGGCATCTGGCTTTGTCGGTCCGAGGATGTAGGTTAGATATATGCTTGTTCGTGGTCTATCAGACCTGGTCGTCACCATCATGACGGCTGGGGATGTGGCCGCGCTAGACGCTCATGATCCAGTGCTAGCTCACGAGGCACTGGTCAGCCTCGCCCGTCAGCGGACGAACGCGGCCGAGTCGGTACTGCTGCGGTACGCCGTAACGATCGATACCCGCCCGGACCCTGACGTGGGCCTTCGAGTGGCGGGGCTGACCCGCGCGACGTGGGACGCGGCTGCTGCCGGACATCTCGATCCGATCGCCGACGGCCGGCAGGCATGGTTCGGCCTGACCCCGTCCGCGAAACTCCGGTTTACCGCCGTGCTCAGGCGACTGCCATCAACAGAGCGGGCATGTCTTCACACCGTAGGGGCCTTCTGGGCTTCCCGATCAACGTCGTTGAAGAACTTTGCGAGCTCGCCCGGAGATCCGTCGCTGCGACGCTTCAGCTTGGCGTAGTGCCGCCACTTGCCGTTGCTTCGGCGCCATCGAGCCGTTAGCTCGACCATGCCTTTGTTCCTGCCGCGATCGATGTCCTTGGCGCTGACTTCGAGGTGCAATTGTCGTGGGCGAGGAACGTCACCCGGCCATGATCCATTCCACGTGCCGAGGAGGCCGCTGCCCGACCCACGCCGCCAGTCGACCACACGAAGGTCCCTCAACTTCCGCAAGGCGGATGCAGCATCGGCGGGACGCCTCTCGGCGTCGCGGTTAGAGAGCGAGCGAACGAATGTAGCCAGTGGCTTGGGCACCCACGGCGCTAGCTCGAAGTAGCGGTCCGCAAGGGAGCGGCGCCCTTCGGCCAGGCGGCGATCGATGTCGTTGCGGTCCAGGTCTTCGTACGGGAATGGCCCGTTCAGCATCTCGACCATGGTGACGCCGAGCGCGTACAGGTCAGACCTCGCGGTGACCAACCCGGTGGACGCTTCCGGCGCTCTGTACAGGGGCGAGCCAACGTGGCCGTCGGCGCCGCCTGTCGCGGGGTTGAGTCTGGCGGCGCTGCCGAGGTCGCCGAGCACGGCACGGCGACGCTCGCCATCGAGCAGAATGTTCCCCGGTTTGACATCCCGGTGAAGATAGTGGTGCTGCTCGTGGAGCACCTCTAGGGCCACCAGCACGTCGTCGGCAATCTGCATCGCTCGCCAGGGCCCGAATTGGTCGAGTTCATTCAGCGCAGTCAGAACGCTTCCACCTGGGTGGTACTCGGTTGTGAACGTGATTGCGTCTAGATGCTTACGCGCCGGGTCGGGGTCCCACTGGGCTTCCCAGACCTTCAAGATCCGTGTGTGCTCGATGCTCTTCAGCAGATTCGGTTCACGCGCCAACACGTCCGGCATGCCCAGCGTGGAGATCGTTTTTTGCACTATCGGGCACTCGTAGACCTCGTGATAGGTGAGGTAGCACGTCGCTGTGTTGCCCTCGTCGAGGGTGTGAAGGAAGGAGTAAGTGGGCCGGTCAAGCCGTTCACCTTTGAGCATCAGCCCTCCACTGACAGTGCCGCGAGAGCAGCCAAGTCACGCTTGCCCTTCCAGTTCGGGCTCAACGGGGCCTTCACCACTTGTCCGACATGAGAGTCGAGTCGTCCCGCCTTGGGCAGGCCAAGCCGCGACCGCACCGTACTTCTGCTCAACTCTTCGCACGGCACGTTATGCTGGGAGGCCGCGACGGCCACGAGCATCTCCAGCCCAAAACGAGCGCGCGCTGCTTTCGTAGGCCATTTTACGGTCGGCTCCGGGTCAAGGATGGCGACTCGGCCGACATCGCGTAGTACGCGCTCGCAGTCCTCGATGACTGCAGCGATCTGCGGACCAGGTGCCAGCCCGGCTGGCAAGCCAAGCCGGTGGGGCTCGGCGTTGACCAAGCTTCCATCCTCAGCCACGGCAAGCCACAGCACTGAACTCGCGTAGTTCACGCCAAGAACTCTCATGACATCTCCACCCCGAAGTGCCCCTGCTAACAGGGGTTGCCTCCCATGATGACCGGTTGCCGCCAAGAACGGGCGATCCTCGACGACGCGGGGCCGATTGTGGATACGTCGTTCACAGAATCGGTCGCATCGGTGCCGGGAATCGAACCCGAATCCTCCGGACGGCTGCCCTCCGCCGCCTCCGCCAAAGCCCGTTCGCACTTCGGCGCATGTGGAGTGCCGGGTGTGGGACTGGAACGTACCAGTGCGGACTCCGTCGGACCATTCTGGGCGCCGTGCTGATGCACCGAGGGCCATCCGCGGGATCAGTCGACGTAAACCGGGGGCGTCCAGGGTGTCGATCGGCAAACCCCACGTCCGTACGCCCCGAGCCGCTGCCTACGCTTGACGTAAGGCGGGCTCGCCCCAGCCCAATATGCTTGGACACTGATCCGCCTTCAGGTCGAGCACCTGCCCGGCGACTGAGGTGCCCCGGGTTCGATGAGGTCCTTCAAACCGCCGTGCCCTTGGCGGGCCCGCTCCTCAGTCGACGTGGGCGATCGTCACCCGGATCACCACACTGTCATTGAACCTGATCCCAACTGCCTGGTTGCCGCCTTGGAAGTCGTTCTCAGAATCTCCGACATCGATGAGCGTCGGGGACAAGTTCAGGCCGGTGAGCCTCCGCCAGGAGTCCCTACCTGCGACATCGTCAGTTGTAGACAAGCCGAGATCGCACTCCTCACACTCTCCACAGGCCCCGCACTCGGCCATACGCTGTTCTTCACGGGTACGGAACAGGTACTCGATAAGGGCAGAGGCATATACGAACGCCTGGAAGGGGTTGTCCCTCGGCGGGATTACTGCGTCCGGATGCGCCACGGTGAACACCGCTGTGAACCCGGTCGCGTCCCGTAGCAAAACCGTCTTGCGCGCCGCGTCTAGGTCCACCCCGTACAGGTCCGCCTCGAAGATCTCGTCGACGATGTCCAGGTTGTTGCGAATGAAGTCGAAGAGTGTGCGGGCGACGAACTCCTGGGAGACGGTGCCAGGTCGACCGGCCGTCCGCCATTCCTCCAGAGCCAGATCCAGTGGTTCCCACCACCGGTAAGGATGGAGCCGTGACAACCGAACTCGACCGTCTTCGCCGGTGTGGTCGGCGATCTCGTCCTCGGTCAGCTCGGGAAACCCGAACGGGAAACGGGACAGTTCGGCCGCCACACCGCCCCAGTCACCGTCGTTGTCGCGGCGTTCGAGCCCCTCGAGGTATTCCCATGGCGGCATGTCGTCCCACGTCTCCTTGCCCTCGCCAAGGGCAGTGTGCAGCACATACTCCTCTGCCAGGGTCCGGGGGTAGGGTCTCACTCCCGCGCTGATCCGTTTCGCCACGTCCTTGAAGGTGTCGGCGAGCATCTCGTACCACGCATGGTTGTCATGAACGCGGAACCGCACCGCGTCGGGGAGCTCATCCAGTATGGCGGGCTGCTCTGCCCAATCCGGGGCATCCAGGTCCACGAGCTGATCACTGGAGACCAGGAGTTGCGCGGCCGTGGCCGGCGTCAAGGAGCTCCCTGCCGTCCCGAAGCACATGTTGAGTCTCCTCACGTGCTCGGCCGGTTTGACGGCCTCCGGCGACTTCTCCTGCGGCTTACGCTTGACCGTCTTTAGCACCCTTTCGACGGCCGCGCGGGTCTTGGCCGAGACCATCGAAAGATCATCCTCAGCCCTTCGCCATGTCGCCACAGAGATCCGCGCTGCTTGAGCCGCCTCAGCCTGCGTCAAACCAGCGCCTTCGCGGCTCGCCCTCACATCCACCTCGTCCCGCACCCCATCAACTCCCTCTTGAGTACTCAGTGAGCGCTGAGCGCTCACTGAGTACTCATACTATCTCAATCTTCTGAGTTGTCGTTTTCGACGACGAGAGCAAGTCTTAAGCCTGGCCAGGCTGCTGTCGGTGCCGAGGGCGGCTGAGTGGCAGAACGACGCTGGACGGCGGGATCTGGCCGGTCTCCGCAGTCGTGACCCACCCAGGACCACTCTGAACACAGAAACACTGGCAGGCTGGTTGCCTGGACCGTATTGCGTCACTCTCCCATCCCCTCTGAGCTGCACCGTTCTGGGTAGCCGAGCACGCGGATTCCACGCTTAGGAAGATCATCTTTCACAGCCCGGCGGGCACCCCAGCGGGGAGGAATGGAATTCGCGAGCGTCATACGTGCCTGTCAGAGTCTTCGCCGGCGTGGCTTTGTGTTCCGCTTGGGCTGAGTGAGGGGTCCGTGGCCGATCACGCTGAGGGCCAAGTCGCGGAGACGACCTTGAGTACCTAGGGCCGCGCACGGTGGTTTGGCCCGGATCGCTGCCTAGACGCTGATCCGAGCCGGTTCCGGTTTGCGCGAACCCGACTGTGACTGCACCGCCGTGAGGTTGGGACGACCTGACCTGTGCGACACCCGAGATCGACGTGCGCCCCCGGCACCCAGTCTGGGACCCCCAGTACGGCCGCTCCGACCTCACCGCCACCACGCCCTCGACCTCCAGTGTCTATGCCGACACCTGCAGTTCCGCGGCCCCAAGTCATGTGACTCCTCGGTTTGCAGGGTCCCGTCCGACCCCGAGAATCGACCGAATCCAGTTCGGCCACCATCGCGTCTCCCATCCAATTAGGGAGCTCCCGTGGCCCGGTCGCACCCAGCGGCGTCCCGCGAGGGGCAGACAACCGCCCCGCGATGCTGCACCCTGGAGAGCCGGACGTCCCGCCGCGTGGAAGGGGAAGGTGCTGGACGAGGAGATTCACGGGCAGCTGAGCTACCGCCTCGTCCTCGCCGTGGACATCGAGAGGTACAGCAGCCGCAGCACGCGGGGCCAGTTGCGGACGCAGCGGATAGTGACCCGGGTTCTCGACTCCGCCGCCGGCGTCGTGGGGCTGGAACGGGACCAGTGGCACAAGCAGGTATTCGGTGACGGGGAGATTGACGTCCTCCCCCCGGGAGTCGATGTCACGCGGGTCGTCGGCGACTTCGTTCGCGCTCTCACGACCGTGCTGGGAGAGGTGAACGAGGATCACCTCCGCGAGGACAAGATCCGACTGCGGCTGGCGGTGCATTACGGAGCCGTGGCGGTCGGTGCCCTCGGTCTCGCCGGGCAGGCCATGATCGTCGCGTCACGGCTCTTGGACTCGGAGCCCCTGCGGCGTGTGCTAAGCGAGCACCCGGATCTGAATCTGGCGTGTGTCGTGTCCGAGTCCCTCTATCGGGACGCGGTGGCGACGGGTCTATCCGGCCTATCCCCGTCGGCGTTCGAGCCGGTGAGGCTTCAAGTGAAGGGGCACTCTCTGGGCGGCTACGTCCTTCGGGACCCGGGCGGGCCGCACCGCCCCGCGGACCTGACTCGCCCCGCCTCACGAGAGCCGGACCCAGACGATGCCGGGTGGACAGCTCCCGCGCGGCGGCGGGACTGATGGTGGACGCGCACGCGGCGGTGCGCCGCTCAGTGGTTCTGGATCCACCAGATGATCAGCGCGACGAGGCCGCCACCGCAGGCCGCGGCGGCTCCCCGCACGAAGGCGAAGGCGGCCATGCGGGCCAGCCTCCGGGCGAGACGGCGGCGGGAGTTGCCGTTAGTGGGCACGATGTCCTCCTCCAGGTCGCGGCCTCCGTTTTCGGAGGTGCACGCGCAGCCTCCGTGGTGGCAATCCGGCGGGACCAGGGAAGACGGCTCCGGGCATCCGGCGGTGAGAAAGGCGCAGGTAGCGCGAGTGCCCGCAATGCCCGCTGCGGGCACTGCGGCTAGCGGGCAGGGATGGGAGGGCGCGTGGCCGGCGAGCGGAAGGGGCTGTCCGCGTTCCAGCGGGCCCTGGGCTCTCTGGAGAGGAGCGCGGTCACCGCTCGAAGGTCTCGTGGGCTGCACGCGTCGCGACGGGAGGCCGCACGCCAGGCAAGCGAGTTGGGGGCGAGGCTCGACGCGCGCCGCATCGGCGACTGGCTGAATCCCAAGGATGGCCGGGCGCCCCACGACCCGGACCAAGTCTGGGCCCTCGTCCAAGTCTGGCGGGCGTGGGAGGGGAAGAAGCCGGAGCCCAGGGAGCGCGAGGATTGGAATGCACTGGTACAGGCCGCGCGGCCCCGCCGTCCCGCCGCTCGCCCGTCCCGGCGCGCCGGCCCCGGACGTCCGATCCGCGAGTGGACGCCGCGAGAACTGAACGTCCACCCCGCCATCGAGGGGACCGGTTCGCCGCTGCCGTTCCTGCCCGCCTACGTGCGCCGAGCGCACGACGCTGTCCTTGAGCGTCTCGTCGCCACCGTCGAGGACGCCGCAGTAATGGCAGTGCTGGTGGGGGACGCCTCGACCGGCAAGACCCGGGCGCTGTGGGAGGTGCTGCGGGCGCTGCCGGACGACTGGCGCCTCTGGTTCCCGTTCGGCCCGGACCGTCCGGAGAGTGTGCTGAAGGGTCTGCCCGACGTCGGGCCGCGCACGGTGGTGTGGCTGGACGATCTCCAGCGACATCTGCTGACCCCGGGGAAGAAGGACGGCGAGCGTGTGGCCGCCGGACTGAGCACACTGCTCGGCGACCGGCGGCGCGGGCCGGTCCTCATCCTGGGGACGATCTGGCCCGGCGACTGGGCCACACTGTTCGGTTACGCCTCGCCCTACGAGGATCCGTACGCGGAGGCGCGGGCGTTACTGTCGCAACGGGACGTCCCGGTGCCGTCCACGTTCCCGCGTCCCGACCTCGACCGGGTGCGGGCGGCGGCCGCGGACGATCCCAGACTGGCGGAGGCCGTCAAGCACGCCGAGGACGGTCACCTCACGCAGTACCTCGCAGGCGGTCCCGCCCTGAGGGCCGTGTACCTGCACTCACCCGACCCCGCCGCCCGCGCGCTCATGGATGCGGCGATTGACGCGCGGCGCCTCGGCCACGGCCCGATGCTGCCGAAGGCGCTGCTCAGCGAGGCGGTGCACGGTTATCTGACGCGCCCCCAGTGGGACAGGCTGACCGAGGACTGGCAGGAGCGGGCATTCCGCTACGTCACTGACGACGGGCCGTGCCGGGGCGCGCGGGCACCGCTGACCCTGGTACGGGTTCTGCCCGACGAGGACGGCGAGTGGGACTCCTGCGTCCGGCTCGCCGACTACCTGGAGCAGTTCGGCCGGGACCAGCGCCGCACGGAGCCCGTGCCGAAGGCGCTGTGGGACAGTCTGATGCGTCATGCACGGGGCTCGGATCTGGTCAAGCTGGGCAGGCAGGCGCAGGAGCGTGGCGTGTACCGGTACGCGCTGCGGTTCTACGCCGACGCGTTCGACGCTGATCAGGGGGCGACCGACGCGATGCTGTGGTCAGGCGACCTGCACGCGATCGCCGACCGCCTGGATGACGCGCTGCACTGCTACCGGCGCGCGGCCGAGAACGGCGACGAGTACGGATGGGTCAAGGGCGTCCGGTTGCTGCTAGACGCGGGCCGGAGCGACGAGGCGGTGCGGTGGTCCGACGAGGCGGTCCGGGCGGAAGCGTTGGACGCGGCGTCACAGGTCGCTGACCTTCTCACCGACGCCGGTCACGAACTCACAGCCATGCTGATCCTGCGCCGCGCGGCGGACGCGGGGTCGGCCGAGGCAGCCGCACGGATCGGGGAGAAATTCAACGACAGCGAGCCCGAATCGGACGCGATCGGCTTTCTGCGGATCGCCGCCGAAGGGGGCTACGAGTTCGCGCTGCGGGTCGTGGCCGAACGGCTGCTCCATGACGAGGGCATGGACGCCGCCGTCGCGTGGCTCCGCAAGACGCCGAACGGCACGGCCGTCATCGCAGAACTGCGCCACGCCGAGGGAGATCACACCGGAGCGATCAGCGCCGTGCTCCCGCTGTGTGAGGACGATCCGACGCTGGTGCGGCTCGCAGGCCCGTGGCTCGTCGCGGCGGGCAGGACGGACGAGGCGATCGCCCTGTACCAGCGGGTCGTCACGCCCGGCGGTGCGGAGACTCCGCGCGAGGCGACCGTCCGCGAGTCGGCGGTGCGGAACGCGGCAGAGCTGCTGCACGGCACGGCCCGCACGCGCGAGGCGTTCGACTGGCTCTTCTCGCTGGCCGAACACGGAGATTCCGTGGCCCTCGACCAGGCAGAACAGCTCGCCATGCGCACACAGTCGGAGGACGTGCTGATCGCGTGGCTGCGCCCACGCGCCGAGGCCGGCGACTCCGCCGCCGTCCTGAGCCTCGCGGGCGTCCTGCGCGGCATCGGGCGCACGGACGAGGCGATCGAGGTATGCACCGGGCACGATTCGGCGGCCGTCCTCCGGTACCACGGCGACCTTCTCGTCCACCGGGGCGAGAAGACCGCGGGGCTTGCCCGCTACCGGGAGGCGGCGGAACTGGGCGACGCGCAGGCGATCGGCCTGGTTGTCACCCTGGAACGGGACGAGGGCCGCACCGAGGAGGCGATCCTCTGGACGCGGGAACGTGTCGCGGCGGGCGCTGGGGAAGTCGCCCTGCGCTGGACGATCGATCTCCTCCTGGGCGAGGACCGGACGGACGAGGCGATCGACTGGCTCAGGGACCGCGTCCTCGAAGGCGACGTCGGCGCGCTCGGCTGGCTAGCGAACCTCCTCCGCGACGAGGGCCACACTCAGGACGCCCTCGCCTACTACCTTCAGCTCGCCGAATCGGGGCAGGCCGCGCCCGAAACCGACGCCCCGGACGCAGGCGCGCTAGCGCGGGCCGCGCGGATGCTACGCGGCGCCGGACGCGACGGCGAGGCCGAACGGCTCGTCCGGTACGGCGTCGAGCCGGGTGGGCACATCGCGGGCGCCCGGTGACGGCTCGGCCGAGCGCCACTGCCTTGCCGTGACGGCGAGCCGAGTGCGTAAAGTACGGCTACGGCGGCCAGCGCGCGGAGTCACGGTGGGCTGGTGCCCGGTTTGCTTTCGTCGAGCAGCGTCGGAGTTCCCGCGTGGGTGCTGGGCGGGCATCCACCCAGCGGCGCACGAAACCGTGAGCGCAAACGTTCCTGGTCAGAGTCCTCAGCGCCGTGCCTCCTTCCTCTGCTCGGGCCGAGTGATGCAGTACTCAGTCGGGACGGCCAGGTCGAGTGGGCCCTCCCGGCGACCTACTTCAACCCTGGCCGGTCGTCGGCAGCAAGATCTGCCAGGGGTGCCAGCACCCACTTGGACAAAGACGTGCCACAACGACCCCACAGGCCTGGTCGGCCCGGTAACAGCGGGGCTGCGGGATGGCGGCGGCCCTTCTAGAGAGCCCAGCCACTGCTGCGGCGGCGGAGCAGGATGCTCGGGGCTGGGCGTCCCGGCGTCGCTCGGCCCCGGCACTCGGTGGGAGTTACGGCTCCCGCCCCCGAGGTCCCGCCCAGGGCGGAGGACATCAGGACGCCCAGCCGCCTCCCCATCGAGGCGGTGCCACCGAGCACACCATTACTCCCTCCGCAGGCCCCAGACGATCACCCGCGATCGATGGCACAAGGAATAATCCGATGGGCTAGACTGTGAGCTGACATGGAGGCCACTGACGAGGTTCAGGAGGTGGGAGATGGACGAGCCGTCGAGAGCGCACGCGACGATGCTGGCGCTGGCGCGAGAGTCGCGCGGCCTGAGCCAGACCTCGCTGGCCCACGTCATGACCGAGCTTGCTGGGGAGACGATCAGCCAGGGATATGTCAGCAAGGCGGAGGCGGGCAAGCTAGCCGTCGACGGTGAGCGACTGGCTCTGTACGCGCGGGCCTTGGGCTACCCGACCGGGGTGCTGTGCGTGGACGCCGAGATGAATGGGGTCGGCATTGGGCTGGTGCACCACCGTAAGAAGGCGTCCCTGGGGGCTAAGGAACTGCGCCGGATCCACGCCCAACTCGCGCTGGCCCGGCTGCAGGTCCGCGGCCTAGTCGAACCGCAGGTGCGGGGCGAGCACCGGTTCGAGCACATCGAGGTCAACGACCTGAACACCCCCGCCGAGGCCGCCCAGATCCTCCGCAAACTGTGGGGCCTTCCGGCGGGACCGGTGACCGACCTGGTCGGCGTCGTCGAAGACGCCGGGGGGATGGTGCTGGTCCGGGACCTGGACGCGCCCGATCTCGACGCGGTCAGCCAGTGGGACGGCCAGGAGGCGCCGCTGTTCCTGCTGGGCGCCCACGCTCCGGCCGACCGGTTCCGCTTCAGCTTCGCTCACGAGATCGGCCACGTCGTCATGCACGCCGAGCCAGGCGTCACCGCGCTCCAGGAACGGCAGGCCGACGAGTTCGCCAGCGAGTTCTTGATGCCCGCCGCCGACATCGCCGAAGAGCTGCACGGCCCGCTCACCCTGGCTGGGCTGTTGGCGCTCAAGCAGCGCTGGGGCGTGTCCATGGCGGCCCTGGCCCGCACCGCACTGACCCTCTCGCAGATCAGCGAATGGCAGTACCGCAACCTGGTGATCGAGATGTCCACTCTCGGCTACCGCAAGCAGGAACCGGGCGAGCTTCACCGCGAAGTTCCCCACGTCATCACCGACACCGCACAGCGGCTCGTGGACCAGCACGGTCTCAATCGCGCCGCAGACCAGGCAGGCCTGCTCCCGCAGGAGTACGCGCTGCTGTTCCCGCCGGACCCGGACAGCGCCGGCGGCGACGCTGGATCACACGATGTCGACTGAGTCTCACGAGGTGAGCATGAACGACAGCAGTACGGCAGACAGCCACGGCGGGCGCCCCCTGCTCACCTCCCGCAAGCACCAGGGGAGCGCCGCCCGGGCCATCGCCCAGCGGATCCTCACCGTGGAGCGGCCGCAGCTGCTCAATTCCCTGCCGCCCGCTCATCTGAACGTCGATCACGGCGGATTGGTGGTCTGCGGCAGCAACGCCTCCGCCCGGCTCCAAGCACTCAGGTCCGCCTTCAACGGCGTGCTTAGCGAGGACATCGCCGCTTACGAGAAGCAGACCGCCACGCCCACCGAGCCGTTCGCCCTCCCCACCGGAGGCATGTTCGGCTGTGACCTGCCCGACGTCGTGCAGCAGCAGATCGACCGAGGCGCGAGCTTCGCGATCACCCCGACCCGCTATGTGAACGCCCGAGACTCCGCTTCCCTCAAGGCGATCCTGAAGGAGGTCAGCAAGCTCGAGCGCGACGACGTTCTGGTCGTCCTTCCGGTGGCGATCGGCTGGCTCCAGGACGAGACCGCGCGCAGACAGCTCACCGCGGTGATCAATCTCATCCCGCACCCAGTCGCCCTCGCCTTCGGCTGCCAGTTCAACCCAATGGACGCCTTCGCCGCCGCGGTCATCAACCTGCGGACCCTCCTGAAGGACGCACCCGGCACCGGCCTGTGGCGCACCGACATGGCGGGCTTCGACGCGCTCGCGCACGGCGGTGCCTTCGCCGCGATCGGCGCCGGAGGCGCCGTGCGGCACCTGGTCCCCGCTGGGGAACGTGCCGAGACCGCCAAGGACAAGTCCGGGGGGCCGGTCTACCCGACCGTCCTTCTCCCGCAGATGCTGCGGTTCAGCGACGCCAAGTTCCTCGCCGACACCTACGCCAACGCCCCCGCGCCACGGTGCGGCTGCCCGCAGTGCGGCGGAACCATGCTGGACCTCTTCTTCGGCCTCACCAATGCCGTGAAGGCCGCAGCCAACGCCCACAACGTCGCGGCCTGGAACGTCTGGCTCCCAGAGTTGCTGGCTGAGCAGGGCACCGAACGACAGCGGTGGTGGCGCGACCGGTGCAAGCTCGCTCTCGACGCCCAGGCGGCGGAGAACATCAGAATCGGAATGCCAGGGCGGTTCAAGCCAGCCAAGCATCTAAAGAAGTGGGCCGCTCTGTCGATCGACGGAGAACCCGCTGATCACCACGGAAGGCCAGTGTAGAGCTAGGAGGCCCGTACGACTTGCCGGTAGGCCTCCTCCAAAAACAGCCATCCGGCGGCGGTAAACCGGTTGCGGCGGAAGCCGGTCGCAGGAACGATCAGCTCCGGCGTCTGGGCGCTCGCTCCGGCGATGATGACGCCGATGCCGTAGAAGTCGGCCTCCATGCGCAGCACGTCGATGTCGCGGGGCATCCTGGGCAGCACCATCGCCCGCGAGCAGAACGGCGCGAAACGACCCGCGCGCTCCAGCCCCTGGCGCCAGGTAGCAGCGGTCACCACCGCCAGGCCCACCTCCACGGGAGGCTCCGCGAGCCTGATCACGAACCTGTCTTTCACCTGCACCGCTCCACCAGGAGCCGACTGCAGCACGCAGCGCTCAGGCCCAGTCAGCGCGGCCAGCGGGACCGGCACACCGGTAGGCAGCCCCAGCAGGAGCCGAAGGACGTCCGGTGAGGTTATCGCGCCGATCCTGGCCGCTCGCCGACGCCCCGCCTCGGCCTCCAGCCGGTAGCTGAGCACGGCGGGCACGCCCTGCAGCACGACCCGTGACCTCGCGGTGGACCCGCCCGCCGAGAACGCGGACGCAGCCTCGCTGACGGTCTCCAGGCAGACCTCCGCTGCGCTTGTCATGTCCTCACCTTCTCGTGCCCGAAGCGGCGGCCGGCACCGGCCCTACCATCTGATCGAAATGCCGCTGAAGGCCACTGATCATGGCGGAGAGCCCCTCCCAGACCAAGTCGTCACCGGACCGCGCGTACCAGCGCCGCCGGTCCCGGGTGAGCTGCTCGATGCGGACCGCCAGCCGCATCGCGAGCAAGTCGCGTATCGCCGGGTAGTACACCGCAGCCGATACCCCCTTGCTGTCCGCCAGCACCCCAAGGTTCACCCTGCCGTCCGGAGCCGACGCGAACGCGGCCAGCAACTCCAGCCGGTACCGGCTACCGAAAAGACGCTCAGAGAAGGAACGCTCATCGTTCAGTCCAGCCCCTCGCATAGAGTAAAGTTACGGATTATCGAATCCATAATCAAGCTGTGACCTGCCCTGTCCCACCGATCGTCCCTCACCAAGCGCGTCCGAGGCTCCAAGCGCGGCAGGCGCGGCCGCAGATCTCCTACGCCGGGGACGTCTCAGAACGCCAAGCGAGTCGAACATACTTGCGATACAGGCACAGTAGTCGCGACCGTGCCCTGCGTCGATGGACGCCCCCTACTTCCCGCACGAGCACGCCAGGGGCCGGAGGTCGGCAGGCGGACTGCTCCCAGGACGTGCGCGGCGAAGGACCATGTTCTACGCGCCACCTGACACGACGTCTGACCTCACGCTCGACTACGTCCGCAGCCTGGTCACCGGATGCGCTGGTGGCGTGAGGTGCCCGGGGTACATCATCCTTGATCGAGTACCTGGTCGATGACCAGGACGGACAGGCCAGGAAAGACCGACTTGATCACTTCGCACGGGCATCATGATCGCGCAACCAAATGACCACACAGGGCGGAAGGACACCACCGTTTCTGCGCCAGAGCCCCTGATCGGCCAGTCCCAGTCCCGGACCCGTGGTCTGATAGGACCAGCGGGGGCTGTGGGCGGAGCTCAGGTTGTCGGGCTCGTGAGCTCGCGGACGCGGTCGCCGTAGGAGCCCTGCTTGTCCGCGTCGATGACTCGCTCAAAGTACTCTCGGGCGCGTCGCCGATCACCGACCATGAAGTAGTACTTGCCAAGCTCGAAGAGGCTGAACAGGTCGAAGGCGTCGAGCGCCAAGGCCTGGTTGTAGAAGCCGAGGGCGAGGCGATCGTTCCCGTTGAGGGCATGAGCCCACCCGAGCTTGGAATAGACGACGACGGCATCCGGCCGCTCCGCTCGAACGGTCTCGAGCAACTGGATCGCGCGCCCGTAATCGCCATCAAGTCCCGCCGCGACGGCGAGCCGGAACCGCGAGTACGGCCGGTCAACGGCGTCCACGAGGCGCTCGTAGATCGCCACCGCGTTGCCGTACCGCTGGAGGTTGGTGTACAGCTGACCTAGTCGCTCGAGCACCTCGCGTCGCTGATGGCCCTCGACCGGGTAGCCACGATCGAAGGCGGCAAGCAGCTGCTCGTAAGCTTCGGCCGCTTTGCGGTGGTACCCCAGGCGCATACAGATGCCACCGAGCATCCGCAGGTACTGAGGATGGCCCTCGCTCCGATCGACAGCGGCCTCCGCCGCCCCCAGAGCACCTTGAGCGTCGTCCTCGGCGAGCCGCTGCTTGGCCAGTTCGAGGTAGTGGAGCGGACTCGACGAGGGCGGCCGGAAGCCGAGCTGGCTGGGCTCCGAGCGAGCCGGCATGGCTGCCATCGCCGCCTCGGCGCGCAACCCATCAAGGCATGCCTGTACGGCGGCGCGCATCGATCCACAGTTCAGAAAGCGGTTCTCGGGCCGCCGCGACATCGCGCGAAGGATCACGTCCTCGAGATCGGCAGGCACAACGCGGTTGACCTCACGAGGCTTGGCGATCTGCACGCCGGTCAGCAGCTGATGAGGGGTCGAGTAGGGCAACCGTCCCGTGGCCATCTCGTAGAGGAGAACGCCGATCGAGTAAATGTCGCTGACGTCCCGGGCGCGTTTCCCCTCGAGCGCCACCTCAGGGGCCATGTACGCCTCCGTGCCGTGGCGCTTGGTCCAGACCCACACATCCTCGAGCCGGCGGCTCGACCCGAAGTCGGTGATCTTCGCTGCCCCGGATGCCTTGTCGACGAGAATGTTCTGCGGCTTCAAGTCGCTGTGCGAGATGTTCGCGGCGTGGACGGCAGCAAGGCCGTCGAGGATCTGCAGTGTCCACTCCAGCATCTGTTCGAAGGTGAGCGGCGCCCGCGTATTGACGCTGTCGAGGACCTTTGCCAGGTCGTAGCCATCAACGAACTCCATCTCGATCATGAAGAGCTCGCTGATGTTGTGGAAGCCGTGGACGCGAACGATGTTCGGGTGATGGATGTCCCTGATGATGTCTGACTCCTTGCGAAGCACCTCCTCGCCCTTCTCCTGGTCTTTCGGAATCTTGAGCGCGACCGTGGCACCATCCTTCAGTCTCCGCGCCTGCCACACCTCGCCGAAGCTCCCTTTGCCAAGCTCGGCTAGCAAGCGAAACCGATCGCCCAGCTCCTCCCCAGGTGTGCCGTGGAACACGATCAGCGCCATTACTACGCCCTCCCCAGGGCGAGCCGCTCATTGCGCTCGTCGCGCAGGAACTCGCCGAACACGAGACGTTCGGAGTCGGGAGCTGGGCGCATGACGCACTTAATGATCATCAACGGTGCCCGCGCTGGGGCTACATCACTGCCACGACGCCTAAACCCTTCGCGGTAAGTTGCGATGATGGCGTCCATGCTGCGTGGAGCCGAGCCGCTGCGCACCCAGTAGATCAGGACACACAGCTTCAAGCCCGGGGTCGCAGTCGAGGCGATCGCGAGGTTCTCGACCTTGCCCCGCAGCTTCCCCTCGTCACCGCGCTCGAACCTCTCGAATTCGAACGCGAGCAAGGCTTCGCCCGAGTGCTTCTCGAACCACACGGAGTCCGCGCGCACGTCCCCAAGGCCGTTGTCGCGAGCCCACCAGATCGGGCACTCTGCCACGGCGGCATAGCCCTGCGACTGCCCCGCGGTGGCCAGGACCGTGAGGAAGTGCGAGTGCACCGTGAGCCCGATGTCCGGGATCCCCGACAACAGCATCGGGAAGTGCTCGACCATCAATTCGCGGTTGGTGAGCCCGTCAAACACCAGGTCCGCCGGTGATGGCGAGCGGTCACCCATCATCCTCCCGACCTCGCCCAGCGCTCGCACACGCGCGGTGACTCACCACCGTGGATGAGCGCCTTGGTGCCGACCTTCACGACGAGCGGCGCGATGATCGCCCGTCCGCAGATCAGCGCCTCACCGGTCGACAGCGTTGGGAGCTCCGCCAGGTCCGCTGCAGAGAAGTAGTCGGAGGTCTTCTGGATGAACCGCTGGTCGTCCGGGTTCTTGATGCGCATCGCGACGATAGTGTTGCACTGACTCGTCACGTCGGAGTCGAGCTTGCTCGGGCGCTGGCTGACGATGGCGAAGCCCACGCCGAACTTCCGGCCCTCGGCCGCGATGCGCTTGATGATGTTCTTCGAGATCGCAGCCTCGCCTGCGGGCGCGAAGTTGTGCCCCTCCTCGTAGACAATGAACACCGGTCGGGTCGGGCGTTGCTTGTCGGCCGCCGCCTTCATCAGCTCGCTCGAGATGAGCGCGACGATGACCTGCCGCGCCGTGTTCGAGAGCCCTTGGAGGTCAATGATGCAGAGCCGTCCGGCCTCGGCATTGTCGTCGCCGACCATTTCGTAGACGTCGAACGGCTCACCGGCCGCGCGCGAGTAGAAGCTCTGGGCCTCGTTGATCATGCGCCGAAGGCGGATGGCGGCGATGTTGGCGCTTCCTCCGCGGAGCGCGTTGGCCTCGCCCGGGCTGCCGGACTCCGTCACCCAATCCTTCAGGCGGTCGAGATCATCGAGGACCGCGAAGAGCTCCTGGATGTCGCGTGGCTCGTCGATGTTCTCCTTCCAGTAGCGGAGCGCGACGTCGAGCACGCGCTGCTGCGGCTCCGTCAGTCCAGGGAGCACACCGGAGAACTCGTCCACGTCGAAGTGGTCGAGCTGAAGAGCGAGGCGCATGTTCTTCCCCGCGTACTTCTCGTCGAAGCTCCGCAGCTGCGGCGTGTACACCCTGATGCCGCCCCCGCCGTCCTGCAGCTGCTGGAGGGCATCTTGGATCTCCATGAGCTTCTGCCGGTCCCGAGGATCCTCGACCTGGTCGAGCCGGTCGTTGAAGTTGAGCTTGCCGGCGCGGAAGGCCTTGCCGTACTCGCCGTGCGGGTCGAAGACCACGACCGACGCGTTGAGCTGCGAGACCAGCCGCTCGATGACGCGCCCGACGGTGTAGCTCTTCCCCGAGCCGGTCATCGCAAGCACGGCGAGGTGCTCGGTCACCAAGTTGTTCGCGTCGAGGAAGACCGGGACGATGTTCTCGCCCTTCTCGTAGCCGACGAGGTTGCCAAGATGGATGCTGGTGTCCTCGGAGAACTCGTAGAAGCTCGTGAGGAACGCGTAGTCGACTCCGTAGACCTTCGTCCCCGGGGTAAGGGGACGTCGGGGTATCCGGATCTCGCCGGTGAACGGATCCTTGTAGCCGACCAGCTCGAGCGTCGCGTACACCGTCTCGCCCGAGAGCCGCGACTGCGGCAGCAACTCGACTTCACTGATCCCTTCGCCGAGCGCTGGGCTGAACAGGATGTTCGACCGTGAGAGCCCCACGATGCGGCCCAGCACATCGAGCTGCGAGTCCGACTCGCGCTCCTGGTGCGCGACCCGCACGAACTCCCCACGCCGCGCCGAGAAGCTCGTACGCAGCGCGATCGTCAGCTTGTTGGGCTCCCCGGTGTTGCCGACCAGCTTGCCAATGTAGTTGTCATCGTCTCGGAACATGCTCACTCCTCATCCATGGTGTCGACGCCCTCGAGCCAGGCTCGATCAACGGATCGGTCCTTGAGCATGCTCAGGGTCGAACGTAGGTAGTTGGACAGGACCTCGCGCGGCATTATCACGAGCTGCTCGGCGTACCAGAGCGGCAGCGGCTTCATCTGCGGGTTGTCGTTCAGTGTCAGGTGAGCGGTGATGCTGGCCAGCCTGTCGAGGGCCTCGGAGTCCCACTGCCCCGGAGCACCGACGGTCTCGATCTTCCAGATCGGAGTTCGGAGGCCCACCTGGATGTGGAAGCCGATGAGCCCGTGGTCCGCGACCGTCCGAGGCTCGAAGCGCTTCATCTGGCGCCCCAGCGCTTCGTAGTAGTACGCGGCCGTCCGATGCCCTGCGCGCAGGGCAGCACGGAGGAAGCGGAGAACACCGGCCCGCCGGAGATGCACCCACTCGCTTTGCACGAGGTCCAGCGCTTCGCTGCTGATCGCCTCGGGGGAACCCGCCGGTCCCTTCTCACGGAGCGCGTTCAAGACGGCGGCGTTGAGGTCGCGGCGTGACTGTAGCGAGACGAGGAACGGACCGTTCGGGTCGTTCGGGTAGATGGACGGCAGGAACCGCTGCCAAAACCCCTCCATCACCTCGATCAGCTCGCGCCACTCCGCCTCGACGTCGGGCTCGGCGAGGCTGAGACTCTGCTCGGCACGCGGGACAAGGAGTGGGATGTCGACGAAGATGACATCCGGTTTCGTGTCCGAATCCAGCAGGTCCGTCAGGAGCTGGTAGACGAGGATGTACTCCTTCCATGCGAGTCGCTCGGACGCGTCCAGGAAGTTCATGTCGTTGATGTCGACGCGGCTGTCCTGGAAGCCCTCCGTCACCCGGTTGCCGGACACGACGATGTCGTGGCGGAGCGCCGCGGCTCCATAGAGGACGCCGCCCAGAGCGGGCATGCTCCGGCTCTTGGAGGAAACTCCGACGGCGTGAACACGATCGAACCGGCGCGTCTCGATGCTGCGGATGATGCCGCCACGCACGAAGAGCGGGGCCTTCGAGTCGATGTACCGCATCTTGTTGGCGATCTTCCCGACGGTGCCGGGAAGCCGCAGACTCATTGCCGCGGCGAGTGCGCGAGCCAGCTCGATGCTCTTCATGTGGTCGTCTCCTCTGAGGCGAGCAGGTCCCCAAGCTCACGGAGGTACGGGTGCATCCCGCGCTGCTCGAGAAACCGGACGAGAGCCCCACGATCGCTCGATGCCGACGCGTCGGAGGCCGCGAGCCCCTGATGCGTGAGCTCCTCGAGGGCTCGACCGACGTCGTTCGCGCTCAGGTCCACGCCAAGGAGCGCCCCGGCTCGCGATCGCAGGAGCTCCGCTGTTTGCGGTCCGCTGGCCGCAAGGAGCAGCGCAACGGAGACGAGCACCCCTTCGCCGACTGCCTCGGCCTTCGGCGGGCTCGACGGCTGCCGCGCGTTCTCCCTGGCATCCGCCGTGACTGACGGAGACCACGACAAGAGGTGCCCAAGCAGGCTCTGGCGATGCTCCTCGTCGGTCAGCGCCGTGTAGGTAAGCAGCTGGAGCGCAGAGAAGAACACCGGACCCGCGGTGTTGGTCGCCTGGTACCGGAGGAGCACGGGCTTGCTTCGGGCGTCCACGGCGAGCACGCCTGCGCCGAGCGCCGTGTCGAAGAAGTGGTCCGACCGGACCTTCACCACTCCGCCAAGGACCTCCTCGAGCGCACCGTCGGTGATGCGAGCAGCCGACTCCGCGGTGCGGCGGCCGGCTCCCAGCTGGACCGGCGTCTCGAAGTAGCGGCCGAGGTCCAGATCCGCGTACGGCGGCACAACGATGACGGCGACCCGCGCCCGCGCGAGCGCGGACGATAGCTTGCGCATGTCGACGAGGCGCTCGGCATCCAGCAGCCCACCGACGACGACAAGCGGAGGCCCCGACGGATCAGCCAGGAGCCGATCCATGGGAACGCTCTCGACCTCTGCCGTCTGCGAGATGACGCCGACCTCGAACAGGTCAGCCTGTGCTTCGACGATGCGCGCTTTCATCGGAGTTCCAGCTTCGAGCGGATGAGCTTCATCTCCTTGAGTTCCCGAATCGCGTCGGCGTGGTCCGGGTGCTGGTCTTCGTCGTAGGAACCGGCCTCCAGGCCGCCGGAAATGTCGACCCACAGACCGAAGTGGACCTCCCTGCCAGCGCCCTCGAAGAAGCCCGCGCCCTCCTGGGAGACCTCGCCGTTGAACGCCTCGTAGCGCGCCTTCGTGGCCCCGAAGGTCGCAGCCGGCGTCGGCTCCGCTTTGGCCGGCTTCCCGTTCGACTTCAGGACCCGGTTGAGCGCGCGCAGTTCCCTCTGCCGGATCACCTCCCGAAGTCCCGTCTTGAGCTCGTCGAGTTTCTCTGTGACCTGCTGCGGCAGCCCCTGGACTGCTTGCGCGGTCGCGACCACCTCGGTCTCCAGGCTCTTCAGGAGCTCGGTCACCGCCACTTGGTCGATCAGCGATTGCACCTGCTGCGTCAGGCCCCCCTCCACGAGGCCGCGGAACTTCTGGACCTCGAGCTTGAGCGGGTTGAGCGAGTCCTGCACCGACTGCGGAGCATCAGCCGTGAAGCCGCCCAGCGACTGCCACGCGGAGGCGGCGGCCTTGTAGTCCCTGACCGCCATCGCCCACTGCTCATGAAGCTTCTTGAACTGTGCGAAGAAGCTACCGGCCCGCTCCTTGTTGATCAGGTCCTTCAGCGCGTCCATGCGCTTCCACGCGTGCTCGTACTGCGAGTTGACCAGGTACTGGTCGATCATCAGCATGTACGACGCGACCGGGATCGTCGCCAGCCGCGTCCGCGTGCCTGCCGCAGCGGGCCCTTTCACCGCGTTCTCGAGCTCGGACTTGATGGCTTTGAGCGGCAGCGTGACCGGGGCGACAGGGAACGGGTGACCCTCGGCCTCATCGAGCGTGGCCGCCTCGCCCAGCAGATCGTCGATCTCCTCGATCATCTCGTCCCGAGTCTCCAGGAACGTCTTCTTCAGCCACGCCAGGAAGGCGACGCGCTCCCACAGCGAGAGCGTCGAATAGCGGGTCTCGTACGACAGGATTCGCGCCGGCGAGCAGTCAAAGTCGAGCCTCGTCTCTCCGATCTCAAGCGGGCACACCCCGAGGATGCGCTCCTCGATGTCGAGGACCTGAGCGACGACCGTCTTCAGCGATTCCTCGGTCAGGCTGTCGATGTCGGCGGTCAGGTGATCCGAGCTCACCTGCTGGATCCTTTCTTCCGCCGTCACCAGCTGCTGCTTGGCTGTGGGGTAGATGTTGTGCAGCAGAATGCCGGCCTGGGTGGAGAACAGGTCGGTGAGCTTCTTGATCGAGTCCTTGCACTCCCCCTCGAGCCAGGTCGACACCGACTGGCGGCGGCTCTCGAGCATCGTCCGGTCGACGGCCTTGTAGAGGTCGTTCTTCTTGCGGACGAGCCCAATGCCGATGAGCACCTCGAGGATCTGCTCGAGCTGCTGCGGTGCCTTCATCTCACTGTCGGGCACCGCGAAGAAGAAGCTGTTGGCCAGCTTGCTCACCGCCGACTGTGCCTTGAGCTCTTGGAGGAGCGCGAAGAAGCACCGCGGCACCTTAGGAAGCAGGCTGCCGTCGGTCGTCAGCACGCCGAGGAGGTCGCCGTACTTCCACGCGGCCGGTGCATTGATGTTCTTCTTCGCCGCCTGCCGGCAGTTTTCGAACTCCACGTTGTTCAGGGGTCCGCCAGCCGTGTCGACGACTGCATCGAGCGAGCAGTCCTTCGCCAACATGGAGCGGTAGCCCTTCGCAAAATCGGCCGTGTTGCCGGTCTTGCGGCTCCAGATGGGCGCGAGGAGGTAGCCGGTCTTGCGGAGGCCGTTGGCCCACTCCCGGCTCTTCGCTTGCCACTCGTCGCGGTAGGACCCCTCGAGCCCTTTCGCGACTTTGCTCAGGCGTGCCTCGTGGGCCTTGTAGGCGGAACCCCGGCCCGAGTACTTGATCAGGAACTCCTCCTCCTGCGACACGAGGCGCCGCGTCAGGACGCAGCGGCGAAGGGCCGGCGACGCATCGAGCTGCTGCTCGAACGAGGCCACGTCCGCGCTTGCCGGGAACAGGACGAGGATCGGGTGGACCCGCTCGATGCCGATGTAGGCGCGTAGCTTGTCGAGGGTCTCCTGCGCGTCCAGGCAGTACACGATCGTGCACCGACCATCCGGCGTGACCCGAAGCCCATCGAGCGACGGCGAGCCGAACGCGGAGGTGAACGCCTTGTGCGGGACGTCCTTGAGCCCCGAGACCTGTCTGGTCTCGTCGTCCTTGAGATGGTCGTCGAGGAGCTTCGCGAGGCCGAGACAGATCGCCGTCCCGCGCTTAGCCTTCGTCTGGCTGACGTCGCGGACGTACTGGTCGAGGGGAGCCTCGTGCTTGCCGTTCTTGAAGAAGCGAACGCTTTCGGCCGCCGAAACCAGGAGCTTGTTGAACTCGCGCCACAACCGGAATGACATCCCAACAAACCGAGTACCGTCGACCCGGTACTCGGGTTTCGTAAAGATGCGGTGGAGCGACTCGGCCGCGAACTCGATACCCTCGCGCGGGTAGAGCGCCGCGAGCTGCTCGCCCCACTGCTCGAGCTCGGTGTAGACGACGAAGTCACCAGCCGCGCCCGGGGCTCGCCCGACCGCAACGGAGAAGGCACGCAAGGCCTCGAGCAGTCCGACGACGGACACCTCACAGGTCGGGGTGAAGTACGTGTCTGTCTTCCCTTCCTTCGCCTTGAAGCCGAACTCGGGGCGGGTCAGCTCGTTCGCGAGCGCGCGCTCGTCGATGTGAACCTGGAAGAGCTCCGCGAAGGCGTGGCCCCGGCCGGCGACCTCGTGAGCGAGCAGCGCATCAGCCATCTCCTCGGTCAACGCCGCCTCGGCCGCTCCGCCCACCGGAGCCGGCAGCTGGCCGTACACGAGCCGCTCCACCTCCTGCTTGGGTACCCCGTTCACTTTGCCGAGCAGGGGCAGAACGGCGTCGTCGTTGAATATGTGCTTGGCCCGGGCATCGGTCTTGGCGAAGTCTTTCAGGAGCTCCCACGCACTCGTCGAGCCGTCGCCGCGCTCCATGTGCCGGGCGTGCGTCTCGTGAATGGACGCCATGATCACGTTCAGCCAGCCGAAGTTCCGGTTGGCCGAAAGGAACGCGCCCTCGAGCGTACCCACCGGGTACTCGACGACGTGCTGGGCGACCTGGTTTTCCTTGATGTGGTGGACGTAGCTCTGCACGTCGGTCAGTTGGTTCGGCTCGATCGTGACCGAGTTCGCTCGGCGCAGGTTCGGACCGATGTGGATCTGGTCGCGCATGCCCACGCTGCACAGCAGCAGGAAGTTCACGTCCGGATGCTGGTTTCGCCAGTTCTCATGCTTGATGACCTCCGAGACCATCAGGAGGTACTCGTCGTCGACCCTGGTCTGCGTGTCCTCACGCAGGCCCCGCTTCAGGTCACCGGGCGTCTCGACCTCGTCGACGATGATCCAGAGGTGGTTCAGGCCGGCATCACGCAAGACCTTCTTCGCATCGCGGAGCCGGTCCTCGAACGCTCGGATGTCGTCGTCGACGAGCGAGAGCGCCTTCAGGTTCACACCCTTGGCCTGCATCGCCGCCTTGAGGTCCTCGTAGAGGTCCCGCGGCCCGCCAGCCGCGGGGTCGGCGCGCAACGTGTGCCGCAGGGCTTCGACCGCCAGACGAGCCACCCACGTCGCGGCGTCGAGCGCGTCGTCGCACACGGTGCTGTAGCGGATGTAGAGCGGCAGGATCCCATCCTGCAGCGCCGGCTCGAGCACACGCGGCTTCTGATCTGGCTGATGGAAGGGCAGGATGATGTGCTCGTTCTTGTTGAGCAGCCAACTGTCGACGCGGCCCGTCGCTTCCGCGATGAGCTCGTAGCCCAGCCGCGTCTTGCCCAGACCCCAGTCGCCGAAAGCGATGAAGAAGCCGGCGATGTCGTTCGCGGCACCGTCCCAGAAGGACCGGCGGAACTGGTGGAGTGCGTTGAACACCTGGTTCTGGCCCACCATGGAGAAAGAAGGCGGATAGAGCGCCACCCCCTTGGCGGCCCACGGCTTGGTAATGGTCATCGATCTGCTCCCTGCATCTCGCTGGACGAACCCGCGGGGGTCTGCGCCTCGGCGACGGCGTTCGTGGTCTTGGGGATGGGCGTGAACTCGATCCGAACGCGGCGTGAACCGGACTCGCCGAACAGCCCTCGTCCCATGCGGGGCTGTCCTGAGTGGCGGTCGAGCACCCGCAGCTGGTCGTGGTACATCGCTGTCCGGATGTAGCTGTCGAGGATGGCGGCTCGATCCTCGTTCGGCACCTGAAGGAGCTCGCCGAAGCGCTCGCCGAGCTGACTCACGATGAGAAAGCCCTCGGCGTCCGAGCAATCGCGAAGCGCCCGCGCGAACGCCTCGTCATCGGTGAGCCGTACAGGCACGGCTCCCTCGAATCCGAGCTCGACGAGGTTCTCCACCGCCAGCGCATCGGCGAGTCCACCGGCGCCCAGTCTCCAGGTCGAGGGACCACCATCGAAGGCTCGGATGTGGAAGAACACGGCCAGGGCCTTCTTGAGCGCGGTCGGGAGGTCGTTCGTCGAGGGTGTTCCACCCTGGACGCCCTCCCACACGACCGCCGTGGTTTCGCCCAGAACCGAAAGGTCAGCGCGCCAACACGGCCCGAGGGCCAGCTCGGCGTTGTCGCGCAGCAGCATGTTGAAGCCGTCGCAGTTGCGCTGTGCGATCTCAAGGACATCGCCCTCGGGCGACGTGAGCGACAACGCGCCCGTAGGGATACCGCCTGGTGCCTCGACTCCCAGCTGCCAGTCCGCAAGGCAAAGCCCGATCACCAAGCGCGTGCGAGGGTCACGTCGAAGCAGCTGCTTCGCGAGGGCGCGAGCCCAGTCGACGTCAGTGTCCGCCTCGCGATACGCCTTCCCAAGCGCGACGCCCTCCGCGGTGGCCCGGAGGCCCTTGTCGACCCGTTCGAAGAGGCTGATCCCGTTGATGCGGTAACGGGCGCCGCTGCGCTCCATCCCATACGTGTTGATGACGCCGTCGGTCCCCTTGCCGCGCGGCGCCCCGCCCTTGAACTCCATCGTGGGAGCGATGTCGAAGACCACGCGCTCGAGATCGGCCCGTGAATAGACGTGGCCTGGCTCGGCACGAGCCGCCGCCTCCGGGTACTCCTGGAAGCGAGCCGCCTCGCTCCATAGAAACAGCTTGGGGAGCGCGATGCGCACCAACAGCGTGTTCATGCCTGTCCTCCGTGGAGAGCCGCCAGGAACTGCGACAGGCGAACGCGGTAGGGCTTTTCGCCCCGGTTCTGCAGGTGTCCCGGATGAGCCTTGATCTTGGATTGGTAGTCGTCGGTCATACGCAGCACGTCGCCGTCGCGCTCGAACACCCCGAGCAGCTCGAGGTTCTTCAGCAACACGTGGACGGCGCTCGCCCAGAGTGAATCCTGGATGCTGGCCCCCACCGGCCAGTAGCCGACCTGCTCGAGCATCGAGCGAACGTGGCGCCACAGAGGGCCCCGCCCGGCGCCGTCGAGCTCGAGATGCGCCACACCCCCACCGACGTGGATCAGCGCCGCCACATCGCCCGCCAGGCCGGCGAACAGGCGGTGAACCTCGAACTGAAGGAGCGCCGCCGCGACGGGGTGATGGAGGAGGCGCTCTGCGGCGGCCTCGCGACCGAGTGTGGCGGCAGGCTCCCACTCGCCGTGGCGACAGAGCGGTAGGCCGGCGACGACGTAGCTCCGGGCCATCACGTCGGTGCGCTCCATTTCGCCGATCAGCACCTGGCCGTCGTCGGCCACGAGCAGCTCCACGGTGCTGAGGAGCAACGGGCGCTTCCAGCTTCGACGGAGCTGCGTGCTGAGCGGCCCCTCCGACGACTTCGACGCCGCGTCGGCGCTCCAGGACTGCTGCTCCGAGAGGAACTCGGGCTCTCGAATCAGGTCCCCGATCACCTTCGGCGGAAGCTGAGCGAACAGGTCCAGTCGCTCCGAGGCCGCCACGTCGCGCGGTTCGCGGAAGGGCACGCTCAGGTAGGCGTGCGTCTTCTGATCACCGCCGTGGGGCTGCGTCAGGTGCCAACGTCCGAACCGTGCCCAGACGTACTCCTCGAGCTCCGGAATCGGCTCCGGGGCGTGTCGCCGGAGGTGCTCGCCCATGAAGCGGGCCGCGAGCCGGGTGGTGAACGCGGACGGGTCCGCTTCTCCGTCGATGAGGTGAAGGAAGAGCGGGGTGGCCACGTGTGCCTCGGGGCGCCGCGCCAGCAGGGAGTCGAGCCAGTCGCTCAGGTGCGCCTCATGCAGGCCGAGGTCTTCCAGATCACCCGGCGTGAGCTCGCCGAGGGCGGCGAGATGCGCGAGCAGTCGGCGATTGCGGTCGAGGGGTGAGACCTGCTTCGCCTTCGTCGATGTCTTGGCCTTCGAGCCCTTCGGCGCGTCAGGCTTGTCGTGAACCGGCGGGGGATCGTCGCCCGGTCGGTAGAGGCGAAGGCGCGCCCAGTCGTCGTCGACGCGGAAGAGGAGGTCGTGCTCTGGCGTCGCGCTGTAGTGGACGCGACTGCGGAAGTTAGTCGTGTACTTCTCGATTTGGCACTGAACGGTGATCGGTTTGAAGAGCGGATAGTTCGCTGCGAACCAGCTTGTGATCTCGTCCCGGGAGTGCTCCTCGCCGTCGGCGAACGTCTCGGCGACGAAGCGCTCGAGCAGCTCGTTGCAGCTCTCGTCGTAGATCTTGCCGGCCCTGGCCCGCTTCATCGCCCACGTGAGAACCTCACGCGCCGGCTCGTGGGTTTCCTCGGTAGGCAGGAGCGGTCGCAACAGCTCCCACGCGTCAGCGTGGACGGGAAAGTTGGTGCCGTTCGGCTGCCGGAGGATCATCAGGTTGGCCAGCCCCTTCCTGGCCGCGATGGTGGTCTTGAGAAGCGGGTTGCCGAGGAACCGCTTCTCGATCGCGAGCACGACGCGGGGCTTGGTCGTGGCTCCGCTGCTCGGATCCGCCCAGAATCCTGCATCGTCGCCATCGGACTTCCGATCCGCGACGCCCTCCACGACACGAGCCTGGGCGTAGATGCCCGCGTGCTTGCCCGACATCCAGAGCAGGACGATGTCGCCGACGTGGATGCGGTCCTTGTATCGGTTGGTCAGGAACTGCATCCGGTCAAGTTGCTGGAGGGCCTCGAGGATCCGGTAGAACGTGGGATTGGCCTGGAAGATCCAGACCCTTGATTCCTTCACGTCGGGCACGGCAGCGACCTCGGCCGAGGTGACCTCAGTGATGGCGCCTTCGACGAGCTCGAACATCTCCGTGTCACCTCGAAGAAACGTGCGTCCGGCGTCATGTTTCGATGCAGCGAAAACCACGGCGTCTTGCGATCGTCACTCACGGCGAACTCGTCCGAATGGAACTCCGCCAGCGCCGCCCACACCTCGTCCCGGTAGTGGAAGCTCGCCGCGGCTGGCTGCGCATCCAATCGAATGCCAGGTCGACCTTGCGAGGCCTCATGCGACACCTCCCTCCGACGCCCGCAGCGCGAGCTCCTCGACCATGCGCTTCTGCAGCTCCTTGCCGGGCCGGAACACGGTGCGCAGGCGTGCCGCCATCAGTGACGACTGGTAGTCGTCGTCGAGCACCAGGAGCTCGTCCTGGTGGCGCAGGATTCGAAGCTCGAGGAGGTTCCGGAGCAGGTTGCCCACGAGATCGTCGGAGACTCGGCCGTCGACGAGGCCGAAGGGGACGTAGCCCTGCACGCGAACGAGGTCGCCGAGCAGCTCGGCCATGCGGCCGACCCCGCGGGAGCCCACTAGCGCAGAGACGTCGTGCAGGCCACCAGACGCGGGCACGTAGAGTTCCACGGTGGGCATCGTCGACGCTGGTGAGCGCCAGGCGCAGATGCCCAGGTGGATCACCGCGGCGTAGAACGGGTGCTTCACCACGGCATCACGGAGATGCTCGAGGAGCACTTCGTTGAGCGGCGCGTCCTCATCGAACATGCGCTGGCCACGGGCATCGGTGATCGGGGCGCCGCTCAGCACGCCGAAGCGCTGCGTGTTCCACGGCTGCGGCATAGAGGCGCTGCCAAGGCCGAAGCCGTCCTCTCGATTGAGCGGCAGCGGACGCAGCACCGCAGCGGTCCCGACAGCGACGGGCATCGCCACACAGGCGGGGCCGAAGCGCCGCAGCGCGAACTCGAAGAGTCCTTTCGGACGCGCGGAGTGTCCGAGTGTGTAGCTGTCCCAGGCGGCGAACGGCCGCGAGCGCTCGGGGAGGTCGGCCATACGAGCCTCGAACTCCGCCGGCGCGAAATCGACCAGACGCTTGCCGCCCTCCAAAGGCCCAAGGAAGGCGTTGAGCTCGGCCAGTAGCGGTGCGAGCTCGTCTTTCGTCCACTCCTCTAGCTCCACGGTCATCCCCGTGCGGCCGGCATCGACCAGCCCTTCGACGAGGATGCTGAGCAGGTAGGCGCGGTACTCGGGAACCGCGAAGCACAGACGGCGGCCGGCCTGCTGCGCGTCGCACTCGACGAGATGCACGAAGGGCGGCGTCAGATGCCAGGCCACCGGACGACCGTGCTTGTCCTGAACCACCTCGAGGGCGCCTGCGTTTTCGAACACCGAGACCCACGGCCCAGCGCCGAGGTCCTCGGCCTCGTAGGCGGACAGCTCGCCCCACTGGGCAAGATGCTCGAAGAGCGCGACCGCGTCGTTCGGGCCGGGGGGGAGACTCATGCCGCAGCCTCCATGACGAGTTGACAGGCCGCTCGCGCGCTCTCGGCCGTAGCCCAGCGGCGGAAGTTCGTCGCCGCCTTACGGGAGCGCAGGATGACCCGCTGCTCCGCCTTCTTCGGATCCTTCCTGATGCTCCAGTCCCAGCCCGACCATCCGTTAGCGGCGTACTGCTCACCGCAGGGAGCCAGTCGCCAGTCGGAAAGCCGGAGCACCTCAAGATCGCAGATCATCTCGGACGGCGTCTGGTAGCGGGCGACACGGTCAGGCGACACCGCCTTGTTAACGATGCGCGCCAGGCTCTTGGGCACGTACGGCTGCATCCGTCCGAAGGAGATCACGCCCTGGCCGGACGCGGCCCGAGCCAGTGCACGGTCGACCACCTGCTGCCTGTCGAAATCATCGACGCCACCGCCCGACGCCATTGCCAGGTCGCGAAGCTCCATCCTCGCCTCGCGGTCCACGTAGGCGTCGTCGTTGTACGGCAGGGCGCCATGCACCATCTCGAAGAGCACCAGGCCTACCTGGTAGAGGTCCGACCGCACGTCATAGCGACTCGGCGTCCCCCACCCCTCGGTCGGCACGTAGAGCGCGCTGTGGCGCGAGGCGCTCACGCTCGCACTCGCATGAGCGAGTCGGGCGACCGAGCCGAAGTCCGTGATCTTCGGCCAGGTGCGCCCGTGTCGCTGCGAGATCAGCACGTTCGCCGGCTTGATGTCCCGATGAACGAGGAGCGCCTGGTGAAGCTGCGCGAGCCCGCGGAGTATGCCGATCGCCGCGCAGACGGCCTCCATCAGCGGGAGCGGCCCGCCGCTCAGCCGCGAGAGGATGCTGCCGCCGTCGACATACTCCATGGCAACGAGGACGAAGTCGTTGCCGAGGCGCTGCGCGTCGTGGACACTCACGAGGTTGCTTCCGTTACCCTCTGAGCTGGTCGCCTCCACGAGCGGGCGCGGCTCCGCGAAGAGGTCGCCGCTCGGATCGGGGTAGAGGACCTTCAGGAACACCGGCAGGTCGAGGGGTACATGACGCGCACGGAAGGCGTACGCGTTCGCGCCCTCGGTGTTCTCCGCCTCGAACGTGTACTTCCCGGTCGCAGCGATGAGCTGCTGAACGTCCTGAAGAGTAGTGCTCATTCGTCGAGCCCCCACCACGCGACGAGCACCGCGTCTCGCCAGGTCTTCGGCTTGAAGTCCGCGCCGCCGTTCAACACTGCCTCGGGCGAAGCAGACGCGATGGAGGCGAGTCGCTTCTCCTGTGCGCGGAGAGACTGCGGCGCGACAAGGTCGACGGCCAACTCGAGCTCAGCGCCCACCAGCTGGACGATCCCTTCCGCCTTGACGCGCGAGGCCAACGGCCCTCGGAACTGTGAGGAGCCAGCCTGCAGAACGCAGATGCGCTCGACTCCCTGCTCGGCCAGGAAGGTCGAGAGCAGCCGACGAAGGCTCAGCAGCGCGTGCCCCTCGCATGCGTCAGCGGGCAGCTTCTGTGACGTAGACAGAAGCGGCAGAATTCGGGGTAGGGCCCGCGTGCCATCCAGGAGCGCCCACTTGAAGTCGGTTGAGCTGGGAGCGATGCCGAGGACCCTCATGCGTCGTCCTCCGCCAGCTCCGGGATGTCGTCCGCGGTAGGTGGCTTGAGCGTTCCGGCGAGGATCGCCTGCACGTCGAGGGTGCCCTCGATCAGCGCTTCGACGTCGGCCTTGGCCTGGTCGACCAGGTCGACCGCGGTCTGCAACAAGGTCGTGCGCCTGAGTTCCCGCGCTCCCAGGCTTTTGCGGGTCCCCGGCTTCGCCCCAGGGATCCAGATCTGCGGCAACACAGACTCCTCGATGGCCGGATAGGCCGAGCCCGTGTTGCACCGCATCAGCTGAGCCGTGGAAGCCGGGTGGCGCAGTACCGCCAACAGGAAGAACGCGTCCGTCTTGCTGACGGCCCGCACAACTGCGAAGCCGGTCGTAGCGACCGCACCATCGAGCGAGTCCGGTACGAGTCCTACCGCACCCCGGTTCGGCCTGACGGTCGAGGCGAGCACGTCGAAGCCACGAAGGAGCTTGCGCGCGCGGCTCGGTGCGTTCTCGACCGGTACTTCGGAGTGGGACACGTGGCCCGTCATGGAGTCGACGTTGGAGATCTCGATGTAGCGGAACGTGCTCTGGCCGTGGGCTCCCGGTGACCACCGGTCCGAGGAGAGACTCGCGACCTTGCCGAGTTCAACGAAAGCAGGATTCCGGCGCAGCCATTCGGTGAGCGTGATGAAGTGGCGCTGGTGGTACCAAGTATCCAGCCGCGAGTCATCGATCTCCGCGGGCGCGACGATCGTAGTGAGCGACGAGAGCGCGTCATACGGACAGCCCTCATAGAGGGTTGCTAGTTCCGTGCCGAGTTTCTCATGCTCTCGAGAGGCGGCAGCGCGACAGCGCTCCGCCAACCGAAGCTGGCCAGCGATGTGTTCCTGCACTTTGATGTCAGGGCGGGGAATCGCGAAAGCGCGAACCATCGACGGAGGAAGCTCGAGGAGACGCGTGCTTCCCGTCGTACCCCATTCGGACCATGCTTTCCCGTACGCGCTGTTGAGGAACGCTGCCAGGTACCCTGGGCGAAGCTGACCGCGCTTCAGTCGGATAATCGTCACATGATTGTCGACGGTGTGTGGCGACTCCGGTGGCAGACTAATGTCATCAATTAGATCGGCGCGTCCGATCGTACCGATCCCAGACGACGTAAGCACCACATCGTCCGGACGAAGCAGCTTCGCGGCAGGACAGTCGGACAGGAACAGCTCAGGCTTTGCGAAGCCGTATCCCGTGATCTCTTTGGCCTTGAGAACTGCAACGTTGTTCTCAGACTCCTGACCGCCGCCAGCGCCACGGGATAGCAGCGAACAAACCCCAGGATCGCCAAGCCTGACAGTGCCACTTTTGAAAGAATGACATCGCTGTACCCGCTCGATAACCCAAGGTTTGAATGGGCGAGTGTCGAGTCGCTCATCAACCTGGTCGGGTGGTACCCAAACATACTGCGGCGAATTCGGCGACCCCATCACCCCTCCCTCGGGCCGAGCGCATACTGCGCTGCGATGTCAACGAGTTGGTTCCCCATCGGGTCAGGCAGTTCGCTCCGTCCACGCTGCAGGTACCCGACGTGCTCTGCAGCTGCAAAGAAGATCGGTCCCTGCTTTTCGGCGGAGTGACGCTTCTTTTGAATGTAGAGGAAGCTCGTCTTGACGTCGGTGCCTGCAAGGGAAAACGTACGCTCGGGCAGACCAACGACAGCACGAACGATTGCTTTACCACCGATGAACTCGTTCGTCTCGGGGTCCTTCGCGCCCATCAAGTACTCTCGGATGTACGCGTCCCTGGAGTTTGAGAGCAGCCCATCGGGAACGACGATGATCAGTCGGCCCCCTGGCTTCAGCAGCTGGAGGTTGCGGTCGATGAACAGCGAGGCCGGGTCGGCCTTGGCTAGCTCCTTCCGCTTCGCCCGGTTCCCGTGGGTCCAAGACCAGCCGAGCTCGAGGCCACGCTCCTCGTCGCGCATGCGCGCCAGCCCGCGGGGATCGTCGTACTTGCCGGAGCCGAACGGTGGATTAGTCAGGATGACGTCGAACTTGCCGATGAGCCGATCGAGATGCGGGTCGACCAGCGAGTCGTCGACCTTCAGCAGTTGGCTGTGGTCCTCGCCGTACAGCAGCATGTTGATGCGAGCCTTCTGGATCGAACCCCCGGACTGGTCGGCGCCGAAGAAGCTGTGACGCTTCATGTGGCCGAGCCACTGCAGCTTGTCGTCGTCGGAATGACCGACGTGCCGGTCGTCGAGCACGCGCCGCTTCACCTCGCGCAGCGCGCCGATGGGGAAGCGCCCGGTACCGCAACAGATGTCGCCGACGAGGAAGGCGGGGAGCGCGGCTTCCTCGCCGGTTTGGGGATCCCAGCGCTCGCGTTGCCCGTCGTCGCCTCGACGTGCCCAGAGGTCCTCGTCGGGGATGTCGTGGAAGACCATGCGGGCCATGCACTCCACGACCTGGCTGGGCGTCAGGTAGGTGGCGAGCCCTTCGTCACTCGCGTACTTGCCACGTAGGAACACGTCGAAGGCCCAGCCCAGCAAGTCTTCGTGGATGAGGTGCGCCCGCATCTCGCGGACCTTCTCGCCGTTGCCGAGGAGCTCACGGTCGGGCACGGAGAGCCGGATGGGCTTGCCCTCACGATCGCGAAGCTCGAGGGCCTCGATAGCGAGGGCGAGGACCTCCGGGTTCTCGAGACGCAGCGGCTCGTCGTACGAGAAGATCGTGTGCACCTCGCCGGTGATGTCGGTCGCCTTGTACTGCGGGAGGTTGTTGACCTCGCGGAAGGCGTCCTTGAGCTGGATGACGGCGTCCTTCTTGTGCTCCCGCACGTGGTCGGCCGAGAAGATGTCAGCGAACCGTTTGCCCTTTGCGGCGCCGCTCGTGAGCACGTAGCCGAGCGCCTGCTCGAGGTGGACCTTGAGGAAGAGCAACTTGCCGAGTTCGTCGATGGCGGCATTGGTGGGCTTGACGCCGCCGCGCGAGTAGATGGCCTCGTGCAGCTGATCGAACTTGCGCTGAATCGCCCGAAAGTCGCCACGGTGGTATTCGGCCGAGAGCTCCTGCACGAGCCGGGTGCGGGACTCGGAGATCGGCCGGGCGACGGCCTTCCACTCGTCCCGGGCCGGCAGCGCCGAGACTTGCGCGTCCTTCTCGACATCGAAGATGAAGTCGTTCTCGCCGTCCCACACCCAGACGAAGCGAAACGGCTTACCGGCCACGGCGCCGAGGCCGGCCTTGAACTTCGCGTCGTCCTGCACGGCAGGCCGCGAGGCATCGCCGGGCTCGCCGCTGGCGAAGAGGATGACGGGCTCGTCCTCGTCGAGCGCGACGACCTCGGCAGTCGCCGACATGGTTCCGTCACCGAGCGGATCGAAGAGCGCGAAGTCGTCCTTGATCTGCTGGTAGCCGAGCTGCGAGAGCTTCTCTCGCGCGCCATCGCGGAGCGCGTCTGTGGTGTTCTTCCTCTTGGCCATGGGTCCTCTCGCTACCGTCGCCGGTTGAAAATGTTGGTGCCCGCCACGACGAACTGCTCGGTGAGGAGCTCGCGCACCTTGTGCTCTGGCAAGCCGGTTTCGTTCGCTACCGCCCGCACCGCGCTTGCCAGCGGAACACCGCGGCGGCCGTCGAAGAACTTCTCGACGGCCTTTCGTACGCGGCTGTCGTCGGTGATCGCCGTTCCCCGCGCCGCCCACATCTCGTCACCTGTCCGCTCGATCGTCGGGTCGAGTCTCATCAGCAAAAGGGCCCGCTCGGCGCCTCCCACGTCCGTGAGCTCGGGGAAGGCCTCCGCAACGCGCTCGGGCGTCGCGGGACCGCGGTCGATCAGGAAGTCGCGGATCTTCGAGGTGATTGGGCCGGTCATGCTTCCTCCTTGAGCGGAAGGCGCAGTTGGGAGTCGGTCGCCTGGTCCCGCGAAGTGACCGTGCCCTGGCTGTAGCGGAAGCTCCAACGCCGCAGGACGCTCGCGGCGACGTCCGAGGGCAGCACGTCGCCGCCAGTCACGCGCATGACCTCCTCGAACAGCGCGCGTCCGCAGGTCCCCTTGAGGATCACCCGAGGCTCGAAGCGAGAGCTGACATAGCGGTGCCGGAGGCTGGTCTGGCGGATCGCACCCTCCTCAAACAGCTGCGCCCAATGCGCGGCCTCGAGGTAGCAGTGGACGTCGCGAAGGTTCTTGAATCCGACCTTGCGCTGAAGCCACGTAGGTTGTCTTCGCCGAGCAAGACCATCTCGACCATGCGGTTCAGCAGGGGCAGTTGCGTGGCATGCAGTGCGTCCCCGAGTGACGAAATCTTGCCTCCCGGTGCGACGACAAAGCGCGGCGCCGACCCGGGTGTCTGCCTGAGCACCTCGCGCCCGCACGAGGCGACTCCAGCCCATGGGAGAGCTCAAGGTGGTCGCCACCGCGTTCACGACATCGCCTCCCGGAGATAGTCGTCGGCAGCTTCGACGAGCGAGGCCCGCGCCAGCAACGCCTCGCGGCGACGTTGCATCGCTCGGGTGAGCCGGGTCTCGAAGTCCTCTCGCCAGACTTGACCCAGCACTGGGACGAGCAACTCGTCGAGGTCGCGCTTGTTGACGAAGCGCTGCACGGACCCGGACGAGAGCAGCCGGAGCTGCGTGCGAATGAGGGGATGGGCGAGCGCGACGGCGAAGACGCGGGGGGTCTCGTGGAAGCGGAGGGCGGTGAAGGTGGCGCTCCCGAGGAGCGGCTGCTCCTCGCGTCCGAGCTCCTCGTCGAGGTAAGCGACCTGGTCGCCCGAGCCCGTCGTGCACATCAGGACATCGCCCACCTCGAGCCGCTGCCGCATGCGAGAGGACAGGTCGGAGAGGGGCCGAACCTCACCGCCCTCGATGAGGAAGGTGCTCTCGTTCACGTCGTCGGCCTGAACGGCGAGGACCTCCTCGTCATCGGCGAGACCCCGAAGGCTGGTGCTAGCGGGCTTCGCCAGTTGGAGCAGCGACCGCAAAGCCGACGCTGCTGCCGAAGAATGGCGGAACACGCGCCCGCGGTTGAACGGGACATCCCACCGGTCTGCCAGCTGCGATCGGAGAACCTCGATGGTGCTGCTGGGGGGCTTGACCCTGCAGACGCGGTGGTCGATCTCGGTGTGGATCGCCGTCACCACCGCGTTGAACTCGGCGCGGGCGCTCGCGGTCAGGTCGACGGCCTGCTGGTACTGCAGTCCGAGCGACTCCTGCAGGCTGCGCGGGGGCAGCGGGATCGGGAGGCGCGCGATGTCCGCGAGGCGAAGGCGCGGCAGCGCCGACGAGTCACCGCGGTACGCGAGGTCACGCAGGATCCGGTTCAGCGTGGGCGTGCATAACACGGCGGCCAGGTACTCGGGCAAGACCGCCGGCCGGGGCCGGATGATGGTTAGCTCCGACGACACGGCGAGCTCTGCGGGCATCCCCGACTGGACCGCGGCCGCGCGAAACGGCTGGGCTGCACGCGTGAACAGGACGTCGTTCTCCTGGACATTGATCCACTTGGCGGCGGTGCCGTCGACGTGGGTCATGCCGCTCAAGTCCAGCTCGCAGGGCCGCACGTTGTTCAAGCGGAGCATCCGCATCCCCGATGCAGCCGAAGGCAGTCGAGCCCCGTCGTGGATGGACTCGACGATGTCCTCGAGGCGAACGTGTCGACTGCCCTCCGAGCTCATCGTCGACCGCACCAACTCGCGCCCGAGGTAGAAGGCCGGGTCGAGGCGAACGTACCGCTTGCCGAGCTCGGCGCGGGAGAGCGTGGCTACGCGCATGCGGCCACCTCCCGTTCGAGGAAGTCGTCGAGCTTCGACCGCGCCGCGCCGATGTCGCCGCTGAGATCGTGTGCCTCCACGTCGACCATGAGGATCGGGTAGTCGTCGGCGGGCGCTGGCTTACGGAGCATCACGACGGAGCACTTCACCCCCGTGCCGCGAAAGCAGGTTCCGGCAGGCAGGCTGACGACCGCTAGCAGACGTGCGTGTTCGAGCAGCCACTCGCGGAAGTCCGCATGCCCGGCGCTCGAGAGCAGGCCTTCGGGCAAGACGGTGACGAGGAGAGCGCCATCGGCCATCGCCGCAAGCACGTGCTCGATGAACACCAGCTCTGCAGGCACGCGGCTGCGTGTCTTGCCTCCGCGCTTCGACAGCTCGAATCGGCCCAGCTGGGCTCCGCTTAGCTGGAGGCCAAACGGCGGTACGACGATCACGCCGTCGTAGGACCCGTTGAGGTCCGACTCCAGGAAATCAGCGAACACGCGCTCGACGCTCGGAAGCAGGCGCTCCAGCAACGGCTCGAGCAGGCGAAGCTCGGCCGGAAGAAAGATCGTGCCCTCCGCGCCGAAGAGCGCGGCGATCTCCGCCCCCGCTCCGCCCGAGACCAGGAGACGACGAGCGCCGAGCTGATGTGCGCGCACCAAGGGCGCCACGCTCTCGGTCAGCCCGGTGAACTGGCCCTTGTCGGAAAGCAGTGAGGACAGCGCGACGACGAGACAGACCAACTCATCGGGTGCGTTCGGGCGGAGTCGAAAGCCGGCCAGGAGCGCAGCCGCGGTACGGAGCGGTTCGACGGCGACCGACTCGTCACCGCCGAGACGCGAGACGGGCACGCTGCCCGTGGGGCGGACGAGGTCCGGCCCGAACACCTCATCGCCATCCAGGCGAGCGACCATCTGCGCGACACCCAGCTTCGCCACATCACGGTGATGGGCGGCCGCGCGAATCAACTGCCCCCAGGCGCCGAGGACTCCTGGCGACGGGAAATGGCTGCGGTCGGCGACGGGCAGTGCCCGCACGGGGACAAGCCCCTCCTGCTCGCGAGCGTAGAACGACGGATAGCTACCGCCGTCAACAATTACGAATGCGTAGCCCTCGCCCGCGAGGAGCTCGAGGTAGCGGTTGGACACATCACCGCGCTTGGGGCGAAGCAGCACACCACGCTCGCCGCCGAGCACGAACTCCCCAGCGAGCGCCAGTCGTCCGATCACTGGCTGCACGGCGTCGGTGACGTCGATCCCGAGGCTGCTGAGATAGGTGTTCGCGTCCAAGACCATCTCTCTGTCACGCACTCACGCGCCCATTAACACTCGAAGAGTAGCAGGACAGGAAGTGCCGTCAAGATATATCACGCGCTCACGTTCCCAATAACTCGCCTCGCCATAGCGTCTGGGCGTCTTCGGACTTCAAGCCGCCGCCCAGGCCGCTCCTGTCCCGGGACAGGTACCGACCGGGGTCGGCGACCGGCGTTCGCTGCGCGCTCACGTGAGGAGGGCGTCAACGATCGGGATGATGTACGCCAGCGGCTTACCCGACCCCGGCCCAGTGATCAGCATGTACGTGGCTGTCTGTGCCGAAAAGTTCGTCCGTGCAGGCTAAGCGGCACGTTCCTACTCGTTGCGGATTCCGCCCAAACGTTGCCGTCTTCGGACGTTCAGGTGGGCGATCTGGTCTGGTTCAGTGATCGGTGCAGGCAGCGGCTTCAGCAGGCGTGCGTTTGGCGATGCCCTGATGAGGCCGATGCTCGTTGTAGAAGGTCTCGAAGTCGCGGAGGCGTGAAGCAGGTGCCGCTTGTTCCAGGCAGACTCTGCAGACCAGCGCTGATCGTCAGAATCCGAAGCCCTTGAGGACGGCCCCCGATGACTGCCATCGACGACTTCGAGGCGTTCACACTAGAACTGGATGAGTGGATGCCCTATCCCATGGGGCGCGCCAGGTCTGCCGCACCAATCCATGACCGCGAAAGACACCTACAGACAAAAGGTGACATGGCCACCTGGCTTGAACGTGCTTTATGCGGACAAAAGGGCAAGCCATCCTCCAATCATGGCCGACGATCGTCAGAAATCAACCACTCTCGGCAAATCGGAAGTCAGAAACAAACCGCCGCGACTGCAGCCGCAAAGAGTCCGCAATACCTCTTCTGCAATTGGATTAGCAGGCAGCGGGTCAGGCAACGTTGATCACCATCGCTCCATGGCGTATCAACAGCAAGGGGTAGATGGTGACAGAGCAGGTCAGCGGGCAGGAGGCCGTAATCGCCTCCTACACTCCCGCCGAGAACCCGCCAGGCTGGCGGCGGGTAGCCGGTGAAGTGCGCATGGTGATCGCCGCCGCGTCGCCGTTCACTCGATATTCGGCGGGGGAGTTGTTGGGAGTGTTGTCCCAACTGGCGCTCTTCGCCGATGCTGAGGGACAACCGATACGAGCCGACCTGTGGCTCACCCGCGAGTAGATCGAACGCTTCATCTTGGTGGGATGCGCGCACCTAGGCGAGTCTTCCCGGGCCAATTACCGGTCGAAGCTGCTGCGGTTGCGTGAGACGGCACTGGGCGGGGATTGCGCCACCGGCACGCCTGCTCGCCTATCCGGTTCGCCGGCCTCTTGCCCTTACACCCGCGCGGAACAGGTGGCGCTATGGACGTGGGCCTCCGGTCAGCCCACGGACGAGCTCCGCGACGGCCTGGCGGTCCTGATCAGCCTCGGGCTCGGCTGTGGTCTGGGCTCCAGTGAGATCATTCCATTGCGAGCGGGTGATGTGAGCGTCGGGGGTTCTGAAGAGCATGATCACCCGACTGTGGTCGCGGTGCGCGGCAGGCGCTCGCGATTGGTGGTGTGCCGCCGCCCGTGGGAGTCGATCTTGGCCGACCTGGCCGCCCGCACGGAAGCTCGAGACGCTTACCTGTTCCGGCCTGGGGCCACCAGGCGCGGCGGCAACCTGGTCACCAACTTCCTGTCTCGCGCCCATCCGACCTCACGAACACCCGTGCTCAAGACGAGCCGACTACGTGCCACCTGGCTGGCAGCACTGATTGAAGCCGGACTGCCGCTGACGGTCATCGTGTCCGCGGCGGGGTTGGAGACGCTGCATGGTTTGTCCCGCCTCATGCCGCACATCGGCCGCGTGGAGGCCTCGCAGGCGGCGCGGTTGCTGCGAGACACCCCCTGACAGTCTCACCCGCGGGTCCCGACATGGGGCACGGCTGTCCCCACAACTCATGGGATGCATATGCAGTTCCCATTACCGGACTTCCTTGATGACACATACTTCTATCGGGCGAACAGGACAAACTCGGCAGAGACATGGCTCCGGCGACACAGATGGAGTTATGGGTAATTTGTCCATTTCAGAGCAGTATCAGATGACAGCGACGGGCGAGTCAGACAGTGAGATAAGACATGCCGATCATGCCGTGAGCTGGGAAACTGTCCGGGGCTGTCTCGATAGGAAACATCTCGGCCGAATAATGCACCCAGAGATCGCCGGAAACGGTAGGTTTCTGCCTCATGAGCCAGCTGCGATTTCGGACAGTGGCAGCCGACCCAGAGCGGGCCCTGAACGAGCTTCAGGCCAGAGAGACCGAGACGGCGCAGATGCTGGCCGACATCCGCCAACAGATCAAGCTCGTCAAGCGCGTCCTGGACGCCCAGCGGGGCTGGGCGGAGACCTTCGGCAGCGACCCCGACCCGGACGACGATCGTCCGCACACGGCCCAGCCGCCCAGCACTGCCCGGGGAACCAATGGCTCCCAAGCGCCCGAGAGCGACCACGACCGCGGGAGCGAAGAGACCATCCGCGACCAGGTGCCGTCGGTGAACGTAGTCGGCATCACTCCTGCGCCTCGCCGCGTCCAGGTTCTTCGCCTGCTCGGCCAGGACCCGTCCTCGTGGTGGAAGGTCCGGGATGTCGCCGAGGCCTTGGAGATCGACAACCAGAAGAGCCTGCGGGTCCTGCTCGGTCAGCTCGCCCAGAAGGGCCAACTGATCAAGACATCCGACGCCTGGTTTCGGTACAACGACGGCTCGTCGGTTCCCGAGCCCAGGACGGCGACTCCCAGCACTACCAATCAGGGGGCAGCAATGTAGACCGCGGCGCGGCCTGTAACCAGGACGCCCAAGAGATGGCCGTCGCCGAGATGCACCTCGGCGACGGCCGGTGACTCGACCCACCCGTTTGCCGGCGGCTCTGTCACGCTTTGAACATACCGTCACGCGCCTTGGTGCGGCGGTAGGTTTCGCGCATTTCGCTTCGCCGTCGGCCCTGGCACGCCCGCTCCTCCCAGGGGCAGGAAAGGCGCCGATGCTCATCGCTTTGCTAGCTCTGGCCCTCCGTACATGGGCTTTCCGTACTTGGCTTCAGTTCGCCCTGCTCGGGCCACAGACGCCGATCAAGATATTTCTCAAGGTTGGCGACGGTCATCAGGTCCGGCCAGACCGTCCCTGCCAACACATTGGCGATCGTCTGCCGGTTCACGCCGCTCGCGCGCGCCAGGCGGTTCGCGCTCAGCCGCCGACCTGCCATGGCCTCAGCCAGCCGCCGCGCGACCGACTGCGCAACCGCTGCCGCGTGGTGGTCGACCAGGACGGCGTGCGGCCACTGGCCTATCTGGACGAAGTCGCGAGGACGCCGAGCACGCGAGTCGTCACGTACCACGCCCGTACTCCTTCCCGCTTCTTGAACGCATCGGGGTGCGCCGGTGAATGAGGGTGGGATGCCACCTCCGGGGGTCTACTCCTGGGAGGTGCTGATGCGGCAGAAGATCAATACCTACGAGCCGGTGGGGAACCATCCGGAGTGGCCCCGAGTGGCCAGCCCTGTCCGCGTCACGGTGGCGGCCTCCGAGCCACAGACCAGCCAGAAGATCTCCGAGTTGATGAGCGCTCTGACCCGACTGGCGCTGTTCGTCGAGGCGGAGAACACCAGACGAGCCGAGGAGGCAGAGCAGGCCCGCAAAGCCCACGAAGCGAAGCAGGGCGCAAGGCTCAGCAACGCCGCGCGACCAGGTCAGGCCAGCAAGCGCGGTAAGCCCAACCCGGCCGAGTGGCTGTCGATCGACACGATCGACCGGTTCATCCGCTACGGCCTGCCCGGCGCAACCACCGGAACACGCGACTCCTACCGGCGGCGGCTGATGCGGTTGCGCACCAGCGTCATCGGCGGCAAGGACGGCAAGCGACTCAAGCTGTCCGACACCACCGTCCACCGGCCCTACTCCTGGGCTGAGCAGAAGGAGATGTGGTCCTGGGCGCACAATCAGCCCACCAGACCCCGGGAGGCCGCCTGCAAAGTCCTGCTGTGCCTGGGCTTGGGCTGCGGCCTGGAGTCGGCAGAAATCACCCAGGTGCGGGTGCACGACGTGCGTGTGGTCGGCACCGGCGCTGTTGTCGTGCACGTACGCGGGCCCCGCCAACGTGCCGTGAAGTGCCGCAGGGCATGGGAGCCACACTTGGCCGAACTGGTGGCCAATCTGTCGGCACAAGCAACCTGGCTGTTCCAGCCGAACGTGGAACGCCGCAACACCAGCCTGGTCAGCAACCTTGTGTCCCGTGCCCGCAAAGCCCCCGATGCACCCCCGGTCAGAGCTTCCCGGCTGCGCGCCACCTGGCTTACCGACCTCATCGACAGCCGCGTCGCCCTCGATGTCATCGCCAGCGTCGCCGGCCTGGACTCCCTCGACGCGCTGTCACCGCTGATGCCCTTCATCGCCCGCACCGACGCAGCCGAAGCGGAGCGGCAACTACGGGGCTTGGAGCCGTGACGGTGATCCACAAGGTGACCGACACAGCGACCGACGCCGCACCTGACGCAACTGGCAACGGGCCCCAGCAGCAGCCTGTCGACGCCGCATTCCACACGAGGGACCACGGATGGAACAGGATCCGGGAGGACCGAGTCGAGTTCAGCGACCTGAGAGTCCGACGCGCTGCCGAATTCGTCGACGCCAGCGGCATCGCCGACGAGCTCCAAGCCATGATCGCCAAAACGACAGGGCGCCCCCGCCTCTGCACCGTCCAGGGCCTGCTGGTCGGCATGACCCTGTGCTCGCGCCGGAACGCCAACGGGGCCGTGTTCTTCAATCAGGTCGCCGACATCCTGCACTGGGCGATCCCCGAAGACTGGCGACGCCGATTCAAACTGCTTGAGCGGCCCGACAACCTCGACGGGTTCGAGGCCGCCTACGCGGTTGTCCTTCGCCTGTTCCGCGCCATCGTCGCGGGCCTGGATCCCTCTCCCTTGCCCAAGAACAAGCGCCTGACCGTTACCCAGGCCAAGGCACACTTCGCAGGCGCGGACCCTCACCTGCTGCAGGAGCACCGCCATGCCCTCACCCGCATCAGCAACCGCATCCTGCAGGCCTCGCTCGCAGCCGTGGAGCAGCACCTGGCAACCCTTTGGGACGGCTCGGTCGGCATCGACGCGACCCCTATCGAAACCTTCGCTCGAGGCGTATCGGCCAAGAAGGACTTCACCTCCACCGACCCGGACGCCGCCTACTACGTCCGTGAAGGCGACCACCGCGATCCCGACCTGACGCCATCGAAGCCACGCCCCCGCGGCCGCCGCAGGACCACGAACAAACTGCTGTGGGGTTACGACGCCACCCTGGCCGTCGCCCGCAACCCCCACCACGATCCTCAGCCCATGCCGGGCGGATGCGGCGACCCCGAAGCCCTTCCAGCCCTCACCATGGGCTTTATCCTCGACAAACCCGGACACAGCCCTGACGGCAATGGCATCGCTGTACTCAACGACATCCGTCACCGAGGCCACCCCGCCGGAGACCTCGCCGCCGACGCCGCCTACAACAACTCTGTAGCCGAAGACTGGCAGATCCCTCTGCGCAGGCTCGGCTACCGGCCCACCTACGACTACCGCATCGACCAGCTCGGAAAGATCGACAGCATCCACGGCGCCAACCTGGTCGAAGGAACCTGGTACTGCGGGTCGATGCCCGACAACCTCGTCAACGCCACTATGGACCTCCGCCGCAACCTCGACGATCCCAAAGCGATCGACCAGGAGACCTGGCGCACCCGCATCGAGGCACGAGCCCGATACGCCTTGGCCCCCAAGGGCAAGCCCAACGACAACGGCCGGCAGCGGTACATGTGCCCTGCCACAGCCGGCCGCGTGCAATGCCCGCTCAAGGACTCCAGCCTCGGCACCGACACCCGCCTGCCCCTGGTCGACCCCATCCCCAGCCCAGTGGGACCGCCCAAGATCTGCGAGCAGACCAGCATTAGCATCGCCATCGGCGATGGTGCCAAGCACTGGCAGCCGCGCGCCTACGGCAGCCCGGAATGGCAAAAGGTCTACGGACGGCTTCGCAACACCGTCGAAGGCATGAACGGCTACGCCAAGGCCGACGCCCATGAAGGCATCGAACACGGTGGCAACCGCCGCATCCGTGGCATCGCTGCCCAAACCCTCCTGCTGGCCTTTCAGCTGGCGCACGTCAACGAGCGCAAGATCAACGCCTGGCTCGCCGCGCTTCCCGGGCCCGACGGCAGACCCCACCGTCGAGCTCGATACAAGACACCCAAACCGCTCGGCACCTGGACACCTACGGGGCATACCAATCCGCCTGCAGCCTGAGCCCGCAGCGGTTACAACGCAGCCGCACCACCACAAACCGGACCCAAGGTCCGAGCAACTCTCCTGCGCGCCCGCCCCTTCGGTCGCTGCAGTCACAGGAGACTGGCCTCCGTAACGACGAAGACCCCGGAGCTTGATGCTCCGGGGTTTGTTCCGTCACTGTGGGGCAACGACTTTCGTCTGTACCCCTTCGTGGGCGAGGAGGGATTTGAACCCTCACATCCTTTCGGACACACGGACCTGAACCGTGCGCGTCTGCCGTTCCGCCACCCGCCCTAGGGTGCGCACCCGGTTCCGGGTGCCTGAAAAGGCTAGCACGCAGCCGGGAGTGGTTAGGTATCCAGATACGCCAGGCGAACCTTCGCACCGATACGATCGTCTACCAGTGGGGAAGGGAGGTGCCCGTGGGCGTCATTCAGCGCTTCGAGCGACGGCTCGAGGGCATGGTCGAAGGGGCCTTCGCCCGTGCCTTCAAGTCTGAGCTGCAGCCGGTCGAGGTGGCCAGTGCTGTGCAGCGCGAGATGGACGATCGGGCGGCGATCGTGGCGCAGGGCCGCACGCTCGTTCCGAACGACTTCGTCGTCGAGATCTCTCAGCAGGACGGGCAGCGGCTCCAGGTGTACGCCGACAGCCTGAGCCAGGAGCTGGCGAACCTCGCGCGCGAGTACGCGAAGGAGCAGGGGTACTCCTTCGTGGGGCCGGTGCGCGTGCGGTTCGAGAACGCGGGCGATCTCGCCACGGGCATGTTCCGCATCAGGTCCGGGGTGATCCGGGGGTCGACGGTGGAGGGCGGTGAGATCCGCCAGCCGGTGAGCGACGTCCCGCAGGGGGCGCGCGGGGGGGTGTTC